>NZ_JAAXMS010000002.1:900000-1094336 GCF_012290005.1 Crateriforma spongiae
GCCAGGCATCCCCAGCGGCATCCGATACGATCAACCGGTCGACCTACTAACGATTGCCCCGACCGTATTGGATTACGCAGGCGTTCAACCTCTCGGCGAACTGGATGGGCATTCACTGCGGCCAATCCTGGAAGACCCCACCCGAAATTGGCCCCATCCAGTGCTCACGACATTTGTTGACCACCATGCATTGCGGACGCCACGTTGGCGATACATCCGTTACTCTTCCGGCGAGGAGGAGTTGTACGATCACTCCCGCGACTCCGAAGAATTTGAAAACTTGGCCGTCACCCACCGGCAAGATGCCCAGGTGCAGTCGACCTTGGCTGAGCTGAGGAAGCGAATGTCTGACTTGCTATCGCCTTGAAGCACCAACACGTGCCCAGACGATTGTCTGCTCCGCCAACAAACGTACCGGACTAACGAATCTGAGGCGACCGCGTAAGGCTGTCAAAGAAAAGTTTCCAGGTGCGATCCACGTCAATCTCGCTGACTCGCAACATCTCGCCGTGACGTTGTGATCTTTCAAAAGCCAACGTTCGCTGCAGTCGAGGTGTAGAAACGACCTCCATCTTGCACAACGTCGGATCCATCAGCCAAGCGATGTCGCCGACATCGAAAAAGCCTTTCGTGACCTTGGCGAATTGCGGCTTCTGGTCTCGAAATCGATGCAGAAACTCTCCGGTGGCTCCCATCGGGGCAAGCCTTGCTTTCGTTTCTGCATACGGAATCGTCAGTTTGGTTCCTGTGTCGAACCACACCAACGGTACCTGGCTTTCCAACAAAGCTTGAACGGCGATCACATCGCCCACGACATTGAACTGAACCGTTCGCTCCGGCCAGTGGTGGGCACAGCGGGCATGAAAGACAACCCGCAGGTAGGGTTGAATGTCGGGTGCCTGCAGTATGGCACTTGCTGTATTGGTCGCGGCTCCCAACACGACAACCCAAAGCGGATTGCTCGGCGACGCCTGCCTTGCCAGCCTAACGATGAGATCCGCTCCCTCACTGGAAGTGGGGACATTTGAATACTGCATGGGGTCGCCACCACGGGCTATCGGAAATCGTACTTGGTTTCCCGACACTTCCAACAGTTGCTGTAACAGATCAAACGACTTGTCAGTGCTGTCGGGTCCCGCCCACTGCGCGAAGTGTGTAGCCACCATCCCCTGAAGCTCAAACCTCTCGCTGGCCGCAAGCGCTAGCGAGATGGCGTAAAGATCATCAATCTCATTCGCAACATCGCTATCAATCAACAGCGGCATACATTGACCGGGCGCAGGAACAGCCGGAACGATTCGCTGCGATGCGTCGGCTGATACGACGGTGGTGGATCCGATTTGCTGTGCAGACGCCCGTCCCGAATTCACGGATCCTGTCACAAACAGTGCAATCGAACAGACACCCAAACAAACAAACCGAACCATCGTCATTACCATCTCCATTCACCTGGCCAGCAATCTTATCGGAACCAATCGCTTCGTCCGGAACGAACTCTCATCGTGCGTGATCCTGCAACATAATACCGCACGACTCCTTCGACTCGACCATGCCATCTGCGTGAAAAAACAGCCCGAAGTTCGCCCCAAAAAAACCAGGACATGCGTCTAGCCTTTCGCTGACAGCTCCGTAATTTGCTTGGTTGCGATTCCTACGGGACGATCCATCGGCACGCCGGCACAAGTCAACAAGGTCGTCAACAAATCTCCCTGATTCCCCTGAACATCCGGAAGGAAACGCCCGGTATTCAGAGAACCGCCGCCGCGTCCGGCCAAAATGAAGGGCAAATTTTCGCGGGTATGCTTGTTACCGTCTTCCAGTCCGGAACCCCACATCATGATGCAGTTATCCAACAGTGTTCCATCGCCTTCACGCAAGCTGTGCATCTTCTTCACCATATAGGCAAATTGTTCAATATTGAATTCCGTGATGGCGGCGACTTTCCGGACCTTATCGGGCTGGTTGTTGTGGTGTGTTGTCGAATGATGCTTGTCAGAAAATCCCAGCTCCGGATAGGACGCACCGTTTGGCGTGGACCCGATGTAGGTGCACACCCGAGTCGTGTCGGTTTGGAAGGCCAACACATTCAAATCGCACATGACCTGCATGTACTCGCTACGTTTGTCTCCTTCAGGAATCTTGACCTCGATCGGTGGCGAATCCGACTTGTGACTACGGCTCGGTCGAATCCCAGCCTTTTCCAATGCCGCTTCCTTTTGACGTATTTCAATGGCGGCGATTCGTCGTTCCACCGACCGCACACTATCTAGGTATTCATCCAGCTTTTGCTGGTCGTTCGGAGACAGCGTCCGTCGTAAATCACGCGCACCACCAAGAACCAGATCCAACATATTGCGGTCCAAGGGACTGATCTCCGAGGAAACCTTGCCGCTGTCTTGATCTTTCGTATTGAACAGTCGATTCAACACATTCCGCGGATTGATTTCGGCAGGGACCGCCTGGGTTGGAGAACGAAAACTGCAATGGGAATAGTAGGCTTCGTTCAGCCCCGCTTGGTTTTCTTTCCATGTTTGGGGCATCGTGGCAAGTTCCAACGAAGGCAGCGTGGTAAACGCTCCCAATGCATTCGCCGCAATCTGGTCTGCGGAAATCGAGATTGCGATCTCATCACGCCGATCGGGATCGGGCAGCGCCGCGGTCAGCCAAGTCGACAATTCCAAGGCATGGGGGGCACCCTTGTACGGACCGTTGGAAACGCCTGAAATGCCTTTCATCATCAGACATTGATCCAAAACCGGTCGCAGTGACTGGATTGCCGGTGGTGGCGACGTCAAGAAACTGTGCGCATCGGCGGGCCAAAACTGATCCATGATCACCCCGTGGGGCATGTACATGAATCCCAAACGGACCGGAGGTTTCAACGCTTTGCCTGCCCCCGAATCCGCCCATCCCATCGCATCCAAAAGAGGCAACGCAAGCGCGGCTCCCGCACCCTTAAGATAGGATCTTCGCCCGATCGTGCTGATTGTGCTCATGAGAAACCTTTCGGGCACGCCAACTGATGCGCCCAGTCTGTCGTTGCCAACTGATTGAACTGCGTCAATCAGTTGGTCTGGCGATGTGTGAAGGGATAACTGGTGACCACGGCGGTGACGATCGTTTTCATTCGGTAGTCATCCGCTGCGATTTCTCGCATCAATTCATCGACGACGATCTCGTCGTAGCCCTCCAGCCTTCGACATAAAGCATAGGCTAACAACTTCTCCAGCAAGTTGCGTGAAAAGTCGTCGACGCGACCGGCGATCATCGCTTTCAATTCTTCGGGGCTGGTGAATCGACTTCCATCGGGAAGCTCGCCCGTGGAATCGATGGCACGACCATTTTCATCTTGATCACGCCAGCGACCAATCGCGTCAAAGTTCTCGAGGCCGAAACCGATCGGATCGAGCAATTTGTGGCAGTTGGCACAGACAGGATCCGTTCGATGCAATTCCGTCCGTTCGCGCAGTGTCAAGTTGGCCACGGATTCCTGATCCTGTGTTTCGAGTTCCGGTACATCGGGCGGCGCCGATGGCACCTGTTCGCCCAACACTTGCTGCAATACCCACACGCCGCGAATGACCGGGCTGGTGCGGTTGGGAAACGACGTGGCCGCCAGAACGCCGGGCATCCCCAAAATCCCTCCACGATTTCGGTCGGGCAAAGAAACACGACGCATCTCTGGCCCCGAAATGGCATCCGGAAGTCCGTAAATCGCTGCTAAGTCTTCATTGAGAAACGAGTATTCGCTGTCGATCAATCGCGTGACGCTGTGGTTGTTTCGTACCACGTCTTCAAAAAACAATCGCACCTCGTCATACATGGCCGATCGCATCGCGTCGGTCATCTGTGGGAACTTTGATGCATCAAACGCCCTGGTCTTCAGGTCCGTCAGCCCAAGCCATTGTGCGCCAAAACCATCAAACAACGCACGAGACCGTGGATCGTCCAGCATGCGATAGACTTGAGCCTTCAACGTCTGTGGTTCATGCAGTCGTTTGGAATCAGCCAGTGCCATCAGTTCGGCATCGGGCATCGTTGCCCACAACAAGTACGACAAACGCGCGGCGATCTGATGGTCGTCCAGTGGAACAATGCCCACCGGGGCAGCGGCCCCGACGGCCGGTGTGATGAACAGGAATTGTGGGGAAACCAACATCGCTTTGAGCATCAAACGCAGTGATCCGGTTTCTGAAAGCCCTTTTCCACGTCCGAGTTCGTAAACATTCAACAGGACCGCCACTTCATCATCCGACGCAGGCCGCCGATAGATGTTCTTGGCAAGCGATCTGGCAATCTTTTCGACGGCTGCACCAGTATTCGAACTTTCGGAGGGAAGCTGGCCGATCCATTCCCTTTGCCAGTTCGTCGGAGACGACTCGTCAGTCGCAATGACCTGGTTCACCACCTGGTCAGTGATTGCAAGGTATTGTTCCAGCTGAAGTGGGGAAAGAGAGTTGAGGTAACCTTCACCGCTGACCTCGTCGGGCAGACGATCGGCAACCTTGGGATCAACACCAAACAGATCACGCAGGGTATTGGCGTATTCTGTCTTGGTTAGACGCCGGATGACAAACGGCCCCGGGTCTTTGGGACTAAGGTATTTGACCTTATCCAGCCACTGAACAAATTTCAGTCGTTCTTCATCGCTGGGCTGCTCTAAACCTTCCGGAGGCATATCATGCGCTTTCACGCGCGCCACTGCCTTCTTCCATTTCTCACTGAAGGCGGCATGCCCCGGCGTATCAAGCGCGGGGGTAAAGCTGAGCCCTGCCTCGGTCGGACGTCGATTCTGATGACAATCCAGGCAATAGGTCTTGATGAATGGACGAATGCTTTTCTGAAAAAACTGCTCCGCTTCGGCTTTTTGAGCCGCAAGGTCCGCCGGCACAACTGACTGTGCGGAGCAATCGGCGGCCCGCATTGGCATGACGGCCAACGAGATCGCAGCAATCGTGTTCGTTAGAAACCGTTGCATTCGAATGGTTACCAGCTGGCTCATTGAATCCCTTGGTTTGCATCGGTGGATTCGGATGCTCTTTCGACCGACTTGGGGTTCGTGATCGATGGTGTCGGCCCCAATATCGCACGTCAGTCCAAATACAAATCTGACTGAACCGAATGACGCACTCATCAGCCGAAACCGTTCGTTTCAGTTGGAGGATTTCTGATACTTGCTTTCGATCCTGTCGCGAAAATCAGCATCAACAAACGGATCCTCCGTTCGCTGTTGCCACAGGGTCAAAGCCTGTTTCAATCGGCTTACCTCCTTGGACATTGCCGGATCGTTTGCCCGGTTGTCGAACTCGATCGGATCGTCCTTCAGATCGTACAATTCCCACTCGGGCGGATCAGCCAAACGCTCCATCACCAGCCTGGCCGGATGATCAGATCCCAGCTTTTCAGCCATGACGTTGGCTCGATCGCCATCGACCGACGGTGAAGCGGTGACCTCGCCGGAACGCAAGTTATGAATCAACTTGAACCGGCCATCGGTAATGGCCCTTCTTGGAAAAAACGGCGATCCGCCGTGATAATGAAATTCAGCAACTAGCGTATTGCGCCAATCCACCGATTCCGATTGCACCAAAACCGGCCTTAGCGAGCGTCCATGCAGCGGTGAATTCGTTTCGATGCCAGCTGCGTCTAAGATCGTCGGATAAATGTCGACACTGCCCACCAAACGGTTCGAAACATGTGGCTCAGACACACCCGGCCATCGGGCCAAGAACGGGATACGCAGCCCGGCTTCATAGCAACTGGTTTTTCCTCGCGCGAAGGGTGGTCCATGATCCCCAAGGAAAATGATCAACGTGTCATCCCAATGGCTCGATTGCTGAAGCATCTGGGTCAGCATTCCGATTGCCGCGTCGATCCGATGCACGCAGTTGTAGTAACCTGCGATCTTGGTTCGTTGTGCCCGCGAATTCACTTGTTGCCACGGCCACGGCGGGACATCCTGCGCGGTTAAAACTTTCTCCGGCAATCCATCGACTTGGTCTGGAAAGTATTGTGGTCCTCGATTCCCGTTGGCAAGTCGCTGGCGCGCAACATGCGGATCGAACAGATTGAACATCAAGAACCATGGATGTCCTTCTGACTGGCTGACGAACTCTTTGGCATACTGCAGTTGCTTTCGGACCAACCGGTTGCCGAATCCGTCTCTTTGCCGCATGTCAAACTGAAATGAATCTTCCGGATTCACGTGGAGCTTTCCGATAATCCCTGTTCGATATCCGGCCCGCTTGAGCACATTTGGCAACACGTCGTCACGCAATTCCGAATGCAACTGGAATCCGACATTGGCGTTCGCCAATCCGTAGTGACCGTTTCCGTGCGGGTACAAGCCAGTGAACATCGTGGACCGCGATGGGCTGCAAGACGCTTGGCTCACGTACGCCGTTTGAAACTGGACCGAATGTCTCGCCAAGTCGTCGATCTCGGGCGTTTTGGCGATCGGATCTCCGTAGCAGGAAAGCTGTGTTCCCAAATCATCAGCGGTGATCAAGAGAATGTTCAGCCTGTCCGAGGCATGGCTAACACCCACGAATAGCACCAACGCGATTGCCACCGTTTGATATAGCCGCTGAATCATGTCCAATTTTCCTGAAATAACTTGATGAATGATCCAATGCGTCCAGAACCATCCGCTACCCGCGAATGAAATGACGTCAACCTGTCAAACACGGTCAAGACGAATGGCTCTGGTGAACGCTGCGGCCGCGCGAATGTTGACAATAAGCTGTCAATTTCAGTGAGGCCCGCCCACCGCCGGAACACGCCCCGGTGGGAAGCTGAGTTGGAACTCCTGGCAGTCTATCCCAACCCGACTCTGCCGGTCCAGTTTTCGGGAACGATTGGTCGGCCACCCACGGCATTGTTCCAGTCCAGCGTTGCCTACAAACGCCATCTCAGTGGCTGGGTACACGCTGATGTCATTCCGGAAATCTAGCGCCGCCAACCGCCAAACTGTGGCGTCGCGGTGCGCTGCGTGTCGGCATACCAGTCTTTCAAACGGGACAACATCTGTGCTGCTTGAGCACGATGCTGGTCTGCCAGGTTGTTCGATTCCGAAGGGTCTTGGTCCAGGCGGTACAGCTCCAGACGCTCGTTTTCAAAGCTTCCTTTTGCGGCCCTGGGATGTTGGACGACCAGCTTCCATGGACCGTCTCGCATCGCCTCGGAACGCCCCCCGTTGTTGCTAAGCGAAGCCCAATAAAGAGGCCGACTTTCCAGAGTCTGACGCCGAAGCAGCAGGGGCGACAAGTCAACACCGTCAAGTCGCCGATCCGCGGGTAATTGCACTCCGGCGAGAGACAACAGAGTGGGCATCACATCCAAAGTGATCGCGGGAACATCACTCTTGCTGCCGGCTGCAATTCGACCTGGCCACCAGGCAATGAAGGGAACCTTATGCCCGCCCTCGTACACGCTGCCTTTGTTACCTCGCAGACCGGGACTGCCGCTGGGAAAATCGTTGGCCGCACCGTTGTCAGAGAAAAATAAAACGAGTGTTTTGCGATCCAGTCCAAGTTCGGTCAACTTCTTTCGAATCTGACCGACCCCCTGATCGATCGGCAAAGTCATTCCGCGATACTTTTCAATGCGTTCGTCATGATCCGCGGGCTTCCAACGATTCCAACCTCCGTCTTCGGTGCGTCGTGGCGGATCGCCGGGCGTCTGAACCGGATTGTGAATCGCCAAATGCGGAATATACAGACAGAATGGCTGGTCTCGACTTCGCTGGATAAAGTCAACCGCGTAAGCGTTGATCAAATCGGTGACGTACCCTTTTTCTTTCGTTTCTTCACGTCCATGCCACCAATCGTGTTCATTGTGGTCACCAACGTGGCTGACGAAGTCGATGTTGCCGCTGTGATACCCGATGAACTGATCAAAACCATGGTTTTGCGGGTGAAAATCGTCGGAGTTATGGACATACCCCTGATGCCACTTGCCGATCAGTGCCGTCGCATATCCTTGGGATTGCAACATCTCTGCAAAGGTAACTTCAGACGTTTGCAATCCCTTTCGGTGCTCCGGATGACTTCGCACCGGATGGATCACTGCCTCGATTCCCGCACGTTGCTGGTAGCGACCGGTCAGCAAACCCGCACGCGTCGGCGAACAGACAGTTCCAGAGGAATGGAAGTCGGTCAATCGCATGCCCTCCGCAGCCAGGCGGTCGATCTCAGGCGTCTGAAAGTACGGATTGCCGAAGCAACTGATCCCGGCGTATCCCATATCATCGACCATGATGATCACAAAGTTGGGACGATCGTCCGCAAAGGCAAATGACGAAGTGAACAGAAAGATTAACAGGCAAACTAGACGCTTCATCATTCCGCTGATCTGTTGGTGACGCCGACTTTGAACCACACTCAATCATCCGCCGAACCATCATAGCGGAACTCACACGCCCCCCCGGCCAGGTTCAGACCAAGGCCCTCGATCCAACCGCCGTGCAACGAACCAAGATGAAGACCGCGATGGGCTAAGCTTGCCAGGCTGCTAATTTGCGTCGCAGAAATTCAACGCTGCGTTGCAACTGATCGAATCCTTCGACACCATCTTCCACACTGATCCAACCATCAAACCCGATGTCCTGAAGGATCGCAAAGATCTGGTCGTAGTCATTCAGCCCTTTTCCGATCTCACCATGGCAAAGTCGCTGCGCATAACCTTCGACATCCATCTCTTCATGCCGCAGGTCATCCCAAGTGCCTTCCTTCAGATAGCGGTCTGATGCGTGCATCGTTACGACGCGATCTTTGACGCGTTGCAGTAGTTCGATCGGATCTTCCCCAGCGATCAACGTGTTGGAGGGATCGTAGTTGACCCCGAAGCCAGGAACGTCGATCGCGTCGACCAGATCACAAAACACATCAGCGTATTGGGCGAACTCGGGATAGGTCCAATAGTTGTCTTTGTAATGGTTTTCGATAATCAGCGTGATCCCTCGTTCTTTCGCGTACGGGATGCAAGCCCGGATACAATCCGCGGCATATCGAATTCCGTCCTGACGACTAATCTCCGGCCGACGCTGGCCGCTGAGTACACGACAATATTGGCCCCCAAGTTCGGCCGTCATATTGATCCAGTACTTTTCTTTTTCGACCTGGTCGGCGCGAAAGCCATCATCGGGATGAGTGAAATCGGGCGAACAACACATCATCGGCATTTGTAGACCAGACGATTCGATCAATTTTCGGTATCGGCCCCAGACACTGGAATCCTTCAGATCCAAAAGCCCGCTGTACAACTCCAGACCATCGATCGGCAACGTTGCGGCAAGATCAATCCACTGCTCCAACTTCATCGTGCCATCGATGCACAAGGCATCCATGTAGGCCTTCGGAAAAACGGCTAATTTCGGCATGGCATTCAACTTTCTTTTCGATCCCTGGGGCCCGACGTTCCGTTGCGATCGAAACGTCGACCTTCACCAAGAGCATCCCCATCACATGTCCCAATTCAATTCCAAAGTGTTCAGGGGCGCAAGACGGCTTTGACGATTTGTCCACTGTGCATGGTTTCAAAAGCGGTTTGCCACTGATCGAGCGTCCAGACGCCACCAATGATGGGTCGCACATCAAGCGCACCACTGGAAAGCAGCGCGATCACACGTTCCCAGATAGCCCAATGATGCGAAAAGCTTCCCTGCACGGTGATGTTCTTTTGGATCATGGGGTCAAGCGTAAAACCATCCGATGGTGCACCCCAACCAACTTTGCAGATCCAGCCCGCCGGTCTTACCAAATCCAAAGCGATTTTCATCGTCGGCCCCACTCCCGCCGCATCGACGACACCATCGCATCCCATTGCGTCGCGTTGCAGTGCCCAATCACGGGCATCGCCAACGATGGTGCTGCAACCATACTGCATCGCGATGTCCAACCGCGGCCGATCCTTTTCCAAACCGACGATCGCAACCTCGGCACCACACAGCTTGGCGATGGCCGCGCAAAGGATCCCGATTGTCCCCGGTCCCAAGACCAAAATTCGGTCGCCTGGAAAAATCCGCACGTTCCCGACCACGGTGTTGTAGGCCACGCAACAAGGTTCCACCAAGCACGCCGACTCGAATGGCAACGAATCGGGAATCGCGTGCAAAGTCCGCGCGGGTACCCGAACAAACCTCGTCATCGCGCCATCAACGCCATATCCAAAACCCTTGCGAGACGGATCCAAGTTGTACAAACCACGTCGGGTCATCGGGCTGTCCGGATCGATCACCGCGGCGGTTTCACTTACGACGCGGTCGCCTTCACGGAACCCATCGACACGCCGGCCGACCTTGGCCACGGTCCCACAAAACTCATGCCCCAAGACGACCGGATAATTCACAGGCCAAGATTGATCATTGGTCCACTGGTGCAAGTCGCTGCCACAGACACCGACGTTACCAACCTCCAGCAGAACTTCATCATCACCAAACTCGGGAACATCCAGTTCCCGCAACTCGACACAGTGCTTTTCCGCTTTGTAATTGACCACCGCGGGCATACTCATTCGACCGACCCTCCGATCACGACATCACCGTACCCGTGCACATGATCACAGATTTTTCGAAGTGCCCCTTCGATGTCACCCGATGCAGCCTGGAACCGATCGTTGTCGATCGTCAGCGGTGCACCAAGCACAACCAATGGGGCACCGAACTTGGGTGTTTCGATCGCCTGTTCCAAGGTCAGTCCGCCGACCGCCTGAACCGGTACGGACACCGCGTCCACCACGTCTTTCAGTTGATCCATTGGACTGGGCATGCGTCCGCCCGCCGCGGCAATTCCGTTACGTTCGTCAAACCCGATGTGATGGATGACGTAGCCGCAACCAAGCTGTTCAAGTCGCTTGGCCCCGTCGATCATGCAAGACGAAGCCAAGTTGTCGCCCATCACGCCCACACCAAAGTCTTTCCCGGCCTTCACAACACACTTGATCGTTTCATCATGTGCTTGAGACATGACGACCACATGCGTTGCGCCGGCCTTGGCCATCAGTTCGGCTTCCAGCCATCCGCCGTCCATCGTTTTCAAATCGGCAACGATGGGGGTGTCGGGAAACCGTTGACGAAGTGCCCGCACCCCATGCATCCCTTCGGCGATGATTAACGGAGTACCGACCTCCAGCCAGTCCACCCCGGAACGCATCGCCAGTTCGGCAAGCTTCACGGCTTCCGCGATGTCGGTGACGTCAAGTGAGATCTGAACGATTGGCTTCATGGGCTTCGCGGATCATTGAAGGAAAGTGGGGACACCGGCGACCGAATGCAAGCCAGGTTCGCAGGAGCGACCCGAGAAGGCTTTTCGATGCGTCTGTTTTTAGCATCTGCGCACCGGCCCCGCTGACATCGCTCCCCATTTCCAGAAAGCACTGATGACCAGCACGGGGTGGATTCGGCCAAAGTGATCTTGGTTCGGCAACGCCACCATGTCGCCACGCCAAGGTCAGTTCCGTGCGAGGCAGCAAACCGGTATGGGAAGTCATCTTTGCGTCATTGCAGGATAGCCGGACAGCCTGACGTACCCATGCTGATCGGTCTTGGTAAGCTGCTGAGTTACGAACCCTAGGAAGGCCGACCATGAACATCAATCGACCACTGCTGCTTTTTGCATTTACGCTATGGACGCTGCCATCGTCGTTGCTGATCGCGCAAACCGTTGAAAATGCCCGCCCGGCACACGCTAACGATGCACGCACTTCCCTGCCGCACCAACCAGTCGGTGACGGAGTCGCCGACGACACCATGGCGATTCAGGCGGCCGTGGACCGCTCCACCGGTTCGCTGCGTTTCGCCCCAGGCGTTTACCGACTGACTCGGCCCATCGTGATTGACCTGGATCGCGTCGGTTGGACCAGCCTGCATGGCGATGGAGTTGTCCGTTTTGTAATGACGGGGCCTGGGCCCGCAATTCAATTCACCGGGACGCACGATGGAACCGCCAGCCCATCGACGGTCCGGCCGGGTGTTTGGGATCGCCAGCGTGCCCCACTGATCGACGGAATTGAAATCGTCGGCAAGCATCCCGAGGCCGACGGGATCGAAGCATCCGGTACGATGCAGTTGACGATGACTCGCCTAGTGATCCGCAACAGCCGACACGCTATTCGCCTGACAGGTCGCAATCGCAATGTCACGATTGGACAATGCCACCTGTATGAAAACGCGGGCATTGGTGTGCTGATGGAAGACTTGAACTTGCATCAAATCAACATCGCCAACTGTCACATCAGTTACAACCAAGGCGGTGGCGTGGTGTCACGTCGCAGTGAGATCCGCAACCTGCAGATCGGTACCTGCGACATCGAAGGGAACCATGCGGGCGATGGTTCGCCCGCGACCGCAAACATCCTGCTGGATTCGAACGATGCATCGGTGGCGGAGGTCGCGATCGTCGGCTGTACGATCCAACACACCCACGAGGCAACGGATTCCGCAAACATTCGCATCACCGGCATCCCGGAAGCGCGATCGTTCACACAAGACCGTCGTGTCGGAAACATCACCATCGCCAACAATGTGCTTTCCGACGTCCAGTTCAACATCGACCTCGAGGACGTGCGAGGGATCACGATTTCGGGCAACACAATGTGGAAGGGTTATGAAGCGAACTTACGAGCCAAGAATTGCCGAGAGATCGCGTTGTCGGGCAACTTGTACGACCGAAACCCGCAATATCACTATGGCGACGGCGCGGACGCAAAGCTGGGCATGATCCTGGAAGGCTGTGGAAACCTGACACTCAACGGCGAGGTGTTTCAGGGAATCGTGCACCAGGACGCGGTGGTCGAGTTGGCTGATTGCGAGGGCGTTTCGATCAGTGGCTGTGTCTTGGCAAACTTCAACCGAGCCGCCTTTCGAATGAAGGACGTTCGCTTCTCCAGCATCTCAAACTGCCTGATCAGCGGCCTGGGTGACGAGTCGGTCGCCTTTGCAAAGGTTGGTGAAAACGACGTCGTTCTGCGCAACAACCGCTTTCGAAAACTGACACAAGAAGATACCCACGAGATAACCGACGATCGTCAGTAATATCGAGGACACACCACCGGTCGAGTTCTCTCGTCTCCCCTTTTCGATTTCTCACAACATTCTAACCCGGCGATTCGCTATCGCCGGGACGGCAGAAACTCTTGGAGGATGTCGTGAACCCATTCAGCCGAATCCACACAAGGCCATCCGCGGTAGCATCACATTCATTTGTACGCCTGGGTGTAGTTGTGATGTTTGTCTGCCTTGGAATGTTCGCCCGGTCGGTCGCCAACGAGCCCTATCCCAAAAGTCCAATCATTGAACGAATTCAGTTGGACTGGAAGACGCACCGACGTGCCGCACAGGGTAGTGACAACTTTCAATTGACCTGGGCACAGGATGGCCACCTTTATGGGGCTTGGGGTGACGGTGGAGGCTTCGGCGGATCCAATTCCAAGGGCCGTGTCGGATTGGGGGTGGCCAAGATTGAAGGTCCCGCCGATGACTATCGAGGCACCAACATCTGGGGCGGAGTCGACGGTCAAAATCCGGCCCAGTTCGATGGCAAAAGCTGGGGAATGATCGGCGTTGACGAACAGCTTCACATGTGGGTTGTCCCCGATAGACCACCAGGCAAGGACTACCGAAACCATTATGAATTCATTCGCTTGGCAAGTTCTCGTGACTTCGGTGCCACATGGAACAAATCCGGCTGGAAATTCACCTCTTTCGACAACCTGACCATACCAACGTTCCTAAACTTTGGACGTGCAAACCGGGGCGTCCCTGAATCGTTTGGCGACTATGTTTACAGCTATTTCATTCGGCCGAGTGATCCCAAAATACAACAACAAGGAAACGACGCCGCCGGATTGATCGTCCATCGCCCAGGGACGATTTACCTTGCCCGCATCGCCACGGATCAACTTCAATTCGGACCAGATCGCGATCGCTTCGAGTTCTTTGCCGGGCTGAGCCCTGACGATCAGCCCAAGTGGGGCTCCATTGACGAAAAACGTCCTGTCTTTCGCGATTCAAACGGGGTCGGATGGTGCATGAGTGCGTGTTACCACCCTGGATTACAGCGAGTCCTGATCTGCACGGAACACGGTGAAAGCAAGGCGGGTTTACTGGGAGTTTTTGATGCACCCGCACCCTGGGGTCCCTGGACAACCGTGGAGTATTACAGTCCGGAGAGACCGTTCGGTGCCAAGCGACCGGGAAGCGACTGGCCGTGGAAGAACAACGTATTCTTCATCGCCTTCCCAACCAAATGGTTCGACGGCTTGGACTTCACCGCAAATTTCACCGGCGCAGGCACGGGAAAAGACAACGACTCGTTCAACACAGTCAGCGGTCGATTCGTTTTGAGAAGCCGTCAATAGTGCTGCGATGTTCGCCGCAATGAAAGCTGCGGCCTGCGTGATGCGATCGTGTGCCGCAAACGTCTGCATCACTGCGCAAAAAGATTCGGTGTTTCCGGATACGTTGGCCGGACCTTGGTGTTTTTGTCCAACGCTCCCGGTGGAACGGGCGGGCACTTTTCTAACAAGTACGCGAGTTCCTTTCGAACATTGGCCGCTTCACCATTGACCGAATCGCCAAGATCATTGGACTCGTCCAAGTCCACCGGAACTTGGTAATAGCGTCCATCGCGATACAACTTGTATTGTGCCGTTCTGGCGTACTGCCCTGGCTTCTTCTTCCAATAGCATTGATAGTGGCATAGGACCCACTCGCGAAGATTCCCCGGCTGGCCATTGAGTTGCGGGAAGAAGCTTCTTCCATCGATCGGATCATCAGCAGTCGCCTCGCGGCCCGCAACATCTGATAGCGTCGCATAGAAGTCAGTGAAGTCGACCAGGTCAGACAACACGCTTCCCTTCGGCGTGTGCCCCGTCCACCGAGCAACCAGTGGAACGTGCGTCCCGTTGTCTTTCATTCCTGCTTTGCCACCTTGAATCTCGGTGCCATTCCATCGGGACCGGATGCTTGTGTTGGTGCCGTTGTCCGCAGTGAACAGAATGATGGTGTCTTCGCCCAAGCCCAGCGAATCAACCTTGTCGGCGATTCGACCGATCAGCTTGTCCATGTACTGGACCATGGCCACAAAGTTCGCCTTTCGGGCTTTGGCCCCCTTCGGTGCCTTGTTCAATGCATGTGTGATTGCCTGGTCACCCACCGTATCCGGCGTGGGGACAAACGGGTCATGGACCAGAACCATCGGGTAATAAACAAAGAATGGCTTGTCACGATTGCGTTCCACAAAATCGCAAACGAAATCGGTCAATAAATCTGGTCCGTATTTTCCAGCGTTTTCTTCCTTCGTAATGAAATTCCCGTTGTGTTCCAGCGGCGGGTCCCAGAAACGTTCGCCACCGTCACCGCCTTTGCCGCGGGTGACCTGCCACAGCAATGATTCGTGAAAGCCGGCATTCATCGGTCGCGTGGAATCTTGGTTGCCTGGCAACGAGTTGTACAGACCATTCAGCTGCCATTTCCCCGCGATTGCCGTTTGGTAACCCGCGTCTTGCATCATGTGGCCAAACGTTCGTTCATCAGGATGCAAGTAGCCGAAGTGCGTGTAATTTCGAAAACCATATTTCCCCGTCATGATTTTGACACGTGACGGAGTACAGATCGGTGTCGAATAGCAATGTTCGAAACGAATGCCCTGCGCGGCCAATCGATCGATGTTGGGCGTTTCGTAGTCTTCACCGCCGTAGCACCCGAAGCATTCCCAACTGACATCATCGGCCATGATCAGAATCACGTTGGGACGGTCCTCTGCCCCAACCTGCCATGGGAATATCAACACACAGGCAACGACGGCAAAACGAAGCATCGGGTACACGCGGCTTTCCACTTTCATCACGCGGCGAAAACAAACGGCAAAGCGACTGGGAATACTTCTTTCGACAGCCGCGACCAGCGACGCTCAAGATAGCCCAAAAACGACGAACGCATGCGTGGCCTCCGAATCGCTTTGCGAAGTCTCGCATGGACTTCAGCAAGGATCTGTCATCAAAAACTGCCGTGTGGGCCGACATCCCGACACGTGATTGCTCATGAACGATTGTGCTATTTCTTGGCTCGATCGTGAAGGTTTCGGCTCTTCGTCAGACCTACGATGCGATCCCGACTCGGCTGACGCTTGCTAAAGAAACCCCCGTGGACCTGGGGGCGAATGATGCAACCACAACGCCTTTATCCGCGCCGGCCATCGTTGGTCTCGGAGCTTCGCGAGCCGCGGCAAAATAGTGCGTTGCAACCATTTGACTCGAGACCTTCGACATGCATGCGTCATGCCAATGCCCGATTGCCCCCATGCGCTGAAACCACTTGCGACGAGCCCCCAAAACCGACCGCAATTCGCAGCCCGAAGGAACCAACGGAGCTGATCCAAGGCTGAATGACTTTACGCGGCAAGCAATGAAAATGAACCAGAACCCCCGTCACATGCATCGCCGTCGTTTCCTTGAAAACTTGGCAGATGCTGGCGCATCCACATCACTGATGGTCTCACATCGTCAAGCCGCACAAGCGAATACAGAACAGGACGGATTGCACGATCGTTTGCTGACGAATGGGTACGACGGGATGCTTTGGCGGTCCGACTTGAAATCTCAGCGGTTTAGGAATCGATTGATGAACAAATCACGTTCGATGTTCACATTGACCAACCTTCCGGCCGCATGCCGCCGACGTTGGAAAGCATTCACCGACCATTTAGTCGGACGATTGCTGGCTGCGATTCTGATCGTTGCGACCCCAGTATCCGCCACAGCGCAACCGAAGCAGTTGTCGCAAGGTTTCCGTTCACCGCCGTTGGAATCGCGACCACAGACATGGTTTCACTTGATTGGTGGAAACGTCGATCGGCAAGCGTTGACGAAAGACCTAAACGCGGTGGCTTCGGCTGGACTCCGCGGCATTCAGTTGTTTCATGGTAGAGGGAGAGCTTGGCCGGGCGTGGAGCCGCAAATCCAGACGCTCAGCCCAACCTGGGATTCTTTGGTCGGCCATGTCGCAGATGAATGCCAACGCCTGGACCTCAAGTTCACGATGCAGAATTGTCCGGGCTGGGCCATGTCCGGCGGTCCATGGATCACGCCCGATAACGCGATGCGGCATCTTGTGTTCAGTCGTGTGAATGTGGCAGGTGGAGAACGACGGTCGTTCGATCTGTCCGTGCCGCAGCCCAGCAACGAGGAATGGCGTGATTACCGTGACATCGCCGTGCTCGCGTTTCCGACGCCCGACGGAGACTCCGGTCAACCACTCATTCCATCCAAGGTCACTAGCAGTTTGCCGGAGGCGGATTGGACGAAGTTGATGCAGGGCGACGACATCAAGATCCAGATACCGACAAATTCATTGGATCACTGGGTTGAGTTCGAGTTTGATCAACCGGTCACGCTACGGTCGATTCAGCTGCCTCCAACGGAACACTTGATGAAGCGGATGATGTTCGATCCGGATTCATCCATATCAATCTCCGCGAGACATGACGCCGGCTGGAAACCACTGGTCACTCACCAAGTACCACGAGGTAACTGGCAGGATCGCCAACCCGAGCATCACTATGTTTTATCTGTCCCCGATGCGAAGACCCAGCGTTATCGAATGACGTTCCTTAACGGTCGGCCGATGGAGATTTCGCACCTGCTTCTGTCGTCAGGGGCACGCACCCACGATTGGCCGGCCCAAGCGGGATATGCGCTTCGCAGTCTTGAACGACCAACACCGGCCCAACAATCCACCCAAGCATGGATCGACTTGAAAGATGTCTTAGATGTTTCGGCGATGATGGATTCGTCTGGGAAGTTGACTTGGGAACCGCCTGACGGAGTTTGGACCATCGTTCGGTTCGGGCACGTCAATACAGGGGTAAAGAACAAGCCGGCTCCACCCGAGGCGACCGGATTCGAATGCGACAAGCTTTCGCCGATGGGAGCCGAACAACACTTTGCCGGTTACATCGGCCGGTTGTCCAAACCCGGCGGCGCCGCTGACGATGATCGCTTGAAAGGAATGCTGATCGATAGCTGGGAGTGCTACACACAAACGTGGACGCCCGCCATGGAGGAAGAATTTCAAAAGCGACGTGGTTATTCCCTGCGAAGCTGGCTTCCCGCCCTGGGCGGTTGGGTCGTGGAAAACCACACCGCCAGCGAGCGATTCCTGCGTGACTGGCGGGCGACGATCAGCGATTTGATTGTTGAAAACTACTACGGCCGAATGGCTGAACTGGGCAAACAACACGACTTGGAACTTTCGTTCGAAACCGCCGTGGGTGACGTATCGCCGGGCGACATTCTGGAATACTTCAAGTCGGCCGATATTCCAATGTGCGAAGTCTGGAAGCCCAATGATCCGCATGTCGGTGGATTGGAAACCAAACCGATCGCCCCCACATCCTCGGCAGCGCACATCTATGGCAAACCTCGCGTCGCATGCGAAACGTTCACGTCAGCACCGATGAATTGGCGCGAGCATCCGTTTTCACTGAAGAACGTGGCCGATCGGACTTTTGCCGCGGGCGTCACCCATTTGGTTTTCCATACCTACACCCACAACCCGCTTGACCGCTTACCGGGAACATCGTTCGGCAGCACGATTGGAACGCCATTCCTGCGTGGTCAAACTTGGTGGCGGCACATGCGACTGTTCACCGATTACCTTGCGCGTTGCCAGCACATGCTGGAACAAGGCCATCCCGTCGCCGATGTGCTTTGGTATCTGGGCGATGACGTTGATCACAAACCCAGACAAGATTCGCCGTTTCCCGGCGGCTACCATTTCGACTATGTCAATCAAGATGCCTTGCTGAATCGGCTGACGGTAGATGACGGCGAACTGGTCATTCCCGAAGGCACGCGATGGAAGGTGCTTTGGTTGGCCCCGCAGCAGTGTCGACGTTTGACACCACAAACACTCCAGCGAATCAAAGAACTGCTTCACGCAGGGGCGACGGTCATCGGACCGGCTCCCATCATGAACCCTTCATACAGTGGTGGCGATCAAGCCGACGGGCGATTCCGTCGACTGGTTCAAGAGCTTTGGGGCGATGCAGGTCGGCATCCAGGTGATCGCAAGATCGGCCGTGGTCGCTTGTTGTGGGGCATGTCGCTGGCGCAAGCCCTCCAAAGTATCGACGTACCGCCCGACGTGCACGGAACACTTCGTCAGCGATGGTGTCACCGTCGCGTCGGCGATATCGACATCTACTTTGTCATTGGAAGTCGCACGCAAGCGGTCGATGCGACTCTGGAGTTTCGCGCCAAAGGGAAGCCCGAGCTTTGGAATCCGATCGATGGCCATCGCATGGCCGCCCCGATGTACCACCGGACGGAAAACGGCACCGCGATTCCGATCCGCCTGCCGGCCGCCGGTTCCACGTTTGTGGTCTTTCGTCCTGAATCATCGTCGAGCGTACCGATCCAGCGTCTTTCGCGCAATTCCGACGTCTTGCTTGACGCGACCGACACCGCACGCATTGACGACACACCGCGCTACCCCGCGTTTGGAATCGACCGCTATGGAATCACACAACCATGGGTTCTGCCACCGTCCCCCACGGTTGAATTCGATCCCGCCGGCGAACATTTGATCGCCTATCAGAACGGAGAGTATCGAATCGATCGAGCCAAAGGCTCGCCGCGGACGGTGGACATCACCGATGCGAATACGATTCCTTTGGACGGCACCTGGCAGATTCGGTTTCCCGATGGATGGGACACCCCTGATCAATTGACTCTGCAAGGACCACGGCCTTGGTCCGAGTTGGACGCCCCAGCGGTTCGTCATTTCTCCGGTACCGCGACCTACAAAACGACATTCGCACTGGACGCGAAACCGAGCGATCGGCGGTTTCAGCTGGACCTAGGACGCGTCGGAAACATTGCGTCCATCGAAGTAAACGGAATCCATGCAGGCACACTTTGGTCGGCACCCTACCGGATCGATATTTCTGATCAAGTTCATCCTGGCGAAAACACTTTATCGATCCAGGTGACTAGCACCTGGCACAATCGATTGGCGTTTGATTCCGGTCAACAACCCGAGCAACGAAAGACATGGACCATCGGCCCGCCGCCCGCCGATTCGCCACTCGAATTCTCGGGTCTCAGTAGCGACGTCCGACTGAACATCGGCAAGGCCGTTCGGATTACCAACGCATCAAAGCCGCAGGCAATCGATTAAGGTCGCAGATCCACGCCCGTCCGCACTCCGGTGCTTCGATCACACGTCCCACCAGATTCGCATTGATTGGCTGGTTCCAACCCAACCGACGATGAATCGGTTGTGGTCGTGAAGGCACCGTGACCGGGGCAAATACAACGTGTCCCCATCGGGTATGTTGAATGGACGCCGCTGGAACGATCGTGCTAGTGCGAGAAACAATCGTCATGGTTTCATCGATCGAACACGCATAGACTCCCTCGCCCGCGATACAACCGGCGGGCATCCGCTTTCGCTTTTCCACCTTCGTTTGATCACCCATTCCCTCAATGTTAGGCGAGACCCCAATGAGTGTGACGCTTCAGTTGAATCTGCTTCCCGAAGTCGAAGCATTCTTGAACCAGAGTCCGCTGGCAAGTTTTGTTGGAGGGAAAAGCTTCCCCAACGCGGACGGAAATCTGGTGGCAACCATCGATCCCGGTTCGGGACAACAGATTGCGGAGATCCACGACCTGAGCGAGGCGGAAATCGATCGCGCCGTCGAAATCGCCGATGCTGCCTTCCCCGCATGGGCTGCATTGCCGCAACAAGAACGCAGCAGCATTCTGTTGAAGTTGGCCGATGCGGTTGAGCAACGAAAGCCGATCATTGCCCAGATCGAATCGCTGGACGCCGGAAAGATCGAAGCTCAAGCGGCCGGCGATGTCCAAAACTTCGTCGATACCCTGCGTTACTTCGTTGAACTTTCCGGTAAGGTCGAAAAACGCACGAAGCTGGATGTCGAGGGACATGAAGCTTGGACGGTAAAGCAACCGTGGGGCGCCTGTGCGTTTATCTTCCCATGGAACTTTCCTTTCTTGTTGATCGGTTGGGGCATCTCGCCTGCTCTTGCCGCCGGCAACACGGTGGTCATCAAGCCGGCCGAAGACACATCGCTGTCGGCCATCTATCTGGCGCAACTGGCAAAGGAAGTCGGCGTACCCGATGGCGTGATCAATGTGGTCACCGGTCGAGGCGCAACCGCGGGTTCGGCACTGTCCAACAACAAACAGATCAAACGAATGTCTTTCACCGGGTCACCGGAGGTCGGACGATTGGTCGGCGAAGCATGTGGCCGCAATCTCGTCCCGGTCAAGTTGGAGTTGGGTGGAAAAGGAGCGGCCCTGGTCTTTGACGATGTCGATGTCAAAGCCACCGCCGAAGCGTTGGTGGGCGCGATCACCTTTCATACCGGGCAAGTCTGTTGTGACGCGACACGCTGGATGGTCCATCAAGACGTCTACGACGAATTCGTCGCTCATTGCCGAGACCTTATGCAGAATGTGAAGATCGGTCACCCACTGGATCCCGAAAGCCAAATGGGTCCGGTGGTCAATCCAAAGCAATGCCAGCGGGTGCTCGGTTATCAAGCCAAGGGCAAAGCCGAGGGTGCCGAATGCTTGGTGGGTGGTGGCCCGGCAAAGGTCGATGGCTATGAAGGCAACTACGTCAACCCGACGCTGCTCGCAGGATCACTGGACAACGTCGCGGCACGAGAGGAAATCTTCGGACCGGTTGCCTATGTGACCGCGTTCGAAAGCGAAGAGGAAGCGATCGCAATGGCCAACGACACCGATTACGGCTTGGCCAACAGCGTATGGACCAACGACAAAGATCGTGCCGATCGTGTGGCGGAGGCCATGGTCGCCGGGAACAGCTGGATCAATGCTCACAATGTGTTTGTCCACGGCGTGCCCTATGGGGGCATCAATAAAAGCGGCATGGGCGGCGGTGTCTTGTCAGTCGAAACCCTGATGGACTATTACCGCAGCACGTCGGTGGTCCGTCCTTTGGGCTGATCAGACGCATCGGGCGGTTCGGTTGACTGGTGAAGTTCAAAAGTGGATTGAGATTGAAATGACCAACATGCGAAACACGCTTCACCCGCGTGATGAAATCATGCAAACGATGGATCGTATCTATCGTTACCGCATGACGACCACATCAGGCGGCAATCTTTCCATCCGCGACTCCGCCGGTGACATTTGGATCTCGCCAGCCCGTGTGGACAAAGGCAATTTGAATCGCCGCGACATCGTGTGCGTTCACGCAGACGGGACCGCCGATGGCTTGCATCCGCCATCCAGTGAGTTTCCCTTTCACAAAGCGATCTATGATGCACGTCCCGACATCCGGGCGATCGTACATGCTCATCCCGTCGCGTTGGTCGCTTTCAGCATTTGTCGCCAGTCACCCGACACACGACTGTTTCACCAAGCACACTCGGTGTGTGGGAAAGTGGGATTTGCGCCCTATGCGTGCCCAGGAAGCGAAGCTTTGGGCGTGAGCATTGCGGACACGTTTTCCGAGGGCTGCGACAGCGTGATCCTTGAAAATCACGGTGTCGTCGTCGGCGGAAGCGATCTCGCACGTGCGTTCGAACGTTTCGAAGCGTTTGAATTCGCCGGCAAGACGCTGATCAAGGCCAACCAACTGAGCCCCGTGCGATTCCTGAACGAAGAACAATTGAGGCTGGCGGCTGATCGCTGCGTCAACTTTGATTCGTACGATCCGGATCAGGCAACCGCTGACGAATTGGAGCTTCGCAAACAGCTTTGTGATTTTGTTCGTCGTGGTTGCCGCCAGCGATTACTGATCAGTACCGAGGGCAGCTTTTCTGCGCGTGTCGACGCCGATTCTTTCCTGATCACTCCCACGCAAAAGGATCGTGAACAATTGCACGCTGATGATTTGGTGCTTGTTCGCGGCAACCAGCGCGAAGCCGGTAAATTGGCCAGCCGTGCAGCTCGTGCACATCAAGCGATTTACGATAAGCACCCGCACGTGCAGGCGATCGTGTTCGCCCATCCCGTGAATGCGACGGCGTTCAGCGTGACCGAAACACCACTGGACGTTCGCACCATTCCCGAAAGCTATGTTTTTCTACGTGATGTGCGACGGGTACCGTACGGCGTTCAGTACCGCGACGACGGCAGCATTGCCGATTACGTGTCTCGGTCCAACCCTGCCGCGGTCCTACAGAACGACGGCGTGGTTGTAACAGGATCGACCGTGCTGGACACGTTCGACCGATTGGAAGTTTTGGAATCCACCGCCGAAGCCGTGATCAACGCCGGTGCCATCGGAGACGTGTCGGTCATGTCCGGTGATGTGATCGACGAACTATGCACCGCGTTCAATCTGAACTGAACAACCGATCGGCGCCGGTCATCCCGAGCCGATCAGCGATGACGTTTCCGGTATTCGCGTGGTGATTCACCGTTCGCCTTGCGAAACTGACGGCTGAAGTAGTTGCTGTCAGAAAACCCCACATCAAATGCGATGTCCGTGATGCTGTTTTCTGTGTTCCGCAGTAACCGACAGGCTTCTTCGATCCGTAGTCCAATCAGGTAGTTGATGGGCGAGGTTCCCATTGCGGACTCAAACATACGGATATAGTTCGTCCGGGACATTCCAGAAATATTGACCAGCATTTCAAGTGTGATCGGATGGGCGATATGGCGTCTCATGTGCGAGATCGTTTCGCCGACGCGAATGAGTGACTTGCTGGATGGGTTTCGCGTCTCGCTATAGCAACGCGAAAGGAAAGTCACCAATTCCAGCATGGTTGCGATTGACACGACCTCGAATCCCGGTCGCCGCGCAGCAAGTTCGCTGTCTAGCTTGTCGACCAACTGCATTGTTTCGACGATCTCCGCCGGGCTCAGCTGCAGACGGCTGGTGAATTTGTGCCGGCTACGCCAAGCGGGCTCCAAAGTAAACAACGCGTGATAGCCGGAAAGCGATTGCAGATCGCCAAGCGACAACGGCAACTCGCTGGGGGTGAACAGGATGTTGATCAAACTCAATTGATCCATGTTCAAATAGTCATGCGGCCGGTCGCCGCCAATGACAAACGTGTCGCCCGTTTTCAGGTCGTAGCTGTCTTCCCCCGTAATATGCACGCCCGCCCCGCCGGTGATGATCACGATTTCGGAAAACTCGTGGCAGTGCAATCCAAACGGTTCCTGAGGGTCGCGCCGCTCCACGACGATGGGAAACCCGTCGGCATGAAACCAGTCCTGCTTCTTTAGCACTTTCATACGACAGCAACGCCACAACGGTGGCCATCCAGCCAGCGGATGCAAATAGAGGAATTTTGTTCCGCCAGAAAACCGATCCAAGATGAAACTATTGTGCTAGTCACTGGTTCGATCGTCAAGGTTTTGGTGTCACCGGCCGCCTAGACTGCGTCTGCTGTTTGAAGGGAAAAGCGAACTGATCCGCCGACGGATCGTGACAATTCCATTCCGGAGCGTCGCAGAGATGAATTGCAGCGTCCCAGCGGAATTGGCGACGCCGCCCACCATCGTGCTCCCGACTTTCATGCGTTCCCGCCCTTCCCTGTCGTCATCGCACGAGCCTCCATCATGACTAGGGTAAGTCTCCCGCTGACTTTGGCTGTTCCGATGCTAGTCGCCATGGCCGCGTGGTCATCGGCGGATCAACAGCAACCGGACATTGTCGTCTATCTGGCCGACGATCTGTCGGCACGTGACCTTTCGCTGTACGGCGGAACAAACATTCCAACTCCCGCCATCGACGCCTTAGCGGATGAGGGAATGACGTTCGATCGCGCTTTCGTCGCCTCTCCTTCGTGTGCCCCCAGCCGAGCCGCGTTTTTGACGGGGCTGATGCCGGCACGAAACGGCGCCGAGGAAAATCATTCCTACCCGCGAGAAGGCACACCGCGACTGCCGGCGGTTTTGAATCAACTGGGATACGAAACCGCAGCGTTCGGAAAAGTGGCTCACCTAAAAAGTGCTAAGGACTATCAGTTCCAGACATTCGATCTGCGACAAGACATCCCCGACGTCCGCACTGCTGTCCGGGATTTTTTGAAGAAGCGCAACGACCCTCGTCCGCTGGCGTTGTTTGTCGGCGTGTCCAATCCTCATGTTCCCTGGCCAAGTGAATCAAGCGTTGATCCACTGGGAATGAACCTTCCACCGAAATTGTTGGACACTCCGCAAACCAGAGTGCAGCGTTCTCGCTATCTACAAGAAGTCAAAGACCTGGACGCCTACCTTGACGAACTGCGATTGCTGACACGCGAACATCTGTCGGATGACACGGTGTTTGTGTTTTCCAGTGACCATGGCGCACAGTTCCCGTTTGGCAAATGGACACTTTATGACGAGGGCACCCGCGTTCCACTGATTGTCGCTCGCCCTGGTGTGATCGAACCGGGTTCGCGTACCGACGCCATGGTCAGCTGGATCGATATCCTGCCGACGCTGATCGATGTTGCCGGTGGTAATGTCCCCGATGGACTGGACGGCCGTTCCTTTTCCGCGGTCCTGGGCGCACAACAAGCCGCGCATCGCAATCGCATCTTCACGACCCACAGTGGTGACCGGTTGATGAACGTCTATCTCAGCCGCGCCATACGCACCGACCGCTACAAGCTCATCTGGAACGTACATCCGGAATTCGCGTTCACCACGCACATTGACCTGCTGTTGCGTGAAACGTCAGGTGATTACTTCAAACAGTGGACGGAACGCGCGAACACTGACGCCCGCGCCGCTGACGTGGTCGCCAAGCACCACGGTCGCCCTGAATACGAACTGTACGATCTGCAGACCGATCCGCTTGAGCAAACCAACATCGCCGGGAACGAGGACGTTGCTGCAATTCAAGACCGTCTTCGAAACGAGCTGAACTCCTGGATCCAGTCGCAAGGCGACGAACTTACAGTGTTCCACGAACCGCTAATGCTCGACGCGCCGGAAACCTGGGAACCTCGCAAATTGCCGCGCCAAAAACGATAGGCGCTCGTTGTGACGGCGTTTTGAACTTCTCGACTTCGTGCCCCACCACGCCCGCGTCTCCGGTGATGGACGTGCGGTGTAAGACTAGACGATTCCATGCAACGACGTGAATTCATTACTTCCCTGACCCTCGGCGGTGCACTCGCATCGCTGGACCCATACCAAGTATGGGGATCCGACCAAGCGTATCAACTTGACAATGAAGCACCTCAGGCCCTTTCCGAATTTGACCAACTCACCGCACAGCTATTGAAGCAATGGTGTGATGGAATGCTGGCCCATCAGATCGATGCCCCGGAAGATCCCACCCGGCATGGTGGCCTGGCGTGCCCGGCATGTCCGCGAATTCACGGTCGATGCAGCGATGCGCTGTATCCGTTTTTGCACATGGCACACACCACCGGCCAGCAGAAATACCTGGATGCTTCCATTGCCGTTTACGACTGGGCCGAGCACAACGTCAGTCGCGCCGATGGCAGTTGGACCAATGACGTCAATCCGAAATCATGGCGTGGGACCACGATCTTCGGAGCCATCGCGTTGGCCGAAGCGTTGCACTACCACGGCGACGTGTTGGATCAATCACAACGCGACGCTTGGACGAACCGTTTGGATGAAGCGGTCGGTGGCTATCTGTGGTCTGATTTCAAGGAAATTGATTTCACCAACCTCAACTACGGCATGACTGCCGTGTACGGGTTCCATCTGTTTGGCGATCTTCTGGCGAACCCCGATTACACACGACGGAGTGAACGGTTCGCTAGCCGCGTGAAAGAGTTCTTTACCGAACCGAACCATTTGCTTTGGGGCGAAGGCAAACCGAATGACAATCGCAGCGGTCGTGGCCTGCTGCCGGTGGACCTGGGTTACAACGTCGAAGAATCGCTCAACGGTGTTGTCCTGTATGCCGTTGATGTGGGTGATCAGGAACTGCTCGACCTAGTGTCCAATGCGTTGGCCGGACACCTGCAGTTCATGCTTCCCGATGGAGCTTGGGACAACAGTTGGGGAACGCGGTCACAGAAGTGGAGCTATTGGGGCAGCCGTACATCGGACGGATGCCAGCCGGCCTTTGCCCTGATGGCCGATCACAACCCGGCATTCGGTACCGCAGCGATTCGCAACGCCCAGCTGATGCAGCGTTGCACGTCCAACGGCCTTCTGCACGGCGGCCCCCACTATGTTTCTCACGGTATCAAACCATGCATGCATCACACGTTCACACACGCCAAAGTGATGGCATTGATGCAGGATCGCATGAAGTCGTTGCCGCCGGTCAATACCAACACGCCGCTGCCTCGTGAAATCGCCAGTAACGTCAAGCATGTTCCCGAACTGGATGTTTGGCTAGCGGCGAAGGGCCCCTGGCGTGCCACCGTATCGGCCTACGATTCGATCTACAAAACAAAAAAGTCCGGTCTGCTGCAACAGCCAACCGGAGGCTCGCTGTCGGTTTTGTATCACGAGAAGGTGGGCACGTTGCTGGCGTCCAGTATGGCACGGTATGAGATGGTCGAACCGCTGAATATGCAGCCGCAACCCGGTGACGACTTTCCTCTGACCACACGAGTTGAACGTCGAATCGACGATGATTGGTTCACCAATCTGTACGACTTGACAGCAGACGTTCGCATCTCGGAAACCGAACAGCGGTGCGTATTCGATATCGCGACCACCCTTCAGAACGAAGAACGAGACAAGCCTTCGGACGATTCCGCAGCCTTTCAATTGCGATACACCTTCGATTCCGACAAAACCACTATCTCGGTCACCCAATCCAGCGAAGCGAAGACGGAAGACGCAACACTGGTCGTGCCTCTTATCTCCCCATCCGGCGAATCGGTTCGACAGGTGTCAAATACTTGCATCGAGATCGACAAGCCACATGGAACCGTCGTGTTGAAATCGAACGTGCCCCTCACGTTGCTCGCCGGACTCAAAAAACGAGTCTTCAACATGGTTCCCGGAATGGAATCCGCTCCAGTGACAATGAACCTCAGCAAAAACTCCAGACCCGTCGAGTGCGAAATTTCCGTGCGCGTATGAACACGACCGAAGATTCACAGCCATCACCGTCATTCCGACCGCGAAGGTCATACTCTCCCACATTCGCGTGCCTCAGCGTCCACTTGCGGATCGAAAGAACCACTCCGTCTCAACCCCATCAACCACGTCGTCGACATGATCTCGATTGCCACCCTTTCGCGATTTTCCCCGCACGTCCTTTACAGACTCTTGCTGATCAGCTTCGGAGTTTTTCAATCGGTCGCCGCCGATCAACCAAATGTCGTTTTTATCTTGAGTGACGACCAGGCGTGGAATGATTATGGGTTCATGGGGCACGAGCACATTCAAACACCCAACTTGGATGCGTTGGCCAAGCAAGGCTTGCTGTACGAACGCGGCTACGTGACCGCGCCGCTATGCCGGCCATCGCTTGCCAGCATCGTCACAAGCCGATACCCCCACCAAACCGGAATCCGCGGCAATGATCCGGTCATGCCAGGTTCGAACAATCGCAAGAACAACCCGTCCTTATTCGCCAAGCTTCGGAGCCGCATGACGACACCCTTGCACGAGCAACCGTCGCTGATTCGCACATTGAATGAAAACGGTTACGCAACACTGCAAACCGGAAAGTGGTGGGAAGGCAACCCGAAAGATCATGGATTCACCCATGCAATGACGCACGGTGACGAATCACGCGGCGGGCGTCATGGTGACAAAGGCTTGGATATCGGCCGCAAAACGATGCAGCCGATCTATGAATTTGTCGAAAACGCCGCGGAAAACGGGCAACCATTCTTTGTTTGGTATGGGGTTTTTCTGCCACACGCACCACACAACGCTCCACAGCGTTTTTTTGACAAGTACAAAGATGTCGCGCCCAATGAACCAACGGCATGGTACTGGGCTAATGTGGACTGGTTTGATGAAACTTGCGGCGAACTGGTCAATCACTTGAAGTCTAAGGGACTCTACGAAAATACTCTCTTTGTCTACACGTGCGACAACGGCTGGATCCCCGATCCGCAGCGACGAGACCGTTACATTCGATCAAAGCAAGAACCCGTTGAAGCGGGAATTCGCACACCCATCTTTTTGACGCACTCGAGCACAATCGATCCGCGACGAGATTCCACAACACTGGCTAGTAACATTGATATCGCACCGACGATTCTGCGGGCCTGTGGTATCACGCCACCTGAGGAAATGGAAGGGTTGGATTTGCGTGACAGCGATGCATTGCGAAGACGCAACCGCATCTTTGTCGAAGCCTACCAGCACGACACCGACTTGGACCACCTCGACGACATCAATCATGGTTTGAAAGCACGTGTCATCATCGAGGGCTGGAACAAGCTGATTGCATGGTCCGATCACAAGCAGCTTTTCGATCTCAAGTCTGACCCGGACGACCGAAATGATTTGTCGAAAAATGATCCGCAGACGGTGGAAGAACTATCAAATGCCCTGAAGCATTGGCTGACGAAGACCCCCATGATAAATCCCGAATGATTGCGTTCGGTTATCCGATGCCACATCCGGATCCATTTGCATAGCCACTATCTAAACAGGCACTTCGGAAAGCTTCCCCATGAAATCGATCACCAAATGCGGGTACATCGTCAGCGTTGTCTTCCTGACTCTTTCATTTACTTTGTTTTCACTGACAACCTCCCGTGCCAATGCCGCTAACCCCGATTGGCGAGCCCAGTGGATCTGGCAAGCAGCCGAAGGGCCGTCGAATACTTGGGTGGCGTTTCGAAAAACCGTGAACATCGATGATGTTCCGGAGAAGGTTGTCGCGAGCGTTTCTGCGGACAGTAAATATTGGATGTGGATCAACGGTGAGTTGGCGGTCTTTGAAGGCAGCGTGGCGCGCGGGCCGAGTCCGGCCAAGCCATGGAAACGAGTAAAGGAGATATGGTTAGCGCCACCGGAGGATAAGCCGTCCAACAGTTGGTATGAAGAAGCTGAAATCACCGAATATCTGAAGTCCGGTGAAAACACGATCGCGGTCCTTGTTTGGTACTGGGGTGCCGAGACCCACAAGGGAACTCATATCGACAGCGGCAAGGGCGGGTTCATCCTGCAAGCTGATCTCGGCAAGGAAACGCTCGTGACCGATCAATCATGGAAGGTGAAATCCAACCCGGCTTACGCACTCGACAGCGGCGATACCGGGACAAGCATCATCCAGTACAACGTCCAATATGACGCCCGCGAAGCGATGGAAGACTGGCAGTCGGCTGACTTTGACGATGCGGATTGGGCCGCCGCAACGCAGAAGGGAATGCCACCGACGGCGCCCTGGTACGAGCTCGTGAAGAACTACGTCCCGCCGCTGGTGAATCATGGTCTGCAGTTCTACACGAGCCATCCGGAATCGAAGTTCCCGTTTTCCAGCGACGGCCAACCGATCAACGCCGTGCTTGCGTTTAACCAGCAGATCACGCCGTGGTTGGAGGTCGAATGCGAGGCGGGGCTAGAAATCAAAATCACGACCGATGACCCGCACAACAAAATCAGTGCGTTCTACACAACGAAAGAAGGCCGCCAATCGTTTGAAGCCTACTCTTGGATGAACGGACACCGCGTGATCTATGACATCCCGGCGGGCGTCGAAGTACTGGGTCTGAAATATCGCTGGATGAGCGTCGGCGAGATGGCGGGCTCGTTCGCGTGTAGCGATCCGTTCTACGATCGATTGTGGCAGATGGGACGCAACACGCTGTTTGTTTGTGCGCGTGACAACTTCATGGATTGCCCCGATCGTGAGCGTGCGTGCTGGATCGGTGACGTCGCGGACCAATCGAGCTATCTCTTTTACTGCATGGATAAGTCTGGTCGCCAGCTTTTGAAGAAGGCCATTCGCACCACAATGGCCTACAGCCACGAAGGCATCTACGCGGCCCTCGGACCGCTTCGACTGCGTGAACTGCCTAGCCAGAGCTTGCAGTTTGTCGACCAGGGCGTATGGCAGTACTACTTGAACACCGGCGACATCGAAACACTGCGTTACGCATACCCTTACGTCCGCCAATATCTCAAACTGTGGAACCCAGGCGAGGATGGCTTGCAGGTGCGCAAGAAACCATCGATGGATCATTGGAACTGGAGCGACTGGGGGCAGAAAGACACGATCGACCAACAGATCGTGATCGACTCGCTGTACTTCATGGCGCTTAACAGTGCTGTGAAGATGGCAAATGAGCTCGGCGAAACCGGAGACGTCGCGTGGTACCAAAAACGCATCGACGCGATGAAAGCCGGCTTCGACAAGAAGTATTGGACGGGTAAGTATTACTCGAGTCGTCCCGGCAAACTGCAAGACGACCGAGCGAACTGCTTGACGATTCTGTCCGGGATCGCACCCAAGGACAAACATGCATCGATCGTCCGCAATGTGTTGATTCCAAACCATTTCTGCAGTCCGCATTTCGAATGGATGGTGGAAGACGCAATGTGCCAGGCTGGCTTCCACGAAGCGGCTTTGCAGCGGATGAAGCAGCGCTACCAGTCGCAGGTCGATCGCGAGTGGCAGACCACGCTGTACGAAAAATTCCCCAAAGGCGGCACTTACAACCATGCCTGGAACGCTCCCAATGCGATTCTCGCCAAACACATCGCCGGCATCGTTCCGACCCAACCCGGTTGGCGAGAATTCCGGATCACTCCGACACTGCTGCACATGACTTCGCTCGACCAAGACATCCCAAGCGTTGTAGGGGATGTCGCCGTCAGCATGCAGCGCAATGACAGCACATTCAGCATCAACCTCCAATCCCCCGAAGGCACGACAGCCATCGTCGGAATCCCCAAGTCGGTTGGCGACATACACAACGTCCGTGTCAACGACCAAATCATATGGAAGGATGGCAAGTTCACCGGCGACAAATCCAATGTCGAATTCGCGAGCGAAGACAAAGAGCTCATCAAGTTCAAGCTTGGAAGCGGCCAGTGGAGCATTGTTTCGACGACCGCGAATGAACATTGATAGACGTGAATTCCATGCTCGTCGCTATTCGCGTCCGTTCCCATCCGTTTGCGGTTTCTCCCTCATCAACTGCTTTGCAAGACCACTCGACGCCATTCGAGTTTGGCGTGTTTGAAATTGATTAGCAGACCAACCTGAAGCTCTGTGACTTTCAAGTAGTTCAACATCTGCCCAATCTCGTGATCGCCAATCCGCTCAACCGTTTTTGTATCCACAATCACTTGGTCAAAACAGATCAGGTCCGGAATGTACTTGCCGAGCTGAGTGGCCTTGTATGTGATCGGGAACTCCGGTTGTTGCAGTGCGGGAATGTCGCGCAGTCGAAACTCCACCATCAAACCGTTCTCATAGATCTTTTCATGAAAGCCGTGCCCCACCGTGTTCAACACTTCCATCGCACATCCCACGATCTTGTGACACTCTTCTTTCAAAAGCAAGTCAGCCATGATCACCTCGCACACAAAACGAAAATAATTGCCCAGCCCCGTAACAAAAACCGCGAATGAACGTTGATGGACGTAAATCCCATGGTCGTCGCTATTCGCGTTCATTTGCGTCCATTCGCGGTTCCACGAATTCTACTAGCACTTGCTTGGTTCAATCTGACAACAAGAAGATGAAAACTCTACTACTCACCCTTTGCGTCTTCCTACTGGGCTCTAGTCCATCTTTCGGCGACGAACTATCTAAGATTATGCTGGGGCAATTGACGGTCGAACATCTGCACAATCCGATTCAACTGGACCAGCCGATGCCGCGGTTGAGCTGGAAGATTCTTTCGGATGATGAGACGACTCGTAATGTGGTGCAGAAGTCCTATCAGGTTTTGGTTGCCAGCCGGCCTGAGTTGCTGTCTGGGGAAAAGGCTGACCTTTGGGATAGCGGTGTCGTCGAGTCGGATCAGTCGGTGCTGGTGCCCTATGAAGGCAAGACGCTGACCAGTCGCCAAACGTGCTACTGGAAGGTTCGCGTTACCGACAACCACGGTCGCCGAAGTGGCTGGTCGAATGTGGGAACGTGGTCAATGGCACTGCTGGATCCCGCCGACTGGTCTGGTTCACAGTGGATCGGTTTGAAAGAGGACACACGTGATTCGGATTTGGCGTGTCGTTGGAGTCTGACGCTCAAGAAGTCGCTGCGATCGCACCCGTCGCCGCTGCTGCGAAAGGACGTGTCGCTGGACAAAGTCATTCGCAAAGCGATTGCCTACGTCAGCGGCGTTGGCTATGCCGACTTCTATATCAACGGCCAAAAGGTTGGCGACGCAGTGCTGGATCCGGGCCAAACGAACTACGGACAACATACTCTTTACGTTGCTCATGACGTGACCGATTCGCTGCAGACAGGAACAAACGCGTTGGGGTTCTGGCTGGGCAACGGTTTCTATGGGCAGAACATCGGATTTGACGGAAAGTTCGGCTACGGCCAGCCGAGCGTACGAGCCAAAATTTTCATCAAATACGCCGATGGAAGTACGGACGAAATCGTGACCGATGAAAGCTGGAAAGCGACGGTCAGCCCGACGATTTTCGACAACGTGTACTGGGGTGAGACCTATGACGCGCGGCAGGAGATTGATGGCTGGGCGCAGCCTGAATTGGACGATTCCGATTGGCAAACAGCAGTGCAAAAAGAGCCGCCATGCCCGGACAATCGGCTTCGGCCTCAGTTGCTGCCGCCGATCAAGGAAGTCCAACGTCTACAGCCGGTGTCGATCAAAGAGGTGGCTCCCGAAACGTGGCTGTTCGACTTCGGCAAGAACATCGCCGGCTGGGTCGAGATGGAAGTCTCGCAAGATCCCGGTGATGTGATTGAGATCCTGCCTGCTGAGGTACTGGACAAGGTGACCGGGCGAGCGGACCAGCGGACCTACGGGGGTGCACCGGGCCGGCCCTATGAACTGTATCATGTGTGCAAAGGAGGCGGTTCCGAATCGTGGTCGCCCAGGTTCACGTATTCCGGCTTCCAGTACGTCGAAATCAGCGGACTGAAGAATCCTCCGACCAAGGACAGCGTCACCGCTGTTTTCGTTCGAAGCGATGTAAAGCGAACAGGATCATTTGAATGTTCTGAGGATCTGTTGAACGAACAATACGCAGCCAGTTTGCTGAGCTTGGAAGGCAACTGGCATTCGCTGCCGGAAGATTGTCCGCATCGTGAAAAGTGTGGTTGGCTGGGTGACGCTCACGCGACGGCGGACCTGAGCCTGTTCAACTACGACATGAACACCTTTTACCTGAAGTACATTCGCGACATCGAAGACAGCCGTCGCAAGGATGGTCGTCTCCGTCGCGTTCGACCGAAGAGTGCGGGCGTTCCCACGATGGTGGCTCCGGGCAAACGAGCCAACCGGATCGCGAACATTGATTGGGGTGTCGCCTACCTAATTCTGCCGTGGCGTTTGTACGTTCACACGGGCGATGCGGAGGCGTTCCGTTCTCGTTTCGATCATGTGAAGGATTTCCTGGCCTACTATCGCACTTACAGAAACAAACAAGGCGTGATCGACAACGGTCTGGGTGATTGGTGCCCGCCGCGATGGGATCGCAAGCAGGCTCCTGAGTACATGGAGTGTCATCCGTACGTATCGGGAACCGCTTTCTATTTCCAGGCGTTGCACATCGCCAGCCAGATGGCGCAGGTTTTGGGCGATGACCGATACAGTCGGCAGTGCCTTGAGGAAGCGGAGGAAATCAAAACCGTGTTTGAAAAGGTTTACCTGCAGCCAATCAAGGACAGCGATCTGAAACACTACGGCAGCCAAACCGCGACGGTGATGGCGTTGAAGTTGGGAATGGTTTCCAAGGACGACACGGACGATCGTGTTGAAGGCTTGGTGCATGACATCAACGGTCTGCACGACGGTCATCATGCTTGCGGAATTCACGGACTACGGCATCTGTATACGGTGCTCGCCGAACAGGGACGAGACGCGTTGGCTTACGAGATGCTGGCCGACACAGCGTTCCCCAGCCCAGGCTATGTGCTCAGTTGTGGTTTATCGACTTGGCCCGAACGTCGTTGGGAGTGGAAGAAGGAACGCTACTATCGCAATTCGTTCAATCACCCAATGAACGGCGGCTTCGCGGCATTCATGCACGAATCACTCGGCGGTATCAATCCGGACCCTGCATCACCCGGCTACAAGCATTTTTACTTGCAACCTCGATTGACCGCCCAACTCGCTTGGGCATCCGCCAGCACCGAATCGCCATATGGCGTAGTGCGTAGCGAATGGAAAACCGAAGGCGACATGTTCCGGTGGGAGATCGAGATCCCGGTCAACACGACCGCAACCGTACGTATTCCTTGTTCACCGAACGCCGAACTATGGGAAAACGGTCGTCAAGTAAAAGACGCTTCGCCGGCCACCGATTCCAGAGGCGAACAATGGTTTGAGCTGAAACTCGGATCAGGAATCTTTCGCTTCGAAGTCCGCCGGCAGAAGGTAGCCGAATGAGATCCGTAATCGACCAATGCGACACAACACGAATAGTGCGAGATGCTTTGCGCCCCAAAATGCTGGGGGACTGTACCCGCCAAGCTGAAAAGCAACGTCTGTAGGAACGCGAGCTTTGTCTCGGGATCTTCTTTGTCCCAAGAAATTAACGAGTGGACGCAAGTCCATTTTCCGGCGTGCTTCCCAATCACACTGCGGTAACCATTCAAGGACATCAAAATGCAAGCTGGACTGTTTGGCATCGGGCTCGATACCTACTGGTCGCAGTTTGACAACCTGCTGGAGAACTTGACGGGCTATCGATTCAGTATCGGCGTAAAGGCATTCATAAACCAATGGTTCATGGGCGGGCCCGCCCATCACTGTGCCATCGGAGTCGGACACATCGCCGGAAAGATCAGAAAGCTCGCCAAGCTATTGAGAACCGAAGTTCATCAAGTCTGCTAACGCATTGTCGTAGCAAACGCCACATCAAGCCTACCTTCACTGTCCGTCGAACCAATGACACTTCTTCCAGACGATCCCAAGCACCTCACTTCGATATTGTTGTTTGCGATATTCGCAGTTTTGACATCGACCAGTCATGCGACGGTTCAATTGACGGATCTACGTTGTGAATATCGGGTCGATCCGTTGGGAATCGAAAATATCCATCCGCGGCTTAGTTGGAAGATCATCGATTCCGACAAGACGCGAGGTCAGAAACAGACCGGTCACCGAATCCTTGTGGCGAGCAAAGAGAACAAACTGAAGCAAAACATCGGCGACCTTTGGGACACGGGGCTTGTGCCGGGGGCTCAGTCCGTGAACAACGTCTATAACGGCACTTCCTTGTCGTCTGGACAGCAGTGTTTCTGGAAAGTCTGCATCACTGACGCATCCGGCAAGCTTTCTGATTGGAGCCCGATTGCAAGGTTCACCGTTGGGCTGCTGGATCCTACCGACTGGAAAGGCGAGTGGGTTTATAAAGCGGATCAGGAAAAGACTGATCACAACTGGTATCGCAAGAGTTTCAAGCTGTACCAAGAGCCTCGATCAGCATTCGTCTATGTGGCTTCATTTGGCTATCACGAACTCTACGTAAATGGCGAAAAAGTGACGGACAATGTTCTCAATCCAGTCGCGTCATTCATGAAGAAGCGGATTCCATATCTCACCTATGATGTCTCGGACTACTTGACGACGGGCGACAACGTGATCGCGATCTGGCACGCAGCGGGATGGGCACGCTGGCGACGGACGCCGGAGTATCGAAGCGTCCCATTTGTATTCAAGGCTCAAGTGGAAATCGCAACCAATGAGAACGAGCTGAGCTTTGGTTCGGATGAAAGCTGGAAATGCAAAAAGAGTTATAGCTCCTATTTTGGCGATTGGGATGTCTTAGATTTCGGCGGGGAAATCATTGATGACCGGCTTCACGAAGAGGACTGGAACCGAGCCGACTATGACGACAGCGGTTGGGGCAATGCCCGTGTCTACCGTGCGTCGGACCTGAACGCGAAGTTCCCAGACGGCCAAACGGTCACCATCGCGATCAACAGCACCAAAGATCGAACGTTGAATGTGGGTCCGTACACCGACATCGAAGCCGAATTGACCGCGCAGATTGTCCAGCCGCAGGTTCGCTTCAAAGAAGTGAAACCGATCGAGGTCAAGGATAACCATGACGGCACCTACCGCATCGACATGGGAGAAAACTACACCGGTTTCTTCGAGATGCACTTGTACGATGGCACGGAAGGGGAATCGGTTTTCTTTGAAATCAGCGATCGGACCGAAGTCACGATGAACTGGAATCAAAAGAGCCAATACATCTTCGGCAAAAGTGGAAAAGGACGCTTCACCAACCGTTTCAATGTGGCGGGCGGCCGGTGGGTGACCGTGTACGGCTTGTCATCCCAGCCACACCTAGACGACATCAGTGGCTACGTCGTCACCTGCGATCGCCCTCAGGTCAGTAAGTTTGAATGTTCCAATGATCTGCTAAATAGGATTTACCAAGTCAACCTTAACACCTATCTGGCCAACACACTGGACGGCATCCTGATGGACTGCCCACACCGCGAGCGCCGCGGTTGGGGTGAGGTGACGGTGGCCGCGATGTACGGCGATGCGCTACCGAATTTCGATAGCGGTGCCTACATGGAGCAATACCTGCAGTTCCAACGTGATGCTCAATTGCATGATGGTCAAGTCCGCGCGGTGATCAACGAACAGGACCGTCCGTTTCTGATGTGGAAAGCTAACAGCCCGATCACTGTATGGGAAACCTACAAAGTGTTGGGCGATCCCAAGGTGCTGGAGGACAACTACCAGGCGATGCAACGTTGGATGCAGTGGCTCCACAATGCTTCCGACTATCAGACGGGCGGGGCACTCAAAATTGGAACGCAAGGCGCCAGGGAATTCCCAGGCCTGGGTGACTGGTGCACGCCGAGAGGCAACTTTTGGGACAGCAGCAATTCGCCAGATGCGGCCCATTTCAATAACTGCGTTTACGCCTACATGCTGTCGTGTGCCGGGAATATCGCCAAAGCCCTTGGCAGAACAGACGACGCACACACGTATGCCGACCGCTTAAAAGCCCAGCAGCAAGCCACGCACCGGCAGTCATACGATCCGGAAACTGGAAAGTACCTAGACGGCAAACAGGTCGATCAAGCCTTTGCACTGCTGGCTGGTGTGACGCCGGAATCTGAGAAGGCCAAAGTTCGTGCGCAGCTGGTAGAAAACTTACTTTACACGTTCCCCTACTACGACACGGGCAGTTCCGGACAGGCTTTGTACACACGCTATTTCGTCGAACATGGCGAGCGAATGGATCTGGTTTATGAATTACTGAGGGACAGGCATCATCCCAGCTATGGTTATTTCATCGAGCAGGGGAAAACGACTTGGCCGGAACGCTGGTCGGCGGTCGGGAACAGTCAAATCCACACCTGCTACACAGGGATCGGAGCCTACTTTATCAAGGGGATTGGAGGCATTCGCGTTGATCCGGATCACGCCGGATTCAAACAGTTCTTAATCAAGCCCGCGCCGGTGGGCGACCTAGCGTATGCGAACACGCAGTACGAATCCATGCACGGCAACATCGTGGTGAATTGGCGGCGTGATGGAACCGCCGCGACCTATCACATCGAAGTGCCGCCCAACACATCGGCTACCGTATTCATTCCGGCCACCGACAAACAGCATGTAAGGGAGAGCGACGTCCTGGCAGAGAAGTCTGAAGGAGTCACGTTTGTTGGTGGCGAGCCCAGCGATGCGGTGGGACACTATGTCGTTTATCAAGTCGACTCGGGAGTTTACAACTTCTATGTCGACGAGCTACCCGAACCACGCTTCCCAGATCCGCTGGCCAAGACGTCGAACCTATCAACGATTGGACGCATGAATGCGTCGTCCATGTTCATCGAGTCAGAAAAGCTGCCAGGGTTTGAAGCGTTCAAAGCCAACGACGAGAACCGTGAAACTTGTTGGAAAGCGGCTGAACCAAACCATCAGTGGATCGAAGTATCGTGGCTGAAACCACAAGAATTCAGCCGCGTCGTCATCCAGGAACAGGGCGATCACATCACCAGCTACAAGGTATTGTATTGGACAGGAAGCGAGTGGAAGAAGCTTGTTGCGGGAGGTGAATGTGGGCGAGATCGAGTTCACGAATTCAGTCCGGTCAAGTCCACCAAATGTCGGTTGTTGATCCCAGAAGCCGCCGCGGCACCGACCATCTGTGAGTTTCAGGTGAATTGATTGGTAGCAACCTGACCCGGCCATCCCGTTGGACAACCCTAAGAGCGAGCAATAACAGATGATGCGACGAAGAAACCTGCTATGCGCCTCGTTGGCGACTGCGTTGTCACCGCTTTGTATGCGGTCCACTGGGGTTTGCCATGCTCAGGATACAGACCAATCGAGAGTGAAAAGTAACGTCCGATTGAAACTGGGGCTTAATGCATTCACTTTCAACACAGCACTGATCTCAGGGGAGATGACACGCAACGATGTGATCGACTTCTGCTGCCGTCATCAGATTGATGGGGTGGATATGACGGGATACTACTTTTCACAGTATCCGGAGGTTCCCGACGATCAATCGCTGTTGGAGTTCAAGAAGTATGCCTTCGAGAATGGTGTCATCATCAGCGGGACGGGCGTAAAGAATGATTTCTCAGTGGCCGATTCGGAGCTATTCCAAAAGGAAGTGCAGTTAGTCAAAAGCTGGATCCCCGTGACGGCCAAAATGGGAGGCGATGTGCTGCGAGTCTTCTCCGGGAAAAGATTGCCCCAATCCCAGGACCGCAACGCCTGTTTTGATCGAATGGTTCAAGCATTTCGAGACTGCGCAAAGATGGCCGCTGACCATGGCGTGATCCTTGGTGTCCAGCCCCATCATGACTTTCTGAAAACGGCCGATCAGACCATCAAACTGCTCGACGCCGTGAACGAACCTTGGCTGAGGGTCGTGTTGGATACCGGCAGTCTGCGAAACGAGTATGTTTATGATGAAATCGAAAAGCTGTTACCCTATTCAGCGACGTGGCAATTAAAAAAAGATGCCTGGATCGACGGAACAATGATGCCGGTCGATCTGCCTCGGATCAAGTCGATCATCCACAAGGTTGGCTATCGTGGCTTTTTGCCATTCGAGCTAACAGGGAGCTTTGATGATTTGGCCGCACGTCGCATGGAGGCCACAGACTTTTGCACATTGATCCAAGAAAAACTTCTCTGATTGCATGATCTCACTCGGAGCAAAACTCCGGATCAGCATCTTGCCTTCATGCCTAGGCATCGTGATTCAGCGTCGCGACTGTCCAAGCAACTCGCCGCAGCGGAACGAATGAAATCCAACAAAGTTCCGATGAAGAAATAGAGAGTCGCGCTGGGTGAGTCGCGTAGGAACCAAGTCAGAGACCGACACAAATGCGATTCTCGATTCGCAGGTTTTGAGAACCGCAGATTTGATGCAATCAGGTGATTGACGCTGGCAGACCGAATCGGCATGGCCTCTGACCTGAAATACGTTGAAACAGGCTGTCTCTGCAGGTGGCTATTCAAGCTTCACGTCGATCACAGTGATATTCTTGCCTTTTTGGCCGATGATCGATGTCCAACCGTCGTGTGATGGGCGTTGGAGATCGAGTGACAACTTGCTGTCTTCGAAGGTGGATTCAAAACCAGATGCGAGGACCTTGAATTTCGTCGGATCGGCTGGGTTGGTTCGATAGAAAGTGTCATTGGATACAAGGTAAAGGTTGCCATTGTAGGTCAAAAGCTTTCCAAGCTGTGGCGCTTGCATTCGTGTCCAATCGCCGGCTTGGGGATCACGCTGGTAAATCGTCGGATCGCCGTTAGGGCCGCGTGCCAGAACATGAACTCGGCTTTCCTCGTCGACGACCATCGACCCGCCGTTGCGATAGCCGTGTCCAGGCGGGATCTTCATGACAGTGATGCCGGTGCTGTCGGCAGTGATGAATTCGAGACCGCGTGTTGCGACCAACCTCCCGTCGTTGTTACACCAATGAATCCCTCCGTCGTCACTGTAGGCGTAGCAAAGGTCGTGTGAGGTGCGATGATCCGGGTTGTCTCGCCAGCACCACGTCAAGTGGCATCTACCGTGTTGGAACACCAACCCAAACGGATACGCGTTCACGGTTCCGTCACCACCAGACCAACGTTGGTCGATGAACTGACTGGACGGTTCATCACGCGGTGACCAAGATCCGCCTGAGTAATGAAACAGATGTGAGTTTGCGGCCCCGGACCCACCACCGAGGCGCAGGTACAACAGCATCGAATTGCCGTGCGAGACGAAACTCGGATACGTCACGCTTTCTAGTTTGGGAGCGGTTTGGTCGACGATCTTCTGAGCGTCATTGCGGTGGCTGCGACTGTCTATGATTCCCAAGTGATTTTGAACGATCCCGAACAATTTCTCGTTCCAAACGACCCGTTCTGGGGCCTTGGCGATTGGTTGGATACTGCGGCGATACCGCAGAGTTGACAGGTGGTGGTCAAACGACAGATGAATATAACCATCGGACGAGATCCCCATTGCAACCTTCTCGTGACCGTCTCCGAATCCGCGTGAGATCACGCCGCCCTTTCCGCGATCGCCAGTGCTGGTCCGTTGGTAATCGGATAAAGACACGACAGCCCAGGGACCATCCGGCAGCTTCCGTCTGGCTACCGAAACCTGCTTTGCGTCATCCCAGTAGGCGGCATATTGCCAACCGCTGAACGTCTGAAGTGCCCCCGGGCCGAAGTTCCATTGTGAATGCCGATCCACAATATCTAAAGGCATGCCGTTTTCAGAAACCAACGAACGCTGGATACCGTTTGCCATCAGACCCGTTACCGCAGGAGCATCAGCGTGCAATAGGCATGATTGAAGAAGTAGTGCAATGGACGCAACGTGTCTCGCGATCATCTTGTTTCCGTTCAGAGTTCCACTGGAATATCAAACGCTCTTGCGTCGACGCCATTATCACGGATGAATCAACGGTTCTTAGTTCATTCGAGTGTCAGATGCCGAGCGTGAATTCTACACCGATTCATCCACCACTCTGTTCGGCGACCGAGATACCTTTCGCGCCTGGGAATCCAAAACGGTCTTGCTGCAGAACTTGACCGAGGACCGACACATTTTTCGCGACGAATCACCAACGGTCGTTGACAGCACAACGCGAGGCGATGCGGCTTCGCCTCCGACGAGGTTTGCACCAAGCGGCTCTTGCGACAACATCGGGTACAGAAATCAGAAGACCAAGAAACTGGACGAACCAGCGTACCAACATCGCCCTACTTCTTTCAATATTCCAGTCGTCCCTGGCAACCGAGGGACGACTCCGGTGACCTAGAAACCTTTGCACGGAAACAGCCCACACCGGAAGGCCTTCGGGCAGGCGGTACTATCGTGCTAGTTTCCGATTCGATTGTCCAGGTTTTCATCGACCTCACGGCTAAACTGCACCTTGGATTGGGAGGCGTCCAAGCCTCCAACACCAGAATGAACAAGCAGCGAACCGTGTGATGAAAAACTTTCGACCCGTTTTCCTGTCCGCATTGTTTCTATGGGCAGGGTCTGCGCCGAGCTTTTCCGCCGGCCTGCAACCTCATTCGCTGACGGTGGGAGAAGGGTTTGCCGACCCGATTGGCTTTTACGATCCCTCACCTGTTTTCTCATGGAAGTTGCCGGCGGATAGCGGTGTGACTTCCCAGTCTGCCTATCAGATCATCGTGACGGATGTTCCTCAAACTCGGGCAACACCGCTTTGGGATTCAGGAAAGATCGTGTCGGATCAATCCACATGGGTGCCCTACAGTGGTCCGGCGCTAAAGTCTCGCCAGCAAATCGTTTGGCGAGTCCGATTTTGGGATGACCAGGGCCGCCGTTCGCAATGGAGCAATGATGCGACCATTGAGATGGGACTGTTGTCCAATTCCGATTGGAAAGCGGACTGGATTGAGGTCGAAGGCGAAACGGCAGCGGCGGATGAAATCACGATCTTGAAAGCGGAGTACGGAAGTCGTGAAGGAACCTCTGCGCAAGTGGTCGACGTCACGGCCCGACTGTCCAGAGCCATCGATCGCGGCGTTATCCCGTTCCCTGTGACGAACGCGAGACTGGGCGGAGATCCGGCGCCAGACACCGCCAAGACCTTGTGGGTCGAATTTCAGTTCAACGGCGTAACGAAGAAGGCGACCGTAGCGGAGAACAAGCGGTTCAGCCCGTTGCCGCCCTGGACGGCCCACCCCGGTTACTACTTCCGTCACAAATTTGACGTCCGCGCACCGATCACCAAAGCCAGGTTGTATGGATCAGCACTTGGCATCTGTGAATTTCATATCAACGGCCAACGCGTCGGCGATGACGTTCTGAGCCCTGGTTACACAGCCTATTCCAAACGAGTGGAATCGCTGGCTTATGACGTGACCGACATGATCCATGAAGGTGATAACGCTATCGGTGCCTTGCTGGGGGAAGGTTGGTACGCGGGACGATTGTTGCTGAGCAAGCCAACCGAGCTTCGAGAGTTGAATCCAAAACTGATTGGTCAACTGGAGCTTACATTCGCAGACGGAACCGTCGAAACGATCACAACTGACGATACGTGGCGTGGGACCGATCAAGGCCCCATCCGGGCAGGCGGCTTTTACCATGGTGAAGACTACGACGCGACGCAAGAGTTGGGCAATTGGAATCGCCCCGACTACGACGATTCCGCTTGGAAACCCACCAAGTCAACCAAGCTGGACAAACAACGTTTGATTGTGCCGAAACGAATGCCGCCGGTCCAATGCATGAAACAAGTTGCGGCAACTCAGCTAACGGAACCCGAACCGGGGCGTTATGTCTTTGATTTCGGCCAAAACCTAGTTGGTGTTCCCGATATCAATATCCCTGTAATGAAAGGCGAGAAAGTTCAAATACGCTTTGCCGAGATGCTTCAACAAGATGGGTCGTTGTATACGGAGAACTACCGCAGCGCGCGATCTCAGGCGACTTTCCAGGCTGCCAAGGACGGGACGATCCATTACCAACCCTCATTGTCCTTTTTTGGCTTTCGATACGTGGAACTCAGCGGTTTGTCCGCAGGTGCGAAGCTGACGAAAGATGCGGTGGTCGCGAAGGTCCTACATACCGCGTTTCATTCCAGTGGTGAATTCGCTTCGTCACACGACAAGTTGAATCAACTGCAAAGCAACATCCGCTGGGGTCAAATTAGCAACTTTGTAGATATCCCGACCGACTGTCCGCAGCGGGATGAGCGACTCGGCTGGACCGGTGACGCACAGGTTTTCTTGCCAACATCGTTCTTCAACTATGACGTCTACTCGTTCTGGGCACGCTGGCTGCAGAGTGTTCGCGACGAGCAAAACGCCGACGGCGAGATACCGCATACCGTTCCGGCCGGTGGATTCGGCTATGCCAGTCCCGGCTGGGCCGATGTGATCGTGACGGCACCGTGGCAAATTTATGTACGTACCGGCGACCCTAGCATCCTGCATGACAATTATGCCGCGATGCAAAGATGGGTGTCCGTTTACGAAAACCGATCGAAGAACCTCATTCCAAATCTGAAAGGCTGGGGCGATTGGCTGCAGCCGTACACAGAATCGGATCGCAAAGGTGACACGGCTCAAGATCTGATCGCGACGGCCTACTTCGGTCGCGACGCTCGTATTCTGAGTTGGGCCGCCGAGGCCATTGGTAAAGAAGACGACGCGGCGCGTTACGAAAATTTGCACGCATCGATTCGAACGGCATTCACGAATCGCTACTTTCCCGAGAACGAAATTCACGTCGGCGCAGACACCCAGACTGCTTGCTTGATGGGTCTTGGCTACGACTTGATCGAAGCTGATCAGCGGGATCGAGTCGCCGGAATCCTAATGACAAAATTCAAGGAAGCCGACCGACACCTGAGGACTGGATTCCTGGGCACGCCCTTGTTGGCCCCCGTGTTTGATGAACTCGGGCACCCAGAAATCTGCTACGAGTTGCTTTTCAAAGAAAGCTATCCGTCGTGGTTCTATTCGATCAATCAGGGTGCGACGACAATGTGGGAACGTTGGAATAGCTACAGCCATGCCGACGGTTTCGGCGACGCCAGCATGAACTCGTTCAACCACTATGCGTACGGCGCGATTGGTCAATTCTTGTACGAGCGTGTCGCGGGCCTGTCACCTGATCCCGAACGGCCGGGCTACAAGCACTTCTTCGTTCGCCCGCTGGTCGATGGACCACTCGATTCAGCATCGGCGGAACTTGAAACACCCTATGGGACTGCTAAGAGCCAATGGCGGCGCTCCGACGACGGGATCATTGTCGAAGCCGTGGTGCCGCCGAACGCCACAGCGACGGCCGAACTTCCGGCGGACGGAGCGGTCGACATTCAGCACAATGGCCAAACAGTTGAAAAGACAACCACTGATGCGGACATGATCCTGGTCACGCTGCAGCCAGGAACCCATCGCTTGGCAATCAAAACGAGCCACGATTCACAACCGGATCAGATTGTGCCTCCCAAAGGTGGCCAACCCGCGATGTCGTTTGCCCCGCAGACCAAACTGGAATTTGCATCCCAGAACGTAACAGCGGAAGCAGGATGGGCAGAAGCAACACAAATGCCATTCAGCGATTTGTACCGGGTTGAATGCGACGAACGCTTCACAACCCCATCCGACGTGAAGCTTTGCATTCCCATTGACGAAACGATCCAGACTGGCGACGTCGTTCTGGTTTCCTATTGGATCTGTCGCCCCAAAGCGGGCGGCCAACCGAACAACGTGTACCTTTCCATCGGCGATCCGTCTGGAAACGGGGTCTATCAAAACAAGCTGTCCGCATATCGAGAGTGGAAACAACACGTTCGATCGTTCGTGGCAACGGAGACAATCGACGCATCGACCGACGTGGTTCGATTCGATCTTGGGGAAGCGGGCACGGTCGTGGAGCTCGCCGATTTCCAGCTGGTCAATTATGGCAGTGACTACGACATCGAATCGCTGCCGAGATCGACCGTGATGTACGCGGGACGCGAAGAAGATGCTGCATGGCGAATCAACGCGTGGGAGCGAATAGAGAAAATTCGCAAGGGCGACTTGGAGATCGAAGTTGTCGACGCCCAGGGCCAACCTGTACCCAATGCGAACGTCCATGTCGCCATGCAAAAGCACGCCTTTGGGTTTGGGAACGCGGTCAACGCCGAGATGCTGGGCGCACCTCAGAGCGACTTCCCCATCACCCCGAAGAAGAAAATTCCTGTCAGCTGGAACGACGCACAAAAGTACCGCGAAATCGTCAAGCAATACTTTGACCGCGTGACCTTCGAATCAGAACTTCGGCCGCATAATTGGCAAAACTTGAGTTCAGACAATCCCGTCTGGCAGCGACGCAAAGACATTTTGCTGAACCGAACACTGCCATGGTTGCTTGAAAACAACATTGCCGCGCGAGGCCACTACATCGGCTGGGCTCCAATGGACTTCAACGCTTTCGAAAAACAGTTCATCGGCAAACCGGACGAGCACCGCAAGTGGCTTTGGGGACACATGGCCGATGTATTGCCGGCCACCAGCCAGTACGTCAAAGAGTGGGATACGATCAACCACATCATCGGCTGGGGACAGCATACCTACGAGAAGGAATACGGGAGCCCGAAAATTTACGCCGACATCATGGCCGAAGCTCGAAGATTGGCTCCCAATGCATCGCATGCCATCAACGAAGGCAAAGTGCTGCCGGACGGTTACAAACGTGAGCCTTACAAAAAAATCATTCGTTACCTGAACGAACAGAACCAAGGCCCTGACATGGTTGGATTCATGGGGCACTTCGGATTGACATCGCTGACGCCTCCCGAAGAACTGCTGAGGGTTTACGATGAGTTTGGGACCATCGCACCGCGACTACAACTAAGCGAGTTTGATGTGGATGCAGGCGATGACGATGAACTCCAAGCCGACTACTTTCGCGACGTCATGATTGCTTCCTTCAGCCATCCGAACTTCGAAGCAATCTGCCAATGGGGATTTTGGGAGCCGTTACATTGGAAACCTGCCGCTGCCCTGTGGCGGAAGGACTGGACACTGAAACCCGCCGGAAAGGTCTTCGTGGATCTGGTCGCCAAACAATGGTGGACGGACGAAACACTGGTGACGCCCGACGATGGAACGTGCAAGACGCGAGGTTTCTTGGGCACGTACCAAATCACGGTCACGAGCGAGGGGATGACGGCGGAACAAACGGCCAGCCTGGAACGCAGCGGAACAACACTGCGGATACGGCTTGGCCAGTAGTGCGGTCGCATCCGTCGATCGACACTCCACTGCCCACTGCCCTGCCCCGGGCAACCCGCGATTGCGCCACCCTCAAACAACAAAGCAGACGATGCCCCACGCCGAACAGATTCCCTTCACAACACGTTGTCTCATTACCGCGTGCGTGGGCGTCGTGTTTGCCTTGCCGCTGCGAGCGGAAACGCATAGCGATGCAGCCAAGCCGAACATCGTCCTGATCCTCGCCGACGACCTGGGTTTCAATCAGATCGGAGCCTACGGCGATACACCAATCAAAACACCGCACCTGGATCAGCTGGCCAGAAACGGAATCCGGTTCACCAATGCTTATTCGGGAAACACCGTCTGCTCTCCATCACGGGTGTCGCTGCTGACCGGGCGAGACGGACGCCTGTTGCACGACAATTCCAACAAAGTCCAACTGCGTGACATCGACGTGACGATCGCTCATGTCTTGAAGTACGCAGGTTATGACACCGCCCTATTCGGTAAATACTCGGTTGGATCGCAGATGGGCGTCACGGATCCGTTGGCGATGGGATTCGACACATGGTACGGCATGTATTCGATTCTCGAAGGCCATCGACAGTACCCACAGTTTCTTTGGCGCGATGGCCGGAAGATCCGCATCGCTGAAAACGAGGGGGGACGCAAAGGTGCCTATGCGCAAGAGCTGTTTGCCGACAAGGCCATCGACTACATCGCACAACAACATCAAAACCCGTTCTTCGTGATGCTAAACTTTTCATCGCCGCACGCGGAACTGGCGGCACCCGAAGAATTCGTTGCCCCCTACCGAAAAGTCTTTGACGAAACACCTTACTCGGGCATGTCCACTGGCGAACCGGCCGACAAATACGCTTGGTATTACCCCGAACCCGTTGACCAACCACGGGCGACTTTGGCTGGCATGGTGACCGCATTGGATGCGTACATCGGACGAATCGTCGAACGACTCCGGAAACTGGGCATTGCGGACAACACGCTGATCCTTTTCACCTCCGATAACGGACCGCACGATGAGGGTGGTGGTGATCCCGAGTTTTTCAAAGCTGCCGCGCCCTACCGAGGCATGAAACGGGACTTGTTTGACGGAGGCATCCATGTGCCGATGATCATCCATTGGCCCGCCAGAATTCGAACGGGACGAGTGGATGACACGCCGTGGGCCTTTGCGGATGTGCTGCCGACGTTTGCCGAACTGGCTGGCGTTTCGCTGACCGCGGTTCCCCGCGTTCAAACCAATGGCATCTCCATTGATCGCCGCTTAAGCGATTCGCCGCAACCGATCGGCGAACGGATGTTGTATTGGGAATTCGGCAAACAAGCCGGCGACCCAAACTCGGGAATCGTCGGCGAGGTGTTTCAAGCGGCGCGTGAAGGTCGATGGAAAGCGGTGCGTTACGGGCTGGACCAACCAACCCAGATTTATGATCTCGAATCCGACCCTGGCGAACGGATGGATCTTTCCAATCAGCGACCAGATCTGCACCAAAAATTCCAAGAACTTTTCGAGACGTACGCCCGCTAAATCTGGCGTTTAAAATTCGCCCTCTTCAGATATTCAATCGCCTGATTGCAGATCAACCTTCAGCAGTACCACGCCTTGTGAATTCAAAGACAAGTCGGTCCCAATGTCTTGGCCTGTCAACAAGTCCGTGACAGAAACCGGCTTGTCGTGATCGAAGGCGATCTGTAGTTCGGCGTCGTGCTTACCCAGGTTGAGGATGCTGACCAAATAGCTGCCGTCGTCTTGCTTGACCGCTTGCCAACGACAGCTCTTGCGATCGCTGCCGTTGGCTTCGACCAATTTGAAGGGAGGCATGCTACTGGCGATTTTGCGGAGGGCAATGTCACGAATCTGCTTTGGACTTGGGTTGTTCTCCAGTAAAACCAGCCTGCCTTGGCCGGCTTCAAGACGCTTCGCATGTGGGTTTCCGTACTCGTCCTTGGCCAGACTTTTCTCCCCATCCACAATCACTGTCCCACCTTGATCCAAATACGATTGCAAAGCATCCAACTCTGCCACCGTCACGTACGGCGTGCGGTAAACGAGAATGGCATCCCAAGACGCATTGTCTTGACTCTTGATGATCTTTTCCGTTGCAAATCCCATCGGAAAACCTTCAAAGAACAGCTCCTCGTACAATGCAAACTGCTCGGTCATGTGCGAACGTTTGTTGATGGCCGATGTTTCCGAGTGGAACAGTCGCAACGGCCGCCGCTGCTTTCGCAAAGCAATGACCTCTTCCGAGAAGCTGTTCAGATCCAACATGACCTGGGTATAGGCGTTGGCGATGTGTGGCTGTTGGTTGACCGAACCTGCGAAAGATCCTGCTAACGCCAGATCAGCGAAGTTCAGCTCGCCCTCCAAACGGTCTTCCGGCGAACCGTCAGGGTCACGAGCCCAGAACCAGGCGAAATTGGCGTCCATTCCGTGAAGCGTTGCCAACCAATAGACACACTTCACGTATTGCGTCGAAAGATCGAGCTTTCGCCAACGCGCTGCCGACAGAAAATGCGATTCCGAATTGATGTGGATGCTGTCCGGTGCGACGGATTCCATGAAATCGTAGGACATACAGAGCTCTTCCCAATAGAACGCATAGTGCTGTTCCCACGGTTCGGGTTCGTTCGTATAACTCCGTCGCGTCGGTCGTGCTTTGGCATCGTCACCGATGATGGACGTCAACTGCGTCAACGATTCGATATCAATACCATGCGCACGATCGTTGTCGGTATAGTGGTGCGGAATGAGTTTGATGTGAGTGTCCGCATCCGGATTGCCCTTTCGCAACTCACTCTGAAGCAACCCATACCAGGCAATGACCCGGTCCATGTTGTAGCGTGCCCAATCGTAAAAGACCGGCGTGCCACGGGTCTGTGCAGAGATGGGTATTTGGATTTGGACGGTTTCGAAACCCAGAAACTGCGTCTCCCAATTTTGATTGAGCCGGTTGATGTCACCGGAATACTTTGCACGCAGCCACTGGCGGAATCCTTCCAGCGTGTAGGACGAGATCTGCTGCATCTCGCCGGTTCGCCGCGTCCAATTGCTCGCGATCGAATGCCAATGCGGTTCATTGGCCAGAATGTATCCAAGCCGGGTCACCCTTTTTCCACGAGTCAGCACACCGGTTTCCCGGGCGATCGTTCCCCAGACTTCTTTGACCAACGGGTTGTCGATATCGAATCCCGTGAACGTGCTGCGACCAAAACGCACCTCGGGTTCACGCCTCTGCACCCACTCGGGAATCCCCTGCATCCAATACAACAAAAAGCCGACATTAGTGTCATCAATTTCCGTCACTTCTCGCAGCAATTCTTGATCCAGTGAACGATCTTCTTTCAACAGGAATGAGTTGATCGCACGATCGTATTCGGGCGGATACAGGTTTTCGCCGCCGTGATAGATCGCTCCCAAGTGATCGTTGTAGACGCCGCCATCGCTAAGTGGACGTCCGACAGATTTTGAGAAGTAGTCGTAAAGAAACACCGGCTTTCCGTGGCTCACCAGCATGTTGTCGCCGACTTCCACGTTTCGCCAATCGATCTTGTTGACGGGACGTCTTCGGATTTCGCCGTTGATGACCTTGGACAGCGTTTCGATCGCCTGGTCCAGTGTCACGACAACCATACGGCGTTGAAATTCAGGAATCTCTTTGGCCAGGGTTTCACTCTGCTGTTCGTAGGGTCCGTATTGGGCGAACAAATAGGCCACCTCACTTGGATGGTCTTCATCCCAATCGGCGAACTTCAGGAACTGCTCGGCAAACCAGAGCGTTGATTCCTCTCGGGTGACATCCATTCCCTTGTCTTCGGCTTCCGCCATCCTTTCTTTTAGCACGCCCATCTTGCGGACCGCTTCCTTGGCCAAAGGATTTTCCACTTGGGTCACAACCGGCTTGTCACCGCACGCGTTTTCCGTGGCAACAGCCCAACCAAGCAGCACGCTTAAGACAACGACGACATGGGATGGATTTATTCGCATGGGTTCATTCGTGAGATTGAACGGAAGATTCAGGTTGTGGATTTGGCAATAGTGTTGATGGACGCTTTCCACCGCCCGCTTTTTTAATACGGGCTCGTGCGTCACCCAGCAACGTTCGCATCGCGTGATCTGCAGCGACCGAGTCGCGGTCCCAGATCGCTTGCATGACGGATTGGTGCAGCGGAATGGACTTGCGGTTTTCGGCCGATTGACGATTGGTCACTCGGATGCTGGATTTCAAAGCAGCCCGGATCACGTTGGCGACCGGAGAGAAGAAGGGGTTGCCCGTGGCATGCAGAATCGACGTATGAAATCGCAGATCCGCCACCAGAAAGGCCTCCGCATTTTCCACCGCTCCTTCCATCGCCTGGAACGCATCACGAATGGTCTGCAGCTGGTCATCACTGGCACACTGGGCGGCAAACGCCGCGGCGGCTGGCTCAAGACCGAGACGAAATTGAGTCAGATGCCTCAGCAGGCGTCCGTCGACGTCGGTTTGCGCCTGCCATTCCAACACATCGGGGTCCAAGAAATTCCAGGAAACGCTGGGTAAGACCGTGGTCCCCAGCTTTGCCCGCGATCGGATCAACCCCTTGGCGGCCAATGACTTGACGGCCTCGCGGATCACCGTCCGACTGACTCCCATTCGTTCGCACAGCACGCTTTCGTTTGGAATAGCCTGGCCTGGCTGGATCTCGCCTCCCAGGATCTGGCGTCCGAGATCGTGCACGATCTGCGCGCACAGGTTTTTGCGAATCGTCAAATTCTTCACCTCGTCTGCACACCGCCGGGTTGCACTTCTTTTTGTATTACAATATGCTAATTAACGCTGATCGACAAGGCTAGCACGAACCGGCCGCACGCCGGGTCCGATTTCCCGGGCGTTTCATTCACACCACGGCGTCAAGGAACATGAGTTCGACCACCAAGATTGCCACCATCCGGACCTACCACCTGCGTGACCATCTCGAGGAACCGTTCGGTTTTTCACAGTGGTATTACGACACTCGCAACACGCTGTGGGTCGAGATCGTCGCTGAAGACGGAACCACCGGCTGGGGCGAATGCTACGGTCCGTCGGAGGTTTACCAGACGGCAATCGATCGCTTCTATGCCCCGCGTCTGTTAGGCCAGGATGCGTTAGTAACGGACCGGAATTGGCAACTCATGTGGCGAGCCTCTTTGGACTTCGCACGTGGCGGCGTGATGATGGGCGCGATGTCGGGGATCGACATGGCCCTATGGGATCTTCGTGGCAAGATCCTGAATCAATCGGTGTGTGAAATGATGGGCGGTCGCCATTGCGACACGGTTCCCTGCTATGCAACCGGGATGTATTTCAAAGACATGCCGGAAGACGACCTGATTCGATCGATCGTCGATGAGGCCTCCTCCTATCAACAGCAGGGTTTTGCCGCGCTAAAAATTAAAGTCGGCAAGAACCCAAACTTTGATACTCAACAAGTCGAATCCCTTCGTCATGCCTTGCCCGACATGACGATGATGGCCGATTCGAATCATGCGTTTGACTTGCCCGAGGCGATCCGAATGGGTCGTGTCTTGGAAGCCAACGACTTCCGATGGTTCGAAGAACCGCTGTCACCGGAGTTTGAGAACCAGTTTCGTCAGCTTCAAGACAAGTTGGACATTCCGATCGCCACCGGCGAATGTGAACAAACAAGATTCGGATTTGAACGTTTGCTCAGAACCGGTGGCGTTCAGATCGCACAACCCGACCTTGCGTATTGTGGCGGCCCTTCAGAAGCACTGAAGATTCGAACGCTGGCGTCGGCCAAAGGTATCAATGTCATCCCGCATGCTTGGGGGACAATGCTAAACCTGGCTTCGGCGACGCACTTCCTGGCCAGCGGCTATCGCGAACCGGGACGTAAGGAGATCGACGCGTTGATGTTGGAATTCGATCGCACTCCGAACGCGTTACGGGACGAACTTTTCGACGTTCCTGTCGTTGTCGAAAACGGTGTGGCCACTGTGCCAACCGGCCCGGGGCTGGGTGTTATCGTCAATGAGCAAAAGATGCAATCGTTCGTGGTCAACCGAACAGAACTGAAGGTCTAAATAGCGGCGGATTTCTGGTGGACGTGCCAACAAATCACCAAGCACAACGCCTGTTCTATCCCCCACCGCGATAGGAATCGACAACTCGTTTCCACACGAAACTGAAAGCTTGAAACATGCCCGATCAAACGTTTTCACTGTGGGTCGACGGCCGGGCGACCCATACCGGCAAGACTTTCGAAGTCATCAATCCGGCGACGGAGGATGTCATTGCGGAAGTATCCGAAGTTGACGCCGATACGGTGCAGCGGTGTTTGGATTCCGCCAACAACGCATTCCCGGCTTGGTCCAAAACACCACTTTCAAAACGCAAGGCGATCATCGATCGGTATGCAGAACTTCTAGAATCCCATCGCGATGAGATCGTTGATCTTTTGATCGCAGAAACCGGCAAACCCATCGACAACGCCGAGTACGACTTTGGCATGTTGACGACTTGCTTACGGTTTTTCTGCGAGGAAGCGGCGCGGATCGACCAACCGGTGATCCCTGATCCGGATGGGAACTTTCTGAACTATGTTCTTCGTCAGCCATTGGGCGTGGTGGTCGGTTACCTGGCCTGGAACTTTCCTCTTTTGAACCTTGGCTACAAGCTCGGTCCCATCCTTGCCTCCGGCTGTACCGGGATCATCAAACCATCACAGTTGACCCCGCTGGCATCGCTGCGATGCGCCGAATTACTGGGCGCAGCCGGTGTTCCGGCGGGGGTCATCAACGTGATTGCCGGAACGGACTATGACGTCACAGGCCCACTGTTGGAAAGTGATATTCCGTCGATGTTTACGATGATCGGTTCGACGCGAGCCGGCGTGGGGGCGATGAAGTCCGCGTGCACAAACGTCAAACACTTCTCCGTCGAACTTGGCGGTAACGCCCCGGTGCTGGTGTATGACGATGCCGACATCGAAGCCGCCGCCAACAGTATCGTCGACTTGAAATTCGCTAACTCGGGGCAAGTATGCGTTTCGCCCAATCGCTGCTTCGTCCACGAATCGGTTTATGAGGAATTCATTACCAAAGCGGCCGCAAGAGTCGGCGGTATCGTGTTGGCAGCCGGTCGTGGCGAAGGCCGTCGGATGGGGCCGATGTTGACGGGTAAATCGCGAGACCGGATGAGCCAACTGATCCAGTCGGCCATCGACAACGGTGCCTCGGTCGTTTGCGGTGGCAAAGCCCCGGAAGATCTTACCAAGGGATACTTTTTTGAGCCAACGATCCTGCGTGATGTCAAGAAAGACATGCAGCTATCATGCGACGAAATCTTTGGTCCGGTCCTGCCCGTGATTCCCTTTAGTGATGACGACGATGAAATCGCACTAGCCAATGATACGGAGTATGGGCTGGCCGCATATGTCTACACCACCAATCTGAATCGCGGGCTTCGCGCCGGGGCAGAAATTCAAGCGGGCAGCGTTTGCGTCAACGAAGTTCACTACGCCGTCCATCTGCCGCACGGCGGATTGAAGCAAAGTGGAGTCGGCAAAGACTGTTCTCGCTACAGCTTGCAAGAGTACCTGACACTGAAACGAGTCTCCGTTCGCGTCCCCTCCTGATTCGTCGTGAACGAAGGCACGAATCGCGGAATCTTAGATTTCTTACCTCGTCACAGAGTCCTGGAAACGCTTCGTCCTGCCGTGCTTCCTTCTGCCTGCCATTAAGAATTTTAGCTTGATGATTTTCCCAACTGAGATCATTGATCGACTGAAACGATGTCGCGTCGTGGCCGGATTTTCCGTCGATCACATTGACCATGCGATACCAATCGCCGAAGCACTCTTGGCCGGCGGCATTGATGCGATCGAGTTGACGTTGCGCACCGACGCGGGGATCGACGCGGTCAATGCGATCTGTCGACAAGTCCCCGATATGCTGGTCGGCGTGGGCACCATTCTTACCCCTGACGCTACTGCGGCCGTCGCCCGGGCGGGCGCCGCTTTCGGCGTCGCTCCTGGCCTGAATCGTCGCGTGATCGAAGCGGCCAAAGATGCCGGCTTACCTTTTGCACCCGGGATCATGACACCATCGGAATTGGAAACTGCGATCGAATCCGATTGTCGCTTTGTCAAATTCTTTCCAGCCGAAGCATCCGGGGGCGTGACTTTCCTAAAAAGTCTGGCTGCTCCTTACAAGCATCTCAAAATCGAATACTTCCCGTTGGGCGGCGTGTGCATGGACAACATGCTGGATTACCTGCGAATACCAGAAGTCGCCGCGGTGGGTGGTTCATGGATCGTCAATAAACAGATGGTGGAAAACGGGGACTGGGCGGGCCTGCAATCACGGGCTACCGAAGTCGTGAACGCTTTGAAAACGGGAGGCGAACGTTGAATTCAGTTGTTGTCACCTTTGGCGAAATCATGGGGCGATTGGCAGCCCCCGAACATTTGCGGTTGCGTCAAACGCGCACACTGGACGTCACCTATGCGGGTGCCGAAGCCAGCGTGGCGGCATCGATTTGCAACTTCGGCGGCCAAGCACGGTTCGTCACCGCGCTGCCCAAGCATGCATTGGCCGACGCGACGATGGATTCGATTCGCTCGGTCGGCATCGACGCCAGCTATATCCTGCGAACCGACACCGGTCGCTTGGGAATGTATTATTTGGAAACCGGTGCGAATCAGCGGCCAAGTCACGTGATCTACGATCGCGCCGATTCGGCGGTCGCGATCACCCCGGCGGATGCCTACGACTGGGATGCAATCTTCAAGGACGCCAGTTGGCTTCATCTCAGCGGTATTACGCCGGCGTTGTCCTGCAATGCCGCCGATGCAACGCGTGTGGCGGCAACACAGGCAAAGAAGGCGGGGGTAACCGTTTCGATCGACTTGAACTTCCGCGGCAAGCTTTGGAAATGGGATTCCTCCCTGCAACCGCGCGAACTGGCACGTCAGACCATGAAAGGCATCTTGCCGCATGTCGACGTCGTCATCGCAAACGAAGAGGACTGTCACGACGTTCTGGGTATCCAAGCGGGCCAGACGGATGTCCATTCGGGAACCCTTGAAACTTCGCATTATCCCGACGTGGCTCGACAGGTGGTCCAGCAGTTCCCAAACATCTCCAAGGTCGCCATCACGCTGCGTGAAAGCCTGTCGGCCACCCATAACAACTGGGGCGCGATGTTGTACGACGCGGCCAACCAGGCTTCGTGCTTCTCGCCCATCAATTCGGATGGGGATTATCAGCCCTATCAAATCAAAAGCATCGTCGACCGAGTGGGCGGTGGAGATGCTTTTGCCGGTGGGTTGATCTTTGCACTGTCCACCGACGAATTGTCACAGCCACAAACGGCACTGAATTATGCCGTCGCTGCGTCGTGTTTGAAGCATTCCATCAAGGGTGACTTCAACTACTCGACTCGCCAAGAGGTCGAGCGACTGATGGGTGGTTCGGCTTCGGGTAGGGTCGTTCGTTGATCGAGAAAGAAATAGCAGGTAGCAAGATGAAATACGTTCCATCTTTATTGGCAACGCTGGCGGTATTGGCATGCATGCCCTCTTCCGTCGGGGAAGCGGAATCACCAACCGACGCCGTTTCCAACACATCGTCGCCAAAGGCGCCCGCCCCGGCGTCGGACCCGGACAACGAGGGTGGCTGGGTGTTGAATCCCGACATCAGTGATGAATTCAACGGTCCGCAGTTGGACCAGGACAAGTGGTTTGTCGAAGGCACCGATGGCGAATACTACATCTGGAAAGGTCGGCCGCCGTCCCAGTTTGCTCCGCACAATGTACTTGTCGAAGACGGCAAGCTAAAAATCCGCAGCCAATGGGAGCCGGAATTCGAATTTGCGAAAGAAGATTATGCTGACGGTGCGCACAACGACACCTACGGTGTTTGGGAAGGTCAACCGTTTCCAGTGACCACCGGCGGTGTGATCAGCAACAAACGATTCTTATATGGATACATGGAAGCACGCACCAAGGCGGGTAACGCTTCGATGACCAGTTCGTTCTGGGCGATCGGATACCAAAGCGAATTGGATATCTATGAACAGATCGGAAATCCAGCGATCAAAACGGGCGATATTCAAGAAGACATGTGGAAAGCGTCCGTGCATGACTGGTCGCCTCCGGCGAAACGCCCGACACGCCGTTTCGGTTTGAAAACCAAACTGCCGTTTCGGGTGGCCGACGATTTTCATGTCTATGGTGCCGAATGGGGCGAAGATTATTTGAAGCTGTACCTTGATGGCGAATTGATTTGGGAAACATCGCGCGAACGCGAAGGCAAAAGTTGGGTACTGAACAATCCGCTGGAAATCTGGTTCGATTCGGAAATCTTCACTTGGCTCGGAATGCCCACCCAAGAAGGGCTGCCGATGGACTATGAAATTGACTACGTCAGGGTCTGGCAGAAGCCTTCAAAACATCTACTGGCAAGGCAGTTCTTTGGTTTTGAAGGGCCGATTTTGTTTCAAGACAATCCAAAGCCGAACATGCTGGTGCCCGAGAGCAGCGAAGTCAATCAGTACCAGCAGTTTTGGCAATTCGGCGAAGATGCACTCACGCGGTTTTCAATCACCAAAGACCAAGCGGTACAGGGAATCAAAAGCCTACGCTTCGATCCGAACGGCTTGAACGTCCATGTTTCGGCGGTGACTCCCCCGGCCGCGGTCCAGATTCCTGACGGCCAGTTTGATTTGTCCTTGTCGGTCTTTTTGGATAAAGACTGTGGGTTGCAATCGCTGAATGTCAGCCTCTCTGATCCAGAAGTCATCTTGGACAGCTTCGATTTGAAAGGCGTCCCGAAAGAACAATGGGTGAAGATGACCAAAACATTCAAACGTGATCAAGCATCAGGCGATAGTGATCGATTGCGTTTGCGTATCATGAAGGACCAGGTGGAACCGGGCGAAGGGATGATCTACATCGACGACATCTCCATATCCGCTCATGATCCATCAGCTCCCGTACCTGCAATGAGTGTCATTCAACGGAAGACCCTCAAGAAGTCGCCCAATGACATGACGATGCAGGAGTTTGTCGACATGGAAAAGGCAAAGTGGAAGAAGAACGGCTGGCCATGGAACCAGCAGGCGGTTGAAGCCAACTTCAAAGAAATGGATGTCGACCAGAACGGCTTGGCGTCGGGTCAGGAACGTCAAACGTGGTTCGCCAAACGTGCCGCGGAAGTGGCCAAGGAAAATTCGGCAAAAATCCAGTCGCCCTGAAGTGATGCACTGCGTCGCAAATGAACGACGGCAAGCAGACAATCCGATAGCGTCCTCGCCGCGTTGGCTTTGTTGGTGGCGTTTTCCAGCACCTCCCCACGGCCATGTCGGAACTGTCGGAAAATGCTTGCGACGAAACGACTGATTGGGACGCCGAAACATTCGGCAAGCTCCGATACGAAACGATTGGGCTGTGATCAAACACAAGGCGAAGCCACTCATGAAATCATTCGAACGCAACGCACTGATCTACTCGACGATCGTCGCCATGGGTGGCTTTCTGTTTGGTCTCGACGCGGCGTTGATCGCCGGAACCGTCGACTCCATCACCCAGCAGTTTTCGCTCGACTCGCTTCAACTGGGAAATGCGGTGAGCGCCCCGGCCCTGGGCGTGTTGATCGCACTGCCTTTTGCCGGGTGGATCTGCAACCAGTTCGGACGCAAGAAGGCGATCTTACTGATTGCCATCTTGTATCTGATCTCCGCTGTCTGTTCCGCGTACGCGGTCAACTATGAAATGCTCGTGGGCGCCCGTTTTTTGGGGGGACTGGCATTCAGTTCGATCTCACTGGCATCCATGTACATCGGGGAAATCGCGCCGCCGAAACTGCGTGGCAAGCTGGTTTCCATGACACAGATCAATATCGTCATCGGACTCTCGGGTGCCTATTTCATCAATTATCTCATCCACTACTGGGCCACGTCCGGTACTGGGCTGGCGGGATCGCTGGGAATCGATGAAGCCAACATGTGGCGTTGGATGCTGGGATCGGAGATCCCCGTCGCCATTGTTTGGTTCTTCTTGCTGCTGATCATTCCCGAAAGCCCCGCTTGGTACGTTTCAAGGCAGCGTGACGAAGATGCCGCTAAGACCCTCGGAAAACTTCTGCCCGCGGACGAAGTGACCGCTCATTTATCGGAGATGAAACAGAGCCTTCAGCTTGGCGCGTCGAGCCGATCGATGGGTGCGCAACTTCGAGAGATCTTCAGCCGTCCGATGCGATTGACTTTCATCATCGCGTTGACGATCGCAATCGCTCAACAGGCGACCGGCATCAACGCGATTCTGTTCTACGCACAAACCGTCTTCAAACAGTTGGGCGGAGGAACGGATGCCGCATTCGTACAAGCTATTTGGGTCGGATTGACCGGTATCGTGTTCACGGTCCTGGGATTGCTTCTGGTCGACAAGCTTGGGCGGCGACCGTTGATCATCGGAGGCATGGTGTGGATCATCGCCAGCTTGGGAATCTGTGCTTATGGATTCCACAAAGCCCGATACACGTTGCCGGCGGATGCGGTCGCCGAACTAGAAGATTTTTCCGACCCGCAACGTTTGGATCCGCTTGTTGGTCAACCTTTTCCAAGCGACATCGCGTTCAAAAACGCGGTCAACGACGCGATCGGCCCAGATGATGCCCGCAAGTTCCAGGGGGCGTTGCTGGAACGATCGATCAAGATGCCGGCGACGCTGGTCTTGATCGGCATTCTCAGTTTCATTGCGGCTTTTCATTTCTCGGTGGGCCCAGTCATGTGGGTTTTGTTTTCCGAGATTTTTCCAATCTCGGTGCGCAGCATTGCGATTCCGCTATTCACCATCGTGACGAGCCTAACGAACTACATCGTCCAGAAGTTCTTCCCCTGGCAGCTGGAAACCATGGGCATGACATCGATATTCCTTTTCTATGCCGGCACCGTTTCGATCGGCTTGGTCATCCTGTTCTTCACGCTGGTTGAAACGAAGAACATGAGCATTGAAGAAATCGAGCGTACACTCCGTCCGAAGGCCCAGTCATGATTGACACCACGAACAGCCCGCATGTCAAGCTCCGCAGCATTCCCATTGCAGATTGTCGATGGACCGAAGGGTTTTGGGCGGACAAGTTCCAACAGTGCCAAGACGTCATGATCCCGTACATGGGATCGCTACTGAAAGGCGACATCGGCCACGGTCTGAACAACTTCAAGATCGCCGCCGGAATGATGGAAGGCAAACATCAGGGATTCGCCTGGCATGATGGGGATTTCTTTAAGTGGATGGAGGCCGCCGTCTACGTCTATTCGATCAATCGTGACTCATCGATTCTCGACGAACTCGACGAGATTCTGGAGATTGTCGCCAAGGTGCAGGAAGACGATGGTTATCTGCATACCCAAATCCAGATTGAAAACATCGGCCACTTTTCCAATCGCAAATACCACGAGATGTACAATTGCGGGCACTTATACACGAGTGCTTGTGTACATCATCGAGTGACGGGCAAACGCAATTTCCTAGACATTGCGATCAAGAACGCCGACCTGCTCTACAAGCTGTTCCAGCCGCGCCCCAAAGAACTCTGCCGCTTCGGTTTCAACCAATCCCAGATCATGGGATTGGTTGAACTGTATCGAACGACGCGCGACAAACGCTACTTGGAACTTGCCGAAATCTTCATCAACAATCGTGGGCAGTCGGAAGTCGTCGACGACCCCAGCACCGAAGGATATCCCATTGGGGACATGGTTCAGGAACGTGTCCCGCTGCGAGAGGAAACTGAGGCAGTCGGGCACGCGGTGCTAGCACTGTACTACTACGCCGGTGCAGCCGACGTGTTCGCGGAAACGGGCGAAAAGGCACTGATCGACGCGCTCGACCGTCTGTGGCACAACGTTTGTGAACAGAAGATGTATGTCACCGGTGCCGTTGGACAAGCTCACTTCGGCGCGTCGACGCGACGCGATAAAATCGAAGAGGGTTTTTTGGACGCCTACTTGATGCCGATGGCAACCGCGTACAACGAAACGTGCGCAAACATTGCCAACGCGATGTTCAATTTCCGTTTGTTGGGCATCCATGGCCAATCAAAGTATGCCGACATCATGGAACTGGTGGCGATGAACAGCGCCCTGGTCGGTATCGGCCTGGGCGGCAAGGACTACTTTTACGCCAATCCACTACGACTCAATCGCGGCCAGCGGGATTATCAAGATCATCGCGATTGCACCGAAAGCCCGATTCGCGAACCGTACATCGAGTGCTTTTGCTGCCCGCCCAACTTGGTTCGCACGATTGCCAAACTTTCCAACTGGGCTTACAGCCTGACCGACAACGGTGTGGCAGTGAACCTGTTTGGTGGCAACCGCCTGGAGACAAAGCTGACCGACGGGTCGGATTTCACACTGACCCAGCAATCGGCCTATCCCTTCGAAGGCGCAATCCGATTCACCGTTGAGAAGTGCCGGCAGAGGCCCATCGAGATCTTGCTTCGCATTCCGGATTGGGCTGACGGTGCAAAACTGTTGGTCAACGGAAGTCCCATGGGCATCAATGTCGAACCAGGCTCGTTTTCCAAAATCGAGCGATCGTGGGAATCGGGTGACACGATTGAGCTAAATCTGCCAATGGATGTGACCCTGATGAAGGGGCATCCGCTGATCGAAGAAGTTCGAAACCAAGCGGCAATCAAGGTGGGACCGCTTGTGTATTGCTTGGAATCACCGGACCTTCCCGACGATGTCCGCACGCTGGATGTGCATTTACCGTCGGACATTGATTTAAAAAAGGAAAGTGATCCGGAGCTACTGGGCGGAATCACCACGCTCAGCGGCGAGGTCTTGGTGCGAAGCGAACAACGCCAGCAGATGTACGGACGACTGCACGACGGCCAACCGTGGCGAACGATCCAGACGCGTTTCGTGCCCTACTTCGCGTGGTCCAATCGTGGTGAGGCCGAAATGACCGTCTTCCTGCCGATTGTATGGAGCCAACGGACATAGGAATCTGCCGACCAACATGCAAGCTTGGACAGCCATCGCGTAATGTTGCCCAATCGGGTGCCAACTTCGATACCTGCCATCGGATTTCCCCAACTGGAACACGGTGTACAGCGTCTTTCGAAGACGACGATTGGATGGAACCAGGAGGCCAACCGTGACTTTGTCGCCAATTTATGGGCAATCTCAGAGACAGCGGGAGTCTACTAGAATTGGTGATGATCGCTTTTGATGCTAGACCTGGGGATTTCTCCCGCTTATGAAACATGACCAGCCGGAAAACGTCGAGGAACAGTTCGTGCAGATGTTTGCCGGACATGAGCGCGACCTGCGCGCGTTTGTTCGGTCGATGGGGCTAGACTGGGCCGCCGCCGACGACGTGATGCAGACGGTCAGCCTGGTGATGTGGCGTAAGTGGCATGAATATGATGTCGATTCGGACTTCATGAAATGGGCTCGGGTGATCACCCGATTCGAGGTGCTGAAGTACCGCCGCAAGATGGCCAGGGACCGGCATGTCTTCCGTGAAGATGTCATGTCGCTGCTGGCGGGCGTCGTTGAAGAGGTAGACGCCAGCAGTTCAAGCGATGAGTTTCGGGACGCGTTGCAGGCGTGCCTGAAAATGCTTCCGGAAAAATCAGGACACCTGATTCGAGCAGCCTACGCTGGAGACCGGACAATTCGCGAAGTCGCCGACGATGTCGGTCAATCCGCGACCGCGTTCTACAAGACGCTCAATCGGATACGCGAAAAGCTCCGCCAGTGCGTTCGGCAGCGTCTGAATGCGACGTAGCAGCGGGCGCCAGAGATTTTGATGTTGTTTTTTCGGGCAATCTCCTGGCGATCGGGAGTCTGTCTGTATGGACAATCATCGCCTGAACGAACTCACGCTGGCCCATCTCGATGGATGTATTTCGGACAGCGAATTTGCTGAGTTACAGCAATTGCTGGAATCAGATGCCGATGCGCGTACCCGATATGTGGAAATGGCACGGCTTGACTCCGAGTTGCGGGAGTCCGGGGGAGCGTTTGACGAACCCGCGAGTGAAAAATCACCGCAGCTATCAACTTGGTCTCGTATGCCACGAGTCGCTCAGACGCTGGTCATTGCTGCCACCGTTCTGATTCTACTGGTACCGACGTGGATGATGGTTCGCCCCGACAGACCGGTTGGCAACCAAGTTGGGGGCACAACGAATGCAACTCCGTCAAAGCCTGTGCGTAGTGTCGCAGTCATCTCCGCCGAAGCGGATGCGGTGTGGACGGCAGAGGATGGAAAACGAATTGGCAAAGGTACGGCACTTGAACCCGGCATGCTGAATCTGGCGGAAGGCCTGGCTCAGATCGACTTTTTCAGCGGCGCCTCCATGACCCTGTCGGGTCCCACCGTGATTGAACTGAGGAGCAGGAATCTGGCTGTTTTGCATCGGGGACGTGTTCGGGCGAATGTCCCTCCTGCTGCTCGCGGCTTTGAAATTCAGACAGCAGATGTGCGACTCGAGGATCTCGGTACAAGCTTCGGAATCGTTGCGGGCGACAACGGTCAGTCGGATGTCGTTGTGTTTGACGGCGAAGTTCGGGCTGTTGACCGCGAGGCGGATGAACTTTCTCTTCTCGCCGGTGACACGGCTCACCTCGTCGAAGGTGAAGCGACAATGTCTTCAAGTCAAGAATTGGGGGAGTTTCCAGACATCCTGGCGATCATCGAACGGTCTGGCGACCTTGTCCAGTCTCGCTATGCCCGTTGGAAAGCGGCAGCAACCGACAGACGCAGCGACCCACGCCTGATCGCCTATTACGATTTTGAGAACCTGACAGACACTTCCCGCCGCTTGGCAAATCGCGCGGTCGCTGGCTCCGGCAGCGAACTGGATGGTGGCATTGTTGGTGCTCGGGTCGCCGATGGCAGGTGGCCCGGTAAACCGGCATTGGATTTTCGTGGTGAAGGCGACCGCGTACGGTTCAACATCCCGGGCGAGTTCGACGCCATGACACTGTATGCGTGGGTTCGGATCGACGCTTTGGACAGGGACCTGAACTCCTTGTTTCTAACCGACCACTTCGATCCCGGAGAAATCCATTGGCAACTGTCGGTGCATGGATCGTTGCATTTCGCGACCAGTCCTATTGGTGTTCCACCCGCGCCGGCCGGCTTTGAAGTTGCACCTAATGAACAGATTCAAGCCGAGAACCGTCGGTTCTGGTCAGAAAACTTTTGGGACGCCAGCCAGAGTGGGCATTGGTTTCTTCTGGCAACAACGGTGGATCGCGCAAAGCAACCGAGTGTTGTTCACTACATCAATGGCCAACCCGTTGGATTCAATGGTGGAAGCAACATGGATCGACCGCTTCCAAAACTGCGAATCGGATATGCCGATCTCGGAAACTGGACGGATCCGATCTGGGCCAAGGCCATTCGTTCGCTGAATGGACGCATTGACGAGTTTGCCATCTACTCCGCTGCGCTTGAAGCGAATGAAATCCGCACCATATATATGCAGGGCAGACCATGAGAGGAAAAACACTTCGATACCAGCACGAAGCGCGAGCGAGCGAATCACTGATGGCAGAACTCACTTGCTTGCGTTTCGTGCTTGTGCTTGTCGTTATCCTCGGCATAGAAACCAACAGTCTGTTCGCGCAAGAAGACGTTGCCAACAACGAAGGGTTGCCGATCGAGATTCTTAAAGGGGAATCTCCCTTCACGCCGAACGCACAATGGAAACAACTCAGCAACGGGCACGCCGGATGTGAAGGATCCCAATGGGAAATTCGCAATGGCGAATTCGCGCTGATGTATGCCGCCCACCACGATCGCCTGGCATTCCGCTGGACTGAGTCAAAGGGACTGGAGGTCTGGCGAGATGATTCGCCCGAAGCGACATCGTTCAGACCCGATGGAAGTGGTGGCTACTACGTCGTTGAACAAACCACTCGGCAGCTCACTCGTTGGAACTCCAAAGGGCAACAGGTTGCGATCCTTGCCGATCGCTACCAGGGAAAGCGTCTGAACCGTCCCAATGATTGTGTGGTGCACTCCGATGGAAGCGTCTGGTTCACCGATCCCGATTGGCTTTTCAATCAACGTCCAGGCGACACCAAAGAACTCGCCGGCCAGTTCGTGTTTCGGTTCGATCCGCGAGATAACTCCCTCCGGAAGATGGTGGACGGATTAGACAAACCCAATGGGATCGCCTTCTCGCCGGATGAAAGGTGGTTGTTTGTGACCGATAGTGCTACCAAGAACCTCTATCGTTGGAAGATCAACAACAAGAACGAATTGGATCGGCGTGAAGTCTTCGCAACATTCGCCGATACGGGCAACGACGGAATTGCATTTGATCGGTTCGGACGACTTTGGTGCTGCACGAAGGCTGGCCTCGCCATCTTGAATGAGTCGGGCCAAACCAAGACGGTTGTTAAGACGCCCGGCAAACCCACGTCGGTTGCGTTCGCGCCGGCGCCTTCGCGAAGCATCGCCGTCACAACCCGTGATGCCTGCTACATCACGGAGCTTGCCGAGGAAGATGCTGGACAACCCCAGTTGGTTGATCGAGCGGGCGATGACCGGAAAGAGGACTCCGAAATCCTATTCGTCCGGCGCGTTGCCCCCCTGCTACGCGAGAAGTGTCTTGGCTGTCATGGAAACGACCCCGATTTCATTGAGGGATCGCTCGACTTGCGAACACGTGAGGGATTGCTGTCGGGTGGTGACAGCGGCGAACCTGCTATCGTTGTCGCAGCGCCGCAGGACAGCCCGCTGTACCTTGCTTCGACCCGCCAGAGCGACGACTGGTCCGAGATGCCTCCCAAAGAGGCGGAGCAATTGTCGGCCGAAGAACTCCAATGGCTATATGATTGGATCGATTCGGGTGCCCAGTGGCCAAGCGACGATCGCCGCCGCGAAATTGAAGAAACGTACGAAGACGAATGGTCAGTGGAGGATGGAATCGTCGTGCAGACTTCGGGCGGTTTGGATTCTCACTGGACCAATCGCAAGTACGATCCAGCGGGACTCTGGGCCTACCAACCGTTGCAACAATACCAGCACGACGCGCAAGGCAGTGAATCAAACACAGGATCTCGCTCGAATGGTGCTCACTCGGGAATTGCTCAGTCGGACAGTGCACACTCGCTTGCGCGTCGTGCTAGTAAGAATCATCAAAACCCGATTGATGTCCTGATTGACGAAGCGTTGCCCGACGAGTTGGTGGCTGCACCGAGAGCTGATCGAAGAACGCTGATTCGGCGAGCCACCTATGACTTGACGGGCCTTCCGGCGACTCCCGAAGAAGTCGATGCGTTTGTCAACGATTCAGGTTCGGATCAACAGGCCTTTGCCAAAGTCGTGGATCGATTGTTGAGATCACCCCACTATGGCGAGCGGATGGCCCAGCACTGGCTAGATGTCGTTCGCTACGCCGACTCATCAGGCTTTGCAAATGACTATGAACGCGGCAACGCTTGGCGGTATCGCGATTACGTGGTGCGTTCGTTCAACGATGACAAGCCGTATGATCAGTTTATTCTTGAACAAATTGCGGGAGACGAACTGTATCCCAAAGATCCAGAGATGATTGTGGCGACTGGGTTTCTACGCATGGGCCCATGGGAATTGACTGGCATGGAAGTCGCCAAAGTAGCCCGACAGCGGTTTCTTGATGATGTGACCAACAGTGTTGGTGAGACATTCCTGGCCCATTCATTGCAATGCGCACGGTGCCACGACCACAAGTTCGATCCTGTTCCCACACGAGACTATTATTCCATCCAAGCGGTGTTCGCGACGACGCAACTGGCCGAGCGAAAAGCCGAGTTTGTCCCCGACGAGAACACCACCGGTTTTGACGAGCAGGCGTACCTCAAGCAAAAACTGCAACAACATCAACAGGCTCTCGACGAACTGGATTCGGTACTGCTGCAGAACGCCCAGCGGTGGTATCAACAACAGGGGAAATCCCCGGAGTCCTGGGATCGTGCAATTGCCGACCTTAAAGCGAAGGGTCGCAAGAAGAACCTGTTTAGCGACGCCCGGTCGGCGATGATTAAGTCGGGTATCGCTGAAAATGAATACCCGCCAAAGCTGGTCGGCTTTACCCCGGAGCAGTTTGGACGCGAACGTGTCGCGAGGAAAGGGATTGAGCGTTTGAGATGGGAGCTGGAGCGGTATCAGCCGTATGCACTCGCTGTCTACAACGGTCGAACGAGGGACGTGAAGGGCATCTACGCGCCGACGCGAATTCCGAAGGACCGTTTTCACAAAGGCGAACTCGAGCAAACCGCGATCTTAACCGGTGGCGATCCGTTTTCACCGGGCGAGCCGGTTTCGCCGGGGACACTGAGTGTCGTCAACGACCAAGTCACTCCGTCAATTCCCGACACCACCAGCGGACGACGCGCCGCGTTTGCACGCTGGATCGCTGACGCGAAGAACCCTTTGACCACACGCGTGATTGTCAATCGGCTGTGGCTCTGGCACTTTGGCACAGCGATCGCCGGAAATCCGAACAACTTTGGATCCACTGGGCAGCGACCGACACATCCACTTCTGCTCGACTGGCTGGCATCGACGTTCGTCGAAGAGGGCTGGTCGGTGAAGGCGATGCATCGTCGCATCATGCTGTCCGATGCCTATTGCAGATCTGGAAGTCACCCCGACCCAAAGCGATTGCGAGAGCTCGATCCTGAAGGAATCAGCTACGCCGTCTTTCATCCGCGACGTCTGAGTGCCGAAGAGTTACGGGATTCGATGCTGGCCGTCACAGGTGAACTCAACCCAAAGCTTGGTGGCATACCCTGTCGACCCGAAATCAGTCAGGAAGTCGCGCTTCAACCGCGACAAGTGATGGGAACGTTCGCTGCTGCATGGACACCCAATCCGTTTCCCGATCAGAGACATCGTCGCTCGATCTATGTGCTCAAGCTGCGTGGTCTGATTGACCCGATGCTGGAAGTCTTCAATTCACCCTCCCCCGACTTTTCCTGTGAGCAGCGAGAAACATCGACGGTCACACCGCAGGTGTTCAACTTGTTCAATGGCCGGAACACACACAATCGTGCGTTATCGCTGGCTGCACGTGTCTTGAAGGAAACGGACAACGACCGCGACGCGATCCGGCGGTGCTTCCAACTGACACTCTTGCGTGAACCGACGCCGACCGAGTTGGAGGAATTCCTCGCGCACTGGCACCAGACAGAAAATTCGTTGCCCACCGATCCACCCTTTCGCGGCGCTCCGCCACTGGAAGTCCTCCGGGAAGCGGTCGAGGAAAACACGGGCGAGAAGTTCACGTTTGTGGAACGCCTCTTTTCAAACGCCGACTTCGTTCCTGATCTGAGACCGGCCGACGTCGACCGTCGCACACGAGCATTGTCAGACGTCTGTCTGGTGATCCTGAATTCAAACGAGTTCGTGTATGTGTATTGAGACCTCAAATACTAGCACGACGCGCAAGCGAGTGAACCCAGCTCTCGAATTCTCACGGGGACTCGCTTGCGCGTCGTGCTGGTCTATTCATTCACTCGCAGGCGCTTCGTGCTGGTATGGAGAACACGATGAGTGAACGACCGTTTAATGCCGACGAGCCAATCGCTTTCTTCCTTACATGGACCGCTTACGGCACGTGGCTTCCCGGAGACGATCGCGGATGGCACCGTTGGGGAAAAGGCGGAATCCAACCATCCGATGAGCGGATCCAAGAGTCCGCGAGGTCTGAGATGAAGAAATCGGCGTTTTTCTTGTCTGTTGATGATCGCGAAATCGTCGAAGAGACAGTGAAACGCCACTGCGAGATTCGCGAATGGACGCTGCACACGGTCAATGCACGATCGAATCACGTCCATGTCGTTGTTACCGCGTCGGGATACGATCCGAAAACCGTTCGCGACCAGTTCAAAGCTTGGTGTACTCGGAAGCTGAAACCGTTTCATCCCGGACGCGAGCGATTCTGGACCGAAGGCGGTAGCCAGCGTTGGATCAACCATGACGATGATCTGGAAGCAGCCGTGCTGTACGTCGGAGAAGCCCAAGACAGAAAAGATCGCGAGGAACACCCGGGGTACGAAAGATGAGCCAATACAAGAGGAATAGTGACCAATCGAGATTTGCACTTATTAACACGCAGCGCAAGCAAGTTGATCAAGCAAGTGGCCCCCGCAACGAGAACGCAGAGAGTCACTTGCTTGCGCTGCGTGCTAGTATCAGAAGGAAAACCGACATCAGCTACCTCAATCGAAGCGCAACCCGGAACACAAAACTCACCAAGCGGAACAAAGATGAAGTCAACGAGACCTACAACACTTCTTCGTTCATCGTTCTGCCTTCCTCCTTCTGCCTTCGCTACATTCCTTCTTCTTTCATCCTTCTGCCTTCATCCGTCGGCCTTCGCACAGAATGTATTATGGATCATGGCCGACGACCTTCGGCCTCAACTCGGTTGCTACGGCGATGAAGTGGTCATATCGCCACACATTGACCAGTTTGCGCAGCGGGCATTGCGATTCGACCATGCGTACGTGCAAAGTGCGGTATGCAGCCCGTCCCGCAATTCAATGCTCAGTGGGCTTCGCCCAAACACGACGGGCTTACGTGGGTTTGGTACAAAAGTGCGTGATGTGATACCCGACATTGTCACTCTTCCCCAGCACTTCAAGAATCACGGCTACGAAACCCGAGCATTTGGCAAGATCTTTCATATCTACGATGAATCGATGCTCGGTGATGAAGACGATGCCCAATCGTGGAGCGAACCCACTCGATGGCCCGAAGTTCCCGTGTGGGGACCTGAGCAGAACGCACTTCGCGACCGGCAGATCGCCGCAGCAAAGAAAACCGGAAAAGAGTTCAAGCATCCGCACGATTGGCCGCGAGCCGAAACATGGGATGATAGCGACATCCCTGACGATCAGATGCAGGACGGCGACACCACAGCAGCCGTCGAGAAATATCTGGATTCGCGGCAAGGAGATCAAACGCCGTTCTTTCTGGCGGTTGGATTTCTGCGGCCGCACCTGCCCTTTAACGCTCCCCAAAAGTACTGGGATCTCTACGACCCTACGACGCTTCGCCTTCCCGCGTTCCGTCAGCTTCCGAAAAACGTTCCCGCGTGGGTCGTGAACCGAGGCATCGTCAAGAACTATCACAACATGCCGTCGCTGGAAGAAACCGATTCCGCGTTCCTGCAGCGATATCTGCAGGCTTACCTGGCGTGCATCAGTTACGTCGATGCTTGCTTTGGTCGTTTGATGGAGGCTCTTGAAAAGTCGGGGCATGCCGAGAACACGATCGTCGTGTTCATGGGCGACCACGGTTACCAAATGGGTGAGTATGACTCTTGGGGCCACAAGCACTCGAACTTTGAAATCTCGACCCGTGCACCGTTGCTGATTTCGTCGCCAAAGATGGCGCGAGCGGGAGCATCGTCAAACGCACTTGTTGAATTCCTTGACCTGTATCCGACGCTTTGCGATCTCGCGCATTTGCCCAAGCCTGAACACTTGGAAGGTATCAGCTTTTCGGACCTACTAAACGACGACACAAGCGTTCGTGACGCCGCATGCAGCGAGATGAAACGGCAAGGGCGTCTCGGCCGAAGCATCCGAACCGCCGAATTCCGATACACCGAATGGCGTGATCCAAAGAACAACATCGTGGCTCGTGAGCTGTATGACCATCGAAACGACACGACGCCCGGACAGCTCGAAATAGAAAACATTATCAGCGACCCAAAGATGACACACGTTGTCAGTCATTTGAGTCAGCGTCTGAATCAGCTCGTCCCAGCAAAAACGGAGAAATTGCATGAATAACCGCCGTGAGTTTTTATACGGCCTGGGGACGTCCCTGGGCAGCATTGCTTTTTCTGCGATGCTGGCAGACGAAGCACGCGCCGATGGAAAGCAGAGCCCGCTTGCTCCCAAGGACGGTCATTTTCCCGCGAAAGCAAAGAATTGCATCTTTCTGATGATGGAGGGCGGACCGTCTCACATCGATACCTTCGATCCAAAGCCTGCGCTCAAAGATCTACATCTCAAAGAGTTTGTCCGAGAAGGACAGCAGAAATCGGCAATGGAGAGCGGAAAACGGTATTACGTGCAGAGTCCGTTCAGCTTCAGCAAGCACGGCCAAAGTGGCGCCGACATGGCTGACAACTGGGTACACCTCGCAAAGGTCGCCGATGAACTCTGTTTCTATCGAGGCTGCCAAGTCGACAGCGTGAATCACCCCACCGCCATGTACCAAATGAATTGTGGGAATCGCTTCGGGGGTGATCCAGGAATTGGTGCCTGGGTCACGTATGGGCTTGGTTCGATGAATCAGGATCTGCCGGGTTTCCTGGTGTTACCGGAAATCTCATACCCACAGGGTGGAGCTGCGAATTGGAGCAATGGTTATCTCCCGGCGTTTTATCAAGGGACGCCACTGCGACCTAAAGGCTCTCCCATCCTGGACCTTCAACCACCTTCTGGCGTGACTCCCCAGCGACAACGCCGCAATCTGGATCTGCTTGCGCGAATGAATACGCGGCACTTACAGCAACATCCTGAACACCGGGAGCTATCAGCTCGACTAGAGAGTTACGAACTGGCATTTCGGATGCAGACGGAAGTGCCCGAGGCGATCGATTTGTCGGGCGAAGATCAGCGAACGCTGTCGATGTATGGGATCGGAAACGAAGCGACCGATGCATTTGGGCGGAAGTGTTTGCTCGCTCGAAAGATGGTCGAGAAGGGTGTTCGATTCGTACAGCTTTACAACGGCACCTGGGACAGTCACGACTACATCGAACGGGCCCACGAGAATCTCGTCCGTGGCGTCGACCAACCGATCGCCGCGTTGATCGCTGACCTAAAGGATCGGGGCCTCCTGGAAAGCACATTGATCGTTTGGTGCGGAGAGTTTGGAAGGTCGCCGGACAACGGAGTGCGCGGCGGTACCGCCTATGGACGTGACCACAACGCAAACGCGATGACGATCTGGCTAGCCGGCGGCGGTTGCAATGCAGGACACACGATCGGAGCCACCGATGAAGTGGGGATGACCGCCGTCGAAGAAGTACATCACGTTCGCGACTTCCACGTCACACTACTTCGGTTACTCGGGCTCGATGACAACAAGCTGACGTACTATCACGCCGGGCGTTTCAAGCAACTCAGCCAGTTCGGCGGCAAGGTGATCGAGGAACTCATTGCCTAAAGCGAATGGGCAAGCTACTTGCTTACTTTCCTTACACGAATGAAGCGCAAGCGAGTGAATCACGTACTGCAAACTCACTCGCTTGCTTGCGCTTCGTGCTTGTATCGAGGTGGCTCCAAACGTTTCCCAGCTAGTCCACTAACCCACAACCATTGAAACCAACCATGAACCAAAACCCCAACCAACTTGACCGTCGACGATTTTCCCAGATCAGCTTTGCCACAATGCTCTCTACTGGTGTTGCTCCGGCAATGATTGGCCGTGCATCCGCCGTCGAACCAACGAGAAAGCTCGGTTTGGCCGTTGTTGGCCTTGGAGGCTACGCAACCTCATCGATCGCTCCGGAAGTCTCCTCCTGTCAGCATGTCCGGCTCGCTGGCGTCGTGACGGGTGACGCGGAGAAGGGAAAGTTATGGGCGCAAAGACATGGATTTAAGGAAGACGCGATTTATGACTACGACACCATCGACAAGATCGCCGGCGACGATCGGATCGACTTCGTCCACATTGCACTTCCCAATTCGATGCACGCGGAGTTTGCGATCCGTGCCGCGAAGGCAGGCAAACACGTCATGGTTGAAAAACCAATGGCGATTTCCAGTAAGGAGTGCGAACAGATCATCGCCGCCGCAAAACAGGCAGGCGTACTGCTGGGCGTCAACTATCGATTGCACTGGGAGCCGCACCACGTTCGAGCAATCGACAAACTTTCGGGCGGGGCCGTCGGAAATCTGACCAATGGCAACTACGAATTCTCGTGGGGCTATGCTCGCGCATTGATGGGAAAGAACAAGGACCGGATCAAGAAGTGGCTGCTTAACCCGACGATGGCCGGCGGCGGCGCCTTGTTCGATACCGGTGTCTATCCCATCCAAGCCGCGTGCTATCTGACAGGGCGAGAGCCGGTTGCAGTGCGCGGACTTCCCACAACATTTCATCATGATCTGTTTCCCGACGGCGTCGAAGAAACCATGAGCTATGAGCTGTTGTTCGACGATGGTTTTCAGGCACTTTGCCGTGCAAGCTACAGCCAGTCGTTTCACCAATGCACCACGTTGGGGCCCAAAGGGTCTGTTGAGATTGTTCCTGGCGATTCCAGAGGCAGCGTTTTCGGTCAGTCCGGTGGAGGCAATCCGAGCCCAAAACGCCTGCTGGTCAATCGGAAAGAGGTTGTGCTTGAACAAACGCTTCAGCAAGCAGACTTGCTGGACGCATTCGCCCAAGCAATTATCCGCGGCGATAAGACGTTCAAGACACCCGGGGAAATGGGTCTAAGGGATATTCGTATCGTCGAAAAGATCTATGAATCAGCTGCCAGCGGCGGAGTTCGCGTCAACCTATAAACTGAAGCCGATCGAAACAGCGTGATCGTTTTGGCGAGATCTGGCGGTCGAACCTCGGACGCTGACTCACGCCCTACCATCAAGAGAGAGCCCAGGATCGTAGGCGGTGCCGAAAACACCGCAAAATAGGGCGGTTTTCGCGGGTCCAGCGGTTCGGACCCGAGAGCGAACTTGCGGGCCATGCCGAGTTCGCAAATTGAAAAGAGTACACCCGGAGGGATTCGAACCCCCAACCCTCGGTTCCGAAGACCGATGCGCTATCCAGTTGTGCCACGGGTGCAGCTGTTGAAGCTCAATTTGTTTGGCTGGTTGGCCCCGGGATCGACCGGGACCCAACCAAACAAACCACGATTGTACCGCATCTGGGGTAAACTCCAAGTCCGTTGGCCCGGCGAGTTTTGCCAATTCGTTTCGGCTTGTGCAATAAGCGGTTCGTGCCCCTTTCTTCGGATCAGATCAATGCCTGACCGCCCCCTGAATCGTCGTCATTTCCTTGGGCGTGCGACGGTCGGACTGAGCACCGGCTTAGCGGTTTCCGCGACGGGATCGGCCGAGCCGCCGCAGCGATCCGTCCAAGGGAATACGAAAAGTGGTCGTGACGTCGATCGCAGAAACGTTTGGGTGGCCAGCGTTTGCCAGCACAAACTGTCTGCGCAGACACCGGAAGAGATGTCCACAAAAGTTCTGCGGCGGATGAAGGAAGTCGTTCCCACGAATCCCGACATCATCTGTTTGCCAGAGTGTTTTCACGTCGCCAACATTCACGGCGGCGGTCGCCCACCGTTGCCCGATACCGCGGAAGTCCCCATCGGAAAGATCTCTCGACCCTTCGCGGAGTTTGCCCGAGACCACCGGTGCTATGTGATTTGCCCGATCCACACGATCGATTCAGGACGTTATTACAACAGTGCCGTCATCATCGATCGGGCGGGACGCCTGGTGGGCGAGTATCGAAAGATCAATCCGACCGAAGACGAACTGAAGAACGGCATCACGCCGGGCCCCATCGACCCACCGGTATTCGATTGCGATTTTGGACGCATCGGCGTGCAAATTTGCTTCGACATCAATTGGCAATCCAATTGGCAGCGACTTGCTGAGAAGGGCGCGGAGATCGTCTTTTGGCCGTCCGCGTTCGCCGGCGGGCAAATGCTTAACGCGATGGCAGCGACCTACAAGTACCACGTCGTGTCGGCAACGCGAATCCAGTCATCCAAGATCATCGGGCCCATGGGCGACGACGTGATTTCCTCGGGTCGGTTTGGCGAAGTCATCTACGGCCCGCTGAACTTGGAATCCGCGGTCATTCAAGGCTGGCAAGATATCGCCAAACTGGAACGAGCGGTGACCAAGTACGGTCGCAAGTTGAAGATGACGGTCAAGCACGATGAAGCCTGGGCGTTGATCGAAAGCCTGGACGATTCGGTCGACGTTGATTCGGTCCTTGAAGAGTTTTCGATCGAGACGTCACGCGACATGTTGATGCGGAACACTAGGCTGCAAAATCAGTTTCGAGTTCTGCCGGACGACGAACCGTAATCGCCGCCCGTAAGGCTATTGAGCACCGACGTTTGCCACTGCGTCAATTCGCCAAACATCTCGTCGGCTATCTTGCGTCGCGGTTCGGCCAAGTTGTCAGATTCGCTTGGGTCGTCGCGAAGGTTGTACAGTTCCAGTACTTGATCGTCACCAAGGCCGGTGACAATCAGCTTGTACTGGTTTGCCAACCAAACCCGTGTGCCGCCGTAGTCCGCATTTGTTGTGTCCGGATGGAAGTAGTTGACGAAGTTGCGTGTCGGAATGCCCTTCATCAATTTGACCAAAGGCGTCGTCCCGGTCTGTTGCTGCTGGGTCAGATACGGCTGGTCCTTGTGCGCGTTCTTCGTATCAAAACTCCAGAAACCGATCGGCTGAGAGCGAGGTTCTGAGCGGCCTTCAAGGATCGGCATCAGGCTGATTCCATCGAGCGGACGATCGGGGACATCGACATCCAAAACATCGCAGATGGTTGGCAGGATATCGCTGGTGACCGAATTGAAATCGGTGCTTGTAGGCGTCTTGATCCTAGCGGGCCACTCAATGATTCCCGGCACGCGGACACCGCCCTCGTAGTGATTGCCTTTTTGACCACGAAGCGGCGAAGTGATGATGCCATCGCCCGGCGTTCCGTTGTCGCCGCAGTACCAGATCAATGTGTTGTCGCGCAGATCATTCTGCGTCAGCCAGTCACGAAGATCACCAATCGCGCGGTCCATCGCCGTGATCTCCGCATAGCGTTCTTGCAAGACATCGCGCAACGGTCGTGTGGTTGGCGAGCCCGTTTCATTGCTGGTCAGTCGAAAGGACCTTTCGGCATACTCCGCGGGCAAGTCGTCGTACAGTGCCAAGTCCTCTGGCAATCCACTGTATGGTTCGTGTGGTGATCCGAACCAAATCACCGTCAACGAAGGCTTGCCGGATTGCTTCGCACTGGCCAAGAAAGGCTTGGCTGCATCGATCAGAATCTGCGAGCTTTCGCCTTCGATCTTTTTTGGCGGACCACCGTCGCGTGACAGGACGGGATCGAGTTCGAAGAAGTTGTCGTGCGAAAGCCACGTGTCAAATCCCATCGCACCGGGACTGGTTGGCGAGTCGGCCTTCACCGGTCCGACGTGCCACTTGCCGAAGTGACCGCAGGCGTAACCGGCATCGCCCAACAAGTCCGCGATCGTGATTTCTTCCGGGCGGATGGAGTAGTTCGGGGTGAAGGTTCCGTAACGATTCGGATGACGTCCGGTCAGCACACTGCCCCGAGTCGGCGAGCACGTCGGATGCGCCGCGTAAAACCGATCCAAACGCAGGCCGGTGGCCGCCATCTGGTCCAGCACCGGCGTCTTCAAATGCGGGTGGCCGTTGTATCCGGTTTCATCCCAACCATGATCGTCCCCCATCAGCAAAACGATGTTCGGGCGATCATCGGCGACCACGGGAAATGCGGTGCACGCCAACAAGCCCCAGGCAAACAACGTGACGTTCAGGCCGAAACGAATCGAAACTGCAAAGGGGATGGCCGCGTGCCAATCCGTTGCGGCGGAGATCCGTCGGCGGAGTGAACCATGCAATGCAAGCCGAACGTTTGAGAGAGACATGACGGAACCTAGGATTGCCGCGAGGGAGGGAAGGAGAGATCCAGGCGGGACGGAACGCGACGATCGAACGCGTGTCGCTTTGGCGATGCCTTTTGGCAGGCGGGCAAACGGATCGAACCAGTCTAGCCGCCCTGTCGTGAGGCCGCCAAATCCGCCACGTGACCAAATCCGCCACGTGACCAGGCAAAGCGGTGGGAAATGCCGTTGGCGACATCGCGTGGTGTGAAAAGCCGACTTGCGCCGGCTGGTCTAGGCCGCCGAGCGACCGGGACGGTAATATGACGGCGGTGCCGGCGCGATCGCCTGCGCTTCGATGCTTTTCATCTTTTCGGTTTCTTTTGCTGACGCCCGCGAATTTTGGCTGACTCGGTACCCTCTGGCGGCTTCAACGATTCGCGTCGGGCGGCGTGCGATGCGTCTGGATTTGCCCGGCATTTCGGATTGACGCTTTCCAGCGACCTGATCGACTGGATCGACCAAGCGTTGTGGAGGCACACCGGGTGCGGCGAATTTCACGAAGCCGTTGACCCCGCATCCTTGATGGACGATCCGGCCGACGCGATTTGGCCCGGTCTGATGCCGCCCGATTTTCTGCCGCTGATCGGCAACGGTCGTGGCGATTGGATTTGCGGCCGCGTCAGTGCCGCGGGGACTGTCGATCGATTCGTCCACTGGTATCACGGCGGCGGCGACTGGATTCCGTGGGGCAACCACTTGGGCGAAGCTGTCTTATTCGATGTTTGGTGCCCGTTGTTACCGGGACCGGGTCGACGTCACGCGATCGAACCCGATGATCCGCGGGCCGGTGCCTGCTTGAGCGGCGACCATCCGTGGGTCCGGTGGGCAGCCGACACCGCGCATCCTGGGGCACGAGAATTGATGCAGCACGCGCTTGCCCAGACATCTCTTTCCGGCAATGAGAAAGTGACGGCATCCCTGGGTTTGGCTGACGGGATGATCCGACATGGCATCGCAGAGGTGGCGGTGCGATGCGAAATGATTCAGAACCATCGTGATGACTGGCCGTTGATCGGCAAGCACGCTTCGGCGGCTGCCCAGACGGACCCCGATCTGGCATGGGCCTGGGAGTGGTTGGCCATGTCACACGATCGGCTGGGACAACCGGTATCGGCGGCCAACTGTTTCGCGAAAGCCGCCTGCTGTTCGGCGTTCACCGATCAAGCCGTTCGGATGCGACCGCCGGGCATCGAATTGGGGGATGCGGAGAATCAAGCCGTGAAGCTGTCGGTGGCTTGGTTGCGTCAGCAGCACGTCCGTGTCGATGAATTGGCGGAAATCTCGTCGATACAGCAGCGTTATGTGTCGATGTTGGTGCAGACCGCCCCGTCACACTGGCAACAATCCGCCCACGATTTTTGGCTGGAAGCCGCCGAAGGGTCCGAGAAGGGTGGAAATGGGACCGAAGCGGTGAATTGCCTGATTCGATCGGGCTGGGATTTGGGAATCCAGCCGCTGTCGGTTTATGGTGACGTCTTGAATCGGCTGGCTGAAATGGCGGATCGCGTTGGCGACGGTCGGGCGAGGCTGTGCCAAATACACGCCGACTGTTTTCGCCAGCGGTATCAGGGACTGGGCTGACACGACCGGTCGCAATCGGACGCCCCCCCCCTGCAAGGGAACGTTGGACGCCGAAATGTCGCGGTGTTGACGGGTCGACGGCGACCATGAATTTGAACGTTTTATCAGTGCAAGAAGAATCGAGATGACCGACATCGTTTGGCACCAAGGCACGGTCAGCCGACAGGACCGCGAACAACTGCTGGCCCAGCGAGGCTGCGTTGTGTGGCTGACCGGACTGAGCGGTTGCGGAAAAAGCACGATCGCCAATGAACTGGACCGGCTGCTGACGTCCGCCGGTCGCGCGACGATGTTGCTGGACGGGGACAATATTCGTCACGGTTTGTGCGCGCCGCCGGCGATGTTGGCCGGCGAACATGGCGATGCCTTTGCAGAGCGTTTCGGGCTGGGATTTGGCGAAATCGATCGCGAGGAGAACATCCGCCGGATCGGATCCGTGGCCGCCCTGATGGCATCGGCCGGGTTGATCACGTTGACGGCTTTTGTCAGCCCTTACCGTCGCGACCGCGACCGGGCGCGAAAGATCGTCGAAGCGGCGGGCGAGAAAGGCGATTTCCTGGAGGTGTTCGTCGACACACCGTTGGAAATCTGTGAAAAGCGCGACCCCAAAGGGCTGTACAAAAAAGCACGCGCCGGCGAAATCAAGAACTTCACCGGCATCAGCGACCCCTACGAATCGCCCGCGGATCCGGAAATTCACCTGCGGGGCGGCGATGATCGGACGCCCACCGAACAGGCCCAAGAGATCTTCGACTTTTTGGCCGGGCACGGACGTTGGACTGCGGCCACCGAATCGGCGGGTTGATCGGCGGAAACGGATCACGGACGATTGCCGGTTTTTGACGTTGCGTCGCCAAGCCGTGACGCTACACTACGCGGCGAATCTTTGAATAAAGCAGTGTATTAGGACGAGACATTCAGTCGAATGACCATTTCGAAAGAACGTAAACAAGAACTGATCGGCGAACACGGCCACGAAAACGGTGACACCGGAAGCCCGGAAGTCCAAATCGCCATTTTGACCGAGCGAATCAACGGCCTGACCGAACACATGCGAACGCACCGCAAGGATTACGCGTCGCGTCGTGGTTTGCTGGGACTGGTCAGCCGTCGCCGTCGCCTGTTGGATTACGTCCGTGGCGGCGATCCCCAGCGTTATCTGGATATCATTGGAAAACTGGGCATTCGTAAATAGCCCAAAAGGGCCGCGACCCGAGCGACGATGGCAACAGCCGCTTTTCAGTTCGCCCGAGTCGGGCGGCCCGGCTTCCACCTGTTTTCCATCATCTTTCGTTCGGGCGCCGGCTTTCTGACGCGGCGATGTGATAGGCTCGCGCCCGGCTTGACCGTCGGCTCGGAATGCCCCGCCTGATCTTGGGCAGCTTTCGGCACGACCTTCTTGCAGTCTCTGGCTGATCGAATTGCCGCCCCCCCCGTCGCTTTTCGGGCTGGGGTGCCGCTGTCTTGACATTCGGCAACCCGTCGCGAATGCGGCTGTCCGGTCTGGGTGGAACCGGAATCTGTTGTCTGTTTGTATTAGAGAGAAGTAGAAGTGACTGTGAATAAAGTTCGCGTGGAGCGAAAGATCGGACGTCAAGTGTTGTCGTTCGAAACCGGCCAGTTGGCCAAGCAAGCCGCCGGCAGCGTGCTGGTGCAATACGGCGACACGACGGTGCTGGTCGCCGCCGCCAGTGGCCCGCCACGACCGGGAATTGATTTTTTCCCGCTGATGTGTGACTACCGCGAGCGATTGGCCGCGGCTGGTAAATTCCCCGGCGGATTCTTGAAACGTGAAGGCCGCCCGAGCACCAAGGAAACGCTGAGCGCGCGGCTGATGGACCGCCCGATTCGTCCGCTGTGGCCCAACGGCTACAAGGACGAAGTCCAAGTGCAAGCCTTTGTTATCGCCAGCGATCTTCAAAACGACGGCGATGTGTTGGCCATGAACGGTGCCGGTGCCGCCCTGCACATCAGCCCCCTGCCCTTCAAGGGTCCGGTCGCCAGCGTCCGCGTCGGCAAAGTCGATGGCGAACTGATCGCGTTCCCGACACACGACGACTTGGTCGAAAGTGAACTGGACATGATCGTCAGTGGTGACCGCGAAATGGTCGCCATGATCGAAGGCTTCGCCAACGAGATGCCCGAAGACCAGATGGTCGAAGCGATCCAGTTCGCACACAAGACGATCCGCGAAGTGATCGAGCTGCAGGAAGAGCTGTATGAAAAGGTCAATCCGCAAAAGATCGAATACGTCGAACCGGAAGACGACGGTCTGTTGCAACGTCTGACGGACACCTATTACGACGAATTCAAGGCCGCCCAACAAACGTCCGGCAAGCTGGAACGTGCCGAAGCCGTTCGCGCGCTGCGTGATCGTGCGATGGGCGAAGTGATCCCCGATCCCAGCGCAGAAGGCGCGATCGACGTCAATCGCTTCAAGTCCGTCTGGCATGACTTGGAAGAAAAGGTCGTCCGCGATCTGATCATCGCCGGCACCCGACCCGACGGACGTGACCGTGAAAGCCTGCGTCCGATCTACTGCGAAACGGACCTGTTGCCGCGAGTCCACGGTTCGGCCTTGTTCCAACGTGGCGAAACCCAGGCATTGATCACGATCGCACTGGGAACCGCACGCGACGAACAACGCGTCGACGGCTTGCAGGATGAGTACAGCAAGAAGTTCATGCTGGACTACAACTTTCCGTCCTTCTCGGTCGGTGAATGTCGTCCGATCCGCGGTCCGGGACGTCGTGAAATCGGTCACGGTGCGTTGGCCGAACGAAGCGTTGCACCGGTGTTGCCCGGCGCGGACGATTTCCCCTACACGATTCGTGTGATCAGCGATATCACCGAATCCAACGGGTCCAGCAGCATGGCCACCGTTTGCGGTGCGACGCTGGGCTTGATGGCTTCGGGAGTTCCGATCAGCAACCCGGTCGCCGGCATCAGCGTCGGCTTGGTCCAAGACAAGGACAACAAAGACAGTTGGGTCTTGTTGACCGACATCTTGGGCACCGAAGACCACTTTGGTGACATGGACTTCAAGATCGCTGGAACGCAAAACGGTATCACCGGTATCCAGTTGGACCTGAAGATCACCGGTATCAGCGAAGAAATCATTCGTGCGACGCTGAAGCAATCACGTCTGGCTCGCATCGAGATCTTGAAGAAGATGCTGACGACGATCCCGCGTCCGCGTCGTGAAATCGCCGCCACCGCGCCGCGTTTGCTGCGTACCAAGATTTCCCCCGACAAGATCGGTGCCCTGATCGGCCCCGGCGGAAAGAACATCCGCACGATCCAAGAAACGACCGGCAGCGTGATCGAAGTCGACGACGACGGCACCGTGTTGGTGGCCAGCAGCGACAAGCAAAGCGCCGAAGACGCGATGCGTCAGGTCGAAGCCTGCACCGCCACCGTTCAAATCGGCAAGATCTACGACGGAACGGTCAGCAGCATCAAGGAATTCGGCGCGTTTGTCGAAATCCTGCCTGGCCGCGATGGACTGGTTCACATCAGTGAGATGTCCAGCGGATTCGTCAGCAATATCGACAGCGTCATCGGCGTCGGTGACCCGATGAAGGTCTTGGTCATCGATGTCGACGAACACGACCGCGTCAAGCTGAGTCGTCGTCGCGCCCTGGAAGAACTGGGCGAGGAAGACGAATTGGCCGGTGCCTTTGAAAGCGAAGGCGGCGGGGATCGCGATCGTGGCGACCGTGACCGAGGCGATGACGATCGTCCGCGTCGACGCCGTGGCAGCAGTGGCGGTGGCGGTGGCCGTCGCAACCGACGCTCGTAATCGTCGTTGGTCTTCGCCACTGTCAGGCGACCGCCGCATCATCCGGCCAATCCCGAAAACCGGTGGATCGGCGGCCAGGCTTACCGGCGGCCTCTAGTTTTTCGGCTAGGCCGCCCGATTCAATTGACGTTTGGCCGACGTCCTGAAACGTTCTCGATCGCCCTTTCCGCTCAGCGGATGGGCGATTTTTTTTAGGGCACGGTGCATCGCCACGGCGGTACGAAAGCGTTTCGACGGCACCGGATCAATCGCCTTGCGAACCAGAGCCACAAAGTCGCGTGAAACGCCGCGCCGAAGTTTGTTGAATCCCGGCAACGGTGGTTGAAACGGGTACTCGGGCAATTCGCCGGCAAGCATGCGGTAGATGATCAGCCCCAGTGAGAACACATCGCTGTGATAGGCCGGTCGTCCCATCGCCTGTTCCGGCGCGATGTAGCCCAGCGTTCCCGAGGCCGAATCGTCGTAACAGCCGTGTTCGATACGGGCCAAGCCGAAATCGGTCAGACGCACTTCATTGTCGTCAAACAGAATGAAGTTTTCCGGCTTCAGGTCGCGGTGCAGCACCTCGTGGCTGTGGGCATAGGCGACCGCATCGACCATCTGATAAATCATCACCATTGCGGTGGCACGCGACATCCGCCGCATCATTCGATCCGCCAGGGTTTCAATGCCCAGCGGAAACACCATCACAAACAAGCCGTCGATGACACGTGCGTCGTGCAGGGGCAAAACACCGGGATGCTCCAGCGATGCCATGATGTCGACTTCACGACGCAGGTCATCCATCGACTGGGTGTTGCTGACATAACGTGCGTCGGGAATTTTGATCGCAACGTGACAGCGTTCCAGCTGATCGTAGGCCGAATAGACGGTCGCAAAACCGCCTTCGCCCAGCCGGCTTTGCAACCGATAACGATCCAGCCGCGTCCCCGATCGAATCGAATCGGGGTGGATCGAGCCGGGAAACAGTCGTAAACGGGCGGTCACAGGCACATCCGCGGATCGCGAGCACGCAGGGGGCGAAGACAGGCGAAGCATTTCAAACGGCTTGTCTTCCCTCGAATGGTTATCGACCGCTGGACGGGAATTCTTCAGTTGCGGATCGATCGTCTACTGGGCCAATTTTTGCTGCTGATCAGCCAGAATTTCCTGATAGTCACGCACTGCACGCCGATGCGCCTGATAACCACGGTTCCCTGAGCGCCGCTGGTCCAGTTCCTTCAGACGCTCGATCGGTCCGTACATGACCAAGGTGTCGCCGACGCAGATCTTTGTGGTCGCCATCGGCGCGCCGATGTACTGATCCGCCTGGACGCTGTGGACGCCCAAAATCAACACGCCTTCGCGCGGCAAATCCAGATCGATCAACGTTTTGTCCGACAACCAGTCGCCCGGATCGACGCGCATTTCCGTCACCGCGAATCCTTCCTGCAGGTTCAGCACCGCGACGTAGTCCCGAACGTCCAGGTCGGTGAACCGACGCAGCGACCAAGCGATGATTCGATTCAACCGTCGTTCCACCCACCGACTGCGGGCCAATAGCAGCAACAACGTCACACCGATAAACAACACGATCAAGGTCGTCCACCAGGTCTCGTTATTCTTGGCGTCCAACATCGACACCATCAGCGAGGCTCCCACGGTGGCCAGACCGATGTTGCCGAACAGCATCAACATCATCGCGATGCGACGTCGGACGGGATGATTGACGATCGATTCAGCCTCGGTCGTCGTGAAACCGACGCCACTGAAAGCACTGCGAGCCTGGAATCGAGCCGCCTCGCGACTGAGGCCGGTCAACATCAGGGCCATCGCTGCGACTCGGGTGATCAACAGCGACACCGAAAGCGTCAATAACAGGGTGATGATTGCTGCCACCGATCGATCCTTCACAAGGGAACCGGTGAAGCTTGGCAAACGGGTGCATTCCCATCAATCGGGACTTCAAAATACGCCCGTTTCCGCCGTTGCCGGCGGCAATCACGCGTCAGGTCACGGCGACAATCGTTCCAACATCATCAACCGAAACTCGATCGCTTGGTCGCCTGGAATCTCGGTCGCGTGCAGCGAAAGCTTTTGGGGCCCCGCCTGCAGATCGATTTCCCCGACCGGGAGATCGGCCCACCGCTTCACGTAGCCTTCCTGACGCGGAAACAAGTCTTCATCGGCGCCGATCAGGGGCACATCGTTGGGCTTCTGCACGACGGCGGAAACGCTCGCCCCACGCGCCGTCAGTTTCAGACGCGTGCCGACCGACGATGCCGGGCAAGCGTACTTGATCATGACCTTATAACGCCCCGCTTCCGCAACATGAACATCCCAGTCGATCGTTTCGTCCGTGGATGTCCAGTTTCCAAAGAACGTGCAATTGGGAAATCTGTTGGACCGCTGAATATCGCCGGTGCTGTTCGCATCACGTGCGGGCAACTGCGTCAGTGCCATGTCGGGATGGCCGATGATGAACGGTCGCGATTCGGGGTCAATCGCATTGCTTGCCAAGGTCGATTCGGTGGCCCGGCGTAACGCGTCGGAAAGCTCTGATGCAACCTGCGGTAACTGCTGAGCCAAATCGACGTCTTCGACCGGATCCGATTGGATATCGAACAATTGGCCGGTGCTGTGATAGCGATACTGGCTGGACCGCACGCTGGCCTTGTTCTTCCACCATGAAAACAACAACCGATCGTCCGATGATTGCGGTGAATCACCGGTTAGTACGGCGACTTGGGAAACACCGTCGATTTTGTGGGCGTTCATTCCATCATGATTCGCCGCGAATCGCTGGCGGTCTTGTTCGCTAATTCCCGCCAACTGCATCAGCGTGGGCATCAAATCGATCGCCCCCATGACCTGATTGACTTCCGTACCTGCGTCGATCTTGGCCGGATACCGGACCGTACATGGTGACCGCAATCCGCCTTCGTTGACCGACCCTTTGCGACCACGAAGCCCCGCGTTCCAGCGTGCCTTGTTTGGACCGTTGTCACTGAAATAGATCACGATCGTTTCATCGGCGATGCCCTGTTCGTCCAGGCACTTCAGGACACGTCCGACGTTGTCGTCGATGTTGGCCACCATCGCCAACGCGGCGCGGGTGAAGTCTTTGTTTTCCTGTTTCGCGTTGTTGGGATCCGGATCGCTCGTGATGTCACGGTTTCGATACTGTTGCCAGTATTCGTCCGGCGCCTGCATGGGTGAATGCGGCGTGTTGTACGGCAGATAGACAAAAAACGGCTGATCCCCGCTTTGACGTATGAAGTCGATCGCGTGATTGGTCAAATCATCAACGATGAACCCCTCGCCTTCGACCAAACGCCCGTTGTGTTCCAACATCGGCGAGTGGTAGTTGCCCCAATGTCCGCTGCAAAAACCATAGAAATCATCGAACCCACGAGAATTCGGATGATAGGGTGCCTGCATTCCGTTGTGCCATTTGCCATAGGCGGCGGTTCGATAACCGGCATCGCGAAACAGATCAGCCACGGTGACTTCATCCGTATTCATTCGCTCGCCACCGGACGAAGTACTGGTCACTCCCATGCGTGTGTGATAGCGACCGGTCAGAAACTCGGCTCGTGTCGGTGAACAGACGGCACACACATAGAAGTGCTGAAGCCGCGCCCCGTCACGTGCCAGTGAATCGATGTTGGGCGTTTGAAAGTTGGGATTTCCGGTCCAGCTAAGGTCACCGAACCCCTGATCGTCGGCCAGGATCACGACCACGTTGGGACGATCGTCGGCCGGCAAATTGCCAACGCCTTTGACCAAAACAAAAAGCACCAACGTTGCGAAGCGATGAATTTTCAGCATGCTTGGATTCCTATCAATCGATCGTGCGAGCGACGCACACAGCGGGCCGCACACTGTGCAGGGTGGGCCGATGGTTTTCAATGCAAGGGAAAAAGAAAACGCCGTCAAATACCGGCGTCGGTCATCCAGCGATCAAGCGTCGCCAAGTCATCGCGTATCGCATCGATATGTTTGGGGACCAATGCCGGATCGGCATGGTCCAAGTATTCTTCGTGCAATGAAATCGGTCCGCTGAAATCGGAATCGGCCAGCATCTTGAAGAACGCGGGATCGACCATGCCCTGCCCCAACGGAACATTGATCACTTTCGTGCCGTCCCAATCAAAGTCTTTGACATACACCGTATCGATGTGGGGCCGAATCAGTTGGAACGTCAACGGCCAACTGGTTCCACCTTCCACAGTGGCGTGACGAATGTCGTAGGCGACGGCCAAGTCTTTCGGATCGATGCCGTTCAAGATGTACCGTAGATCCCACAACGGTGCGCCCATCGTGTTGCGTCCGGCATGGTTCTGGTACAGACCACAAATCCCCAGCCGCTCATTCAATTCCGCCAAGTCAATCAGTTTCTGTTTCCACTGGTCCAACTGTGGCACGATCGGCTTGGACAAATCGTATTTGAAGTAACCCAGTCGATAGCGACGCACACCCAGGTCGGCGGCGACTTTCAACAGTTCACGATTGGTGGCGTCATCGGCGTTGTTGATGGCCGACGTCAGCACGGTGATTTCCAAATCACGTTTCTGTAGTGCTTTCACCAGCTTGGGCAGCTTCTGGGCAGCGTCCTTCGGTTCGACATGACCGCGTGGTCGGACCGGTGCTTCCAATCCATCGAACCCCAGATCGGCGACGCGAGCCGCCAAGTCGTCAAACGAAAGCGATGTCAGCGGCTTGGTGAATACACACAGGGGAATCGATCGCTTGGCGGGCCGGTCGGGCGATTGTGCCGACGCACGGTGGGGCTTGGGCATTGCCGCCGCCAACGTCATCGCGGCGGAGGAAACCAAAAAAGTGCGGCGTTGCGCTTTCATGATGATCCGATCAAAGAATCCAGCCGATCGACGCGCACAGCGTCTGCCGACGACGGCGGGAAATTTGGCTGAAAGGGAGGTGGGGGAAGGATGCACAGGCGGATTGGCCCGAATACGCCATCCACGATACTGAACGCCCCCAGCATAAACGCGCGGACGTTCCGGTGGGGATTGGGAGTGCAATCGGGTCAATCTGCGCCGCCACAGACGACACGAACGATCGCCCGCCGAACATCGATGCAGGCCGCGGCAACGAATGTCACCTGGCGGCCAAAAGAAGGGCCCACGACGTCTTAGCGCGGCTGGTCAGACGTCGAATCCGACACCATCGCTTCAAAACGTTTGCCCGCGACCGCACGATAGCGTGATCGAACCGAATGATCGGGGACCAGACAAATCGCTTCGCCCGTGAATCGCTTCTGCATCTGAGCATCGGTCCAGCTGACCAAGCCAATCGCCGGATCTCCGATCAGCCACAAACCATCGTCGGTTCGCCCCAACACGGTGATGGCATGACGCTCCTGTGACGCCCCGAACCATCGGCTTAGCGAACCGTCGGAATCTTCCACCCCAAGTCGCACGATCGCCACGTTGGGAACCTGGCCTCGATGAATCCACTGTCGCGAGTCGGGGGATGCCGGCTGAGGCTTCAGCCCTGCGTGGGCACTGGCCAATGTCAGACCACGGTACAAACCCAGCGGTTCGGTTCCCCAGCGGCTGGTGAAACAGGTCGCCATCAAGTCCTTTTCGCTGGACCGAATGTCATGTTCGGACAGCAACGTCGCAGCCGAAGCCGGACCACAAGTCGATGGATGCGATTGCAGACAAACACCGCGTCGCCACCCGATCCAGTCTTCGTCCAGCACCGTCGCCGGCGCGATCCAGGGGCGGGCAAAGGGGCCGACCCAAAAACAGCCCGCCAGGATCCACAACAACCCGACCGTCGCCGGACGATGCCAGCGATGCAGCCCTGGTGTGGCCGTCGCCAACCCCGCGGTGAAGCACAGAATCGCAGGCATCCAGTTGGCCCAAAAAATTGCCTCGGCACTGGGCAGAATCACCGCCCACAGCAAACGGCCGCTCAAAACCCAAGCCGCAACGAGTGCCAGCACCACCACCATCGAAAACAGCAGGGGCGAAACCTGATTCTGGCGTCCCAGACGCCGTCCGGCCGCCCAGCCGCCTAGACCGAGACCGGCTGCCGCAAATAGGGCGGCTATCGTCTCCAAGGTCATGACACGGCTCCTCCAACAGGTGGTAACTACACTCCGTCTTCTTTGTGAATTTTTCGCAAAGATTTAGGCCATTCTACGTGAATAATGATCGGAATTCCATCCAAGTTTAGCTCACGAGAAATGCAGTGCCGGAGATGAAATCCGACTGTTTCTGTGACCTAAAGTCTCAAAAATGGACAATGGAGGAAGAATACCGACCATTAATTCGCCAGTCCACGTCATTTGAGCCTCTAAACCGCTCGCAATCGTGGATGCGACCTTCTTGACGCTTGCCGACGCAAATCACGCGCCTGGCATGAAATTTTTTTGAAGAAACGTCCCGGGCCGCTGGGCCCCCAGTCCTCCCAGACTCTCTATACCTCACAAAACGGAGGCGAGACTGGGGTCCGGATCTGACAAGTCGGATGGCCGCCGCGAAGCAAAGCAGTGCTTGCCAGCCGGGTCAGCATTCCCGGCCGGGCTCGAATGCCGATTTGCGAGACGGCGCGGCGTGAAAAATGCGGCAGAGCGCCGGCAAAGCCGCTTGGTAAACGCGGCGAAAGAATTGCCTTGAAATCAGGCGGCTGCATTGGGCTCGGCCCGACTGCTTCGGACCGAGCGGGTTCTGGTCAATTCAGATCTGGACTAATTTGCGTGACCCAAATGAGGCGATGATTCAGTCCAGCGGCAACAGCTTGATGTTCTTGAACCGGACCACCATCGCGGGGCCACGGTGCAGCTGCAGGGCGATCACACCCGACTTGGCGGCTTTGTCGGACTGATGGTCGATCGTCTCGCTGACCTTCGCACCATTGATGTAGTGGATCAAATGATTTCCGTCGGCGACCACGCGGAACTCGTTCCATTTTCCGGGATGGATCCCGGCGGCTAATGCTTGGGAATCTGCAAACGTCTCCGGCGTCTTCTTGCCGTCTGCACCGATGGTCACCTTGGTCCCGCGCAAGGTCAGGATGCCGCGTGCTTTTTCCTCGTACAGGATGCCGGCGAACTTGTTGGCAAAATCGATGTCGGCCTGGTAACCCGAAACGACGAACTTGTCTTGGTCGATCACGCGGCTGCGATACTGGATCCCTGAATTGCCGCTTTCGATCTTGAACATCAGGACCAATTGGAAATTCGAAGGCTGTCCGTCTTTCCAGACCAAGAACGTGTTGCCGTCGATCGGATCGTCTTCACTGGTGCGTCCCACGATCGCACCGTCTTCGACCGACCAAAGATCATCGCGGCCTTCCCAGCCGTCCAAGTCTTTGCCATTGAACAGAATCACCGGCTGAGTGATCGTTTGGTCATCAGCACCCGCGGCAACATCGTCCGCATCGACGGATGCCGAGAGTCCAATCAAGGTGCAAACACAGAACAGAGCGCAGCGACGCAGGAGGGCCAACATATTGATCAGTCCACAAGATGGGGAGAGAAATTCGTGGGGCGGGAAGACAACGAACTGACGTCGAACCGATGCAAATGCGACGGTGTCGAATTCATTTCGCCCCCACAGCTTAGCTGAAACGGTGGCACGATCGGCGCCGGTTCCGTTGCTTTGGCCGGTGTCAACAATCTCGGCCAGGTTCGCACCAAAGTCGGGAAACCTAGCGGGGCCCGATTCCATCGGTCGTGGCCCAGAACCCGCCGCGGGCGTGATCGAACAGCGGTTTTTGTCCACGGTGATTCACGTCGAAGCCGTCACGCCGGCTCCAAACACGGTGCCCCGCGACGAAGGTTGCGATCGGCCAACCGGTCGTCGTTACGCCATGCCAGGGACTCCACCGCGACTTGGTGTGCTGGTGCTGATCCAGAATGGTTTGGGACAGTGCCATGTCCACCAAGACCAGGTCCGCATCGTAACCGTTTTCGATTCGACCTTTCCCCGTAATGCCCCAAACCCGTGCCGGTGCGTCGCACATCCAGGAAGCGACGTCGGTCAAACGACAGCGGTCTTGGCTGACTTGGTTCAACATCAACGCCAAACTGTTTTCGACGGCGGGCAAGCCGCTGGGTGATTTCGGATAGGCGACCGATTTTTCATCCAACGTGTGCGGCGCGTGATCGGTGGCGATGACTTGGACATCACCATCCAACAATGCTTTCCACAACCCGTCATTGTCGGCGGCCGTTTTGATCGACGGATTCATTTGAATCCGTGTTCCCAGTCGCTGGTAATCGTCGACGTTGAAAAACAAATGATGCGGGCAGACTTCCGCAGTGATCCACGGTTGTTGACCGCGAATCAGTGGTACTTCCGCCGCAGTCGATACGTGCAGAACGTGAAAGCGATGCTGATGACGAACCGACAAGTCGATCGAACGTCGCGTGGCGATCAACGCGGCCGATTCATCACGAATCCGTGAATGGTCGCGGACATCCGTCGTGTCGGCGTACTTGGCACGGTTGGCATTGACCGTCGATTCGTCTTCGCAGTGCGCACAAATCGGCAGATCGGTTTCGGCGAAAATCCGTTCCAGTGCCTCCTGTTGATCGACCAACAGATTGCCCGTGCTGCTGCCGATGAAAATCTTGATGCCGGGAAAGTTGGCGTCCGACGCGGCTTTCAGTTCATCAACATTGTCCGGCGTGGCACCGATGTAAAAGCCGTAATTGACCAGCGACTTTTCGGCTGCCAACGCTTCTTTGGCTCGGATGCCGTCACAGGTCACCGCGGGCGGCACCGTGTTGGGCATTTCCAGGAATGTCGTCACACCGCCCGCCGCGCAAGCGCGCGACGCGGTCGCCAAGTCTTCCTTATGGGTCAGCCCGGGGTCGCGAAAATGGACTTGGTCATCCACAACACCGGGCATCAGATGCAGCCCCTTGGCGTCGACGATTTCATCGGCCGCGGCATCCGGTGACGCATCGGTATCGGCGATGCGGCCGTCGCGAACCAACACGTTGCAAGTTCGAACGCCGTCCGGAAAGACGACTTGAGATCCGCGAATCAGCAGGCTGGACATGGCGATCAAGAAAAATCAGCGTGAAAGGGGCAAGCGGTTGCGGGGCTTCGACTGACCGCGCAGCTTATCGCCCCGCGCCGGATCGGCCAACGCCGCGGCGGAACGCCTCGAAGGCTTCACGAAACGCTGCCGGGGGCCGCGAACGTTCACCGGAATCACGCAACCCGCGATCGATCACGCCGTCCTGGCGACCACCGGAACGCACGGTATCGGATTGTCGAAGCCCCAGGCTGCGAAGCGCATCTTCGAACTCATCAAGCTGGCCCGGCTGTCCGGCCTGATCGGCCATGTCGCGCATCTGTGACCAGCGCTGGCGGAAACGTTCCAGGTCGTCGGCGGTCCAATTCAACTGTTGCAGTAGTTCCTTGTCCGGCTGGTCCTTGGTCCTTTCCAGATAGTCCAACACGAGATCCGTCGCCTGTTTGGCATAGTCCAGATCGACCGGATCCGGTGGCGTGGCCGGGGGCGATGCCGTGTCCGATGTCGCACTGGTTGCCGAATCTCGACCAGAACTTGACGACGCGGTCCCCTGCGTCCCGGCTTCATCGTTGGCGGCCGACGATTCGCTGGCACCGCCGGGGCTGGGCGATCCGGCCGCATCGGTTGGGGATCCCGGATCGCCCGGCATCGACGGTTCGCCGGCATCGTCTTGTCCGGCCGGGTTTGAATCCGTTGGATGGTTCTCCGGTGACGTGGATTCTGCTGTACCTGCATCCTGGGGTGCAGATGTTCCGTCGGTGCCGGCATCAGGTGCGTCGCCCGTCTCATCGCCGGAAGTTTCACTGGCGGCGTCGCCGGTGGATTCGTCGCCGGCGGTTGGCCCCTGCGATCCCGATGGCGGATCATTTGGGGGTTTTCCCGAGTCGGCGGTTCCCGTTTGTGGCGACTCTTGATCGGACGAGGACTCGGCGATCGATTCATCGCCCGGTTCGTTTGACGGTGAGACACCGGAGGATTCCTCGGTTGCGTCGCGAGTGGTGGTCGATTCTTCGTTCTGCTGATTCGAACCACCCGCCCCCTGGTTCGGCGACGACGGATCGTTTTGGTCGGATTGCGATTGGTTGCCGGAACCACCCGAGTCCTGGTTTTGCTTCAAGAATTCTTGAATCCGCTCGAACGCATCGCCGTCGTGACTGGGCGGCGTGTCCGGTGTTGCGTCCGGATCCGGTTGTCCGCCGGAGCGTTGCCCTTCCGAATTCGCCAAACGACCGTCGCCACCCGAATCCTCCGGTGCATTCGATGGTTCGCCGGTGTCACCATCGCTGCCGGATGTCGCCGCTTCATCGACACTGGACGAATCCCCCGGTGCTTCATCACGATCCGTCCCCTGCCCCGTTCCGGCCTGGGGATTTTGATCCGCGTTCTGGTCGCCGCCGGATCCCCCTTGCTCTGCGCCGGCTTGACCGGACTCGGGATCCGCCGCACCACCGCCCTTTCCTGCGGTCGATTCGCCGGGGTCGGATTCGCCGGGGTCGGATTCGCTCGTCCCATCGCTGTCGTCGCCCGCGTTGTCGGAACGATTTCCGCCGGAACTGTCACCGCCGGAACGGGCATCGCCCGAATCGCCTTCGCCGGAATCTTGCGCTGACGAATCTTCGCCGCCGTCACTGGAGCCATCCTGGGGTTCTCCGTCGCCGTTTGGGTCGGATGGGGCATCTTCGCCCGCATCGGAATCGCCCCCACCATTGGCCCCGGTGGAACCTTGCCCCTCTTGGTCTCCAGCACCCTGTCCATCACCGCCTTCGTTTGCGCCATCACTGTCGCCATCGCCTTCGGTATCATCCGATGATTCGTCGCCGCCGGACGATGCGTCGCTTTGGGCCGATGATGACTGGTCACTTGATGGTTCCGGACGAGACATACCATCATCGCCCGCCGGTGTGTTGTCCGACCGCGGCTCCGGTTCAACCCAGCGCAACTCCACGGGATCAGTGACATTTTCGTTGGGGCGGATTTGATCGTCGGTAACGCTGTACCGATTGTCGGTAGCGATCGCGCGAATCCGAACGACATCGCCAGCATTCAAACGCATCCGATCGGCGCGGACGGCGAATTCTGCGATTTGGTTGCCGGTCTTCCCCGCCATCGACGGATGCATCAAGTCGGACGTTGGTGGAGCTTGCCACAGCATGCGTGGTGGAACCGGCCGACCGTTGACGTCGATCAGCAACCGCACTTGGTTCAATCCAAAGTCGGGATCACTTGCGTGGACTTCAATCACCTGCTGGGCATCCAGCGGGATTTCTTTGGGACTTTGCGTCGGCACGACGATGGTGACATCCGGCTTCAAGTCCGCGACGCATTCGATCGGGTACACAATCGGATCGGGATTCGATTGATCGTCCTGATCCCAAATGCGGACACGGTAGGACGTGGGATTCGTGTCGGTATCGGATCGGCGAAGCACAAATTCGGTTTCCCAGGTCCCATCGTCTTCCGCCGAACCCGCGGGCTTCATCGCAAACGATCGACCGGTCGCAACCACGCGATCACCGACCGAGGCGGGGTTGGTTTGCACGACGGCTTTGCGCAGCGGTCGATTGCCCCGCACACGAATGCGAACCTTGGTCCCATCGACGGCGCGAATCGGTCCCGATGACTGTCGCCAAGATTCAATCCCGGTGTATTCCGGAGGCGTCAGTTCAATCGATTCCAAGCTGACCACCGGCACATCGCGTGGCGTCAAACGGTAAGCACGCGTGGACGCGTCCCCGGCGTCGATGCGATAGTCGGCATGCTGGCTTCGTCCGGGCGGCAAAACGACGACGGTTTCGAAACGCTGGCTTCCCGATTCGGCCGGTTCCTCCGACAGTCGCATGGGCAAGGATTGCCGCGAATCGCCCTGGTGGATGTGACACACAACCGTGTCGTCATCGCGAAGCCCGGATAGATCAACACGGATGGCGACCGGGCGTCCCACCATGACGGTCTCATCGGCGGGGAAAACTTGACCGATGCGAACACGTGTCGGACGTTGAATGTCGGACCACGGCAGCAACAGACGTTGGGTGGATTGCCAACTGCTTTTTGGACTGGCCGCCCAGTACACCAACACGGCAAGCACGGCAGCCAACGCGAGCAACCAAAAACGCAACAGCCCGGTCACTTCGCTGGGCAACGCATCGACTTTCTGCAGCACCGTTGCCGATCGGACGGCCAAACCGCGAATGACCGATGCGCGGATTCCTTTGGCATCTCCCTCGCGACGCAAGGTGATGTAACTGGTCAGGGCTTGGCGTAGCTGGGGGTGATCTCGCTCGATCGCCGCGGCGGCATAGGCCGGATCGATCTGTTGAGACCACAGCGGAAATCCGCGCCGGTACAACCAGAACGCCGTTCCGGCGATCCCGAGGATCCAGAAGAACAACCGCCCGGCCACCCCGGTATCGGCCACCCAATGGTCGACCACCAGCCAAGTCAGCCAGACCCCGACGCCCCACAGAACGACAGCCAGAACACAGCGGGTCGCGTCGGTCCGCCACAGCGCCGCGCGAACATCACCGATCCAGCGGTCGACAATCTCCGATGCAGGCATCCCGCCGGTGCCGGCGGACGAACCGAGTGCATTGGATGGGGTACGTGTCATGCGTGACGGCAAGAAAAGGGAATGGCTGATATTCGGGTGTCGCGAAGGTGGCTGTGATCCAACAACACCGGTACCAAGCCCGACGGCTCGACCACCGCGTTTCGCATCACCGCAGATCGTCCCCAAAGGTGGGGAACTTCTTGACTTTATTCTAGCTTGCCGTCATCACCCGCCCGGTACCCCCGTTTCGGTTAGAACTTGGAAACTCACAGCTGGGGGGACAGCAGAAACCGAATTCCCGGGTAAACTAGTGCCGTGATGGGAGGGCAAGAGCCACATGACTGGGTGCCCCCGATCCAAACCCGTCAACTTTTCTAGTCGATCGATCGCTTTATGAGATACGCATTCAGGCTGGCCGAACTGCTCGGACACACTCCGGACCGCCGTAAACGCCCCGGAACGATCAAATCCATCGTTGAACACACCGGGCTGGACCGACACCAGGTCGCTTCGCTGTTGAAGAACGAAGCGAAATACATCCCGCTGGAAGCACTTTCGCGTCTGTGCGATTACCTGATCGATCACGGCTATGCCACCGCCGAACAACTGCCGGGCGCCCTTTTCGCCGTCAACGCGGAAAACTTTTGGGAATTGCTGGCCCGTCGCGGCGAAATCGAAATCGTCGTCGGTGTGCGTCAGGCGGACGGCAACGATTCGCCCGAAGGTGCGATGGTCGTCGCCAGTGACAGCGTTCTGGTCGGCGAACTGCTCAACGGCGTCAGCACCCTGGGCGGCAGTGCCAAGCATCAAGCGGGGGCCGAAGGCAACGCCGAAACCGAAAAAGAAGTCTTGATGCCCGATCGCCTGCAACAAACGCTGGTTTGGAGCCCCGGTCAGGTGTCGCTGGAAGACGCCCGTGCCCGTGCGACCGAGGTCTTCGAAAGCTTCGTTAATGCCCAGGGCGACCGCGGATTGGTCTGTATCGGTAGCGTGAAATCCAATCCGGTCGTCGAATTGATGATGAGCGACCTGTTCGGGTGCACCCCGTTTGTTACCGAAGACGACATCGACGATGCGTCGGCACGAAGTTGCCCGTTTTACCTACGCTACCGCGACAGCGACCCCAAACCCGATGGGGCCAGTGCGGGAACCCGGCTAAGCAAGAACGAAGACGCCCCGGAACCCGGGTTCTACTTCGAAAAAGACGACGGGTCCTGGGAATACGCCGGCGGCAAAGACCAAGATACGGCGCTGGTGTTTTACGTCTTTCGCGAAGCCTTGGGCCGACTGGACATGGTGCTGAGCGGGTTTTCCGGTCGGGCCACCCGCTTGCTGGCCAAAACGCTGGCGATCCGCGGTGAAGAATTTTGGCCGCCCGTGTATCACCGCGGCGGGACTCAAATCGGCGCCTATTTGGTGACCTACGAAAACACTGACGGCAAACCCAGCCGCGACGATCTGCTGTACAACCCCGGCGGTGCGGCAACCATTCTGCCGCTGCCGACCGAAGCGATCGCTCGACGTCTGGCGCGACGCTAGACGCGGTCAGTTTCAGGCCCCGTCGCGAACACCGACGCGACGGCCGACTTCTAAGGTGCCAATTGCCAGGATTCGTCGAAGAATCCTTCGGCGGCAATGGGTGCGGGCAAAATGGAATCGTCAAACCCGGGTCGAATTTCGCCGATCGCCCAATCGGGCAACATCGCAATCTGCCGTGAATTGCTGTTGTTGGAAAACGTTCGGAACGTCAGCCCGCTGTTGACGACCACATAGCGATCCGGATTCAACGGGTTGGGATAGCAAAGAATCGCGACGTGATTCGACGCGTCGAACGTCCTATCGCCCACCGAAATTCGATCGCGGTTCCATCCGATCGGCAATCGTCCGCTGATTTTCCGCAGCACCGTGTTGCTGCCGTAATCACCGAAGCAGATCAGATTGCAATCGCGAATCATGTCATCGGTGACGTCGGTGTCTTGCACCACCGGCATTTCGCCACGCATGATTTCCCGCCATCGGCGCTGCGCCGTCCGGATTTCACGATCGATCCATCGCTGGACCGGCCCGTGTTTGGCCGGCCGACTGGGCAAAACCATCACGAATTTTTCAGTCAGCGCGTCGTCGATCGGCCCCTGCAGCCCCGGACTTTTGCGAAGCACACCAGGGTTCGGCTGCCCCTGTTTCCATTGGCCACCGGTACGCCACAGCGACGCTTGGAACCCCGGTTCGGACGACTCATCGACCAGGGGCATAACGCGATCGTCGACTTCCGCGATCAACACCTGCATCGGTCGGCCGACGACGGAACGAATCTGCGCCCACGAATCGGCATCCCAGTCGATCTGCATCGCCGTCACGCCGTCCGTGTTGATGACCAACCGCGGAACGTCCACGTCTTCGGTTCGCCAGTCGGTACGAACCACCGATTTGTCCCAGTGTTTTTGCAAACCAGTCACTGTCAGGAATCCGGCTCGGTTGTACCGCAGGGTATAGGTCGTCCAATCCAGTTTGGCCGGCGGCAGCCCCGATTCGGTCTGCTTGGTCGGATCGGCCCATTTGGCCAACTGTGATTCGATCTGCTGCATCGATGCTGGATCGATTTTGTGCCCCATGCCGGCACCGATGACATAGGGCCACTGAAAGCCCATCGCTTTGCATGCCTGGGCGACGCGATCGGCCGCCTGTTTCTGCTTGTCCACTTCACCGCTGTACGCGATCACATGAGTGTTGCGAAGGTTGCCGGCCCAGGGCAGCACGTCGTACCAATTCAGCAACTGACGACGCGCCGGGGTCAATTCGAAAGGCGGCTGATCCCCCCAACCTTGATAGACCAGTGTGTCGACGAACCCGGCGCCGGGGCTGGCGGCAAACCACCGCGTCGAATCGTGAACGGCGAAGTGCCAGCAACCGGCACCGCCCATCGAGAATCCGCGAATTGCGATTCGATCCGTATCGATGTGGACCAAACGCTCGGCCGCCTCGATCGCTTCGTAAACGTCGGTTTCACCGGCAAACTTGAACGCATTGCAGTGGCGGCCAAAAGGATGCAACACGAATGCATCACGCGGCAATGCCTGCCCCGGTTTGTCCATCCGTTCAATCAGAAACGGTATCTCCGTTTTTGTGTCGCCGCGTCCATGCAACCAAACGTCCATCCGATGCCCGTCTTGCTGCGAATCCGCTGCATCGAGAAAACCCGCCGGCACGACGATGCCAAAGGGTTGAACGGTTCCGTCGATCCGGCTGACAAATCCACCGACCAGCGGCTGCGGCTGTTCGCTGCGGGACGGTTTCCAGCCCAACAAACGCAATCCGCGATCCCCGGATGCCGCCGCATCCAGCCGACGCTGTGCTTCGTTCAACAGACGATCCGCCGCGTCGACCTGATTGGGCTTGAAGAACAGATTTTGGGTCAACGCCAGATCCACCGCACGGATCAGCACCGACACGTGGGGCCGCCAATCCACATCGGATGATTCGGCGTCTGCCGCTCGGTCGCCGGCAGACTGTGTTTTGGACAGCCGTGACCGAAGACTCTGGGCGCGTGACGCCAATGAATCACGCCGCGCCGGATCGATCGCGATCCCGGCCGGCGGCAACGATTTGTAGGTCGGCTTTTTGGTGGTGGATGACGCTTTGTCTTGGGCGTTGCCAACAGTGGCGGCCAGCAGCATCACCACGCAGGACAAACACCAGGCCAAGGGTGGCATCTGTGGCCGAATCTGGCAGCACTTCATCATCAGTCGTCTTTCGCCAATCGCAGGACATCGGGCAATTCGATCGCACCATCGTAAAGCGCCCGGCCGACGATCGCCGCCGGCATCCCCAATTCAGTCAGCCGTGACACGTCGTCCAGCGTGGTCACGCCGCCGCTGGCAACCAGCGGAATGTCGGTCGCCTCGGCCATGGCGACCAGTCCGTCAAAGTTGGGCCCCTGCATCATGCCGTCGCGGGCGATATCGGTGTAAATGATCGCCGCGATGTTGGCGGTGCGGCCACGCAGATCTTTGGCCAAGTCGATCGCCGGCGTGCTGCTGGTTTCCAACCAACCGTCGGTTGCCACCATGCCGTCGCGGGCATCGATTCCGGCCGCCAAACGTCCCGGAAACCGGTCACACGCACCGGCAAACCAGTCGGGTTTCTTCAGCGCCGCCGATCCGACGACCAAACGGCTGACACCGATTGCCATCAAGGCATCGATCGCCTGGTCGTCTCGCACGCCACCACCCATCTGACACGGCAACCCGGTTTCGCGAATGATCCGAGAAACGGCGTCACGATTGGCGGTCGGGTCATCGCCGCGGGCGGCATCCAAGTCGACCAGGTGTAAGCGTCGTGCCCCCAGTTCTTTCCAGCGGAGTGCGAATTCGACGGGATCGTCGCCGAACACGGTTTGACGGTCATAGTCACCCTGGCGAAGCCGCACGGGCTTGCCATGACGCAAATCGATGGCGGGCCAAATTTCCAAGGGATTCACTCGTTTGCTGTCGATATGGATCGCGTTGGGCCCGTCGGACCGACCTGACATCTGGCAACCGAAACGCGAGGCTGACAGCATAAATGGCTGCCCCGTGGAAACAACCAAGCCTCCGGTTCGTCGCGGCCAGTTGCCGGCGGTCGACACTAACCCACGGCATCACCACGGATCGACGATCGCACGTCCGCCAACCGCGACCCTGCTGAGCACGATCGTCCCCGACATTTCAAAATACTGGTAAAGCAGCGCAGCGTGTCCGATATCCGCAATCTTGTGATCGTCCTTGGCGACCAACTGAACCACGACAGCGCCGCGTTGGACGATTTCGACAACCAGCGTGACCGCGTGTGGATGGCCGAAAACCAGGAAGAAGCGACCCACGTTTGGTGCCACAAATTCCGGCTGGTCGCTTTCTTTGCACCCATGCGCCACTTCCGTGATGAACTGGACGAAAAGGGGCGGCAAGTGCTCTACCACGCACTGCCCACCGATGGTCGAAAAGCAAGAGCCAGCAGCTTCGCCAGTCTGCTGACCACGACGCTGAACGAACACGACGTCCAAAAGATGATCGTCGTTCATCCAGGCGATCACAGGGTGCTGGAATCACTGAAAACCGTCGCTGACGAACAAAACGTTACACTGGAGATTCGTGACGACCGGCATTTCTACTGCACGATCGACCAGTTTCGTGACTGGGCCGATGGCCGAAACAGCCTGGTGCTGGAAACGTTCTATCGCCACATGCGGAAACAACACGACGTGTTGATGGACGGCGGTGATCCGGTTTCCGGTGTGTGGAACCACGACAAGGAAAACCGAGGAACGTTTGGCAAGTCCGGCCCCAGCGATGTTCCCCACACTCATCACTTTCGCCCCGATGACGTCACCCAAGACGTGATCGACATGGTGAACCAACGCTTTGACGATCATCCGGGAAAGGTCGATGCGTCGTCCTTTGATCTGCCCGTGACACGATCCGAAGCGTTGACACTGCTGCGTGAGTTCATCAAACACCGTTTGATTCACTTTGGTGATTACCAGGACGCGATGTGGTCGGATCAAAAGTACTTGTATCATTCGCGGTTGTCCCACGCGATCAACCTGCATTTGCTAAGCCCACGCGAAGTGGTCGACAAAGCCATCGCGGCATTCGACAGCGGTGAGGCACCGATCAACAGCGTGGAAGGCTTCGTGCGTCAAATCTTGGGCTGGCGTGAATTTGTTCGCGGCATCTACTGGACCCACATGCCGGACTATCAAGACCGCAATGCCCTGCAATGCGACGACGATCAGGACGTTCCGTCGTTCTTCTGGGATGGCAAAACTGACATGGCATGCGTGGCCGATGCGATGCGTTTGCTGATCGAAACGGGGTATGCCCACCACATCCAACGCTTGATGGTGCTGGGACTGTTCGCCCAGTTGTACGGGACGCATCCCGCAAAGTTTCACCAGTGGCACATGGCGATGTACAACGACGCGGTCGACTGGGTCAGCTTGCCCAACGCGCTTGGCATGTCACAGTGGGGTGACGGTGGGTTGATGGCAACCAAGCCGTACTGCGCCAGCGGCAAATACATCAAACGCATGGGAAATTACTGCAAAGAATGCCGATTCAACCCCGACGAAGCGACCGGTGACGACGCTTGTCCGTTCACGACGCTGTACTGGGACTTCTTGGACCGTCACCAACAACAGTTCAAGAACAACACACGGATGACGATGCAACTAAAGAATCTGCAGCGGAAAGACTCCTCGCAAATGAACGCGATCCGCGACCGGGCACAAAAAATTCGTCGCGACGAACTGGATCTGTAACAAACCGCCGGTGCCTTGATTCACCCGACAGCTGCGATCACCATCCGCCGCCCAGTTCGGTTGCCCGTTGGACGCGTTCGATGCCGATCATGAACGCAGCGGTCCGCAGCGGGATTTTCAGTTGCTGGGCCCGTTGCCAGACTTCTTCAAACGCCTCGCTCATCGTGTGATCCAGTTCCTGGCGAACGCGATCGAGGGACCATCGATAGTGTTGACGATTCTGAACCCATTCGAAATAGCTGACCGTCACGCCACCGGCGTTGGCCAAAATGTCGGGCAACACGACCGTGCCCCGATCATGCAATTTCTTGTCGGCGACCGGATAGATCGGGCCGTTGGCCGCTTCGATGATGACCGGTGCGGAAACCGAGTCCACGTTGTCGTCGGTGATCACGCCACCGAGTGCCGCTGGGATCAGCACCGTCGCATCACTCAGTGACAACAGCGAATCCATGGGCAGGTGTTTGGCGTGCTCGAATCCTTCCAACAATCCGTTGGGATGATGAAATTTATGGCGGATCAGCTCCGGCACGTTCAACCCATCTTCCTGATAATAGGTGCCCGAAATATCACTGACCGCGATGATGGGAAACTGCGCGTCGTGCAAGAACTTCGCCGCGTGCGATCCCACATTGCCGAAACCTTGAATCGCAACCTTGGTATCTTCCGGTTTGCGGCCGAGCCGTTTCATCAGTTTGACCGTCAAGATACCCACACCACGGCCGGTGGCTTCTTCGCGACCACGTGCGCCGTATTCTTCCACCGGTTTGCCCGTGATCACCGCGGGATTGAAACCGTGGTACTTTTCCCACTGGTTTCGGAACCAAGACATCACTTGGTGATTGGTGCCCATGTCGGGCGCGGGGATATCCGTATCCGGACCGACGACATCGTGAATGCGGTCGACAAAGACGCGAGTCAGCTTTTCCAATTCACGCGACGTCAGCGTTGACGGATCCACATCGATCCCACCTTTGGCACCGCCGTAGGGCAAATTGACGACGGCCGTCTTCCAAGTCATCAAACTGGCCAGCGCACGCGTTTCATCCAAGTCGACTTCATGGTGATAACGCAGCCCGCCCTTCATCGGGCCACGGCTGTTGTCGTGTTGGACTCGAAAGCCGACGAAGTTTGCCAGGCACCCGTCTTCGCGTTCCAGCGTGACTTGGACCTGCAACTCACGACGTGGCAACAACAGCGTTTCGCGCAAACCACAAGGCAAATCCAAATGGTCGGCCGCCTGGTGGAAATACTTCTGGGTGGCTTCGGAGGCGTGCATGTTGATTCCGGTTGTGACAGATGGCGGCGCGTGGGATGACGGGTCGGATTCGAAAAGCGTCCAGTCCTGCGATCCGACGTTACCAGACCGCCGGCGACGGAGCGGTAAAAACGCATCGGGCCTCGGACGATCGATTTCGCCAAGTGATTCAATGGCTGTCCGGCCCTTTTCCCCACCCAAACCCTACCTTGTAAACCGACGATGTGCCGAGCGGTTCACAACGCCGGTCGGGCGTTTATGCGGCGCGTCGACGCGGTTTCTGTGGAAGCTGTGTCCACTGGGTCACCCGCTGAATCGACGGCGGTGAACCACCACGCAAGTAGCGTCGGCCGGCACTGGTGGCGGCAAAGGCTTCGATTTCCCGATGCAATTCGGACGCGTCCGCACCGGCGATATCCCGCATCGTGACATAGCCTGCACCGACCAACAGCTGGATTTCACGAGCCAGCATCTTTGGCATCTCGCACATCAGCGACGCCTGGTGTTGCCAGGTTCGGATCGTGTCGGCAGTCATCCACCGCGTTGCCAAGCGACCAGCCAGTTCCTCCGGTGACTTGGCAAGAAACTGGGCCACCGTTTGGACGCCGATTTCGGCGAAGCGATGAGCGGTTTTCGGACCGATCGACGGCGCATCGACCAGGTCGTCGCCGGCGTGCAAGCTGGGCGTGGAATTCTCCGAAGCTTCACGCGGTTGCCGACCGGCCTGTTCGGCGGCAACGGTTTGATCGGAATCGGCGGTGCGTGTGGTGTCGTTTGCTTCCGAACGATTGGCGGGGAACGGGATGGTCGACGGCGCGGCGGCGGATTGCCCGGCCGATGACTTGGCGGATTCGGTGGTGATCGTTTCGTCGATCGCGACAGCCGTCTGTTTCGATTCCGCCTGTGCGATTCGACGTTGTTTCCAGATCTGTTCGTCGCGGCGGATCCGCATCACCCGGTCGACGATATCGATTTCGGCGGGCAGGTTTTCCAGGACTTGCCCGGTGCGTGTGAATTCACTGATCAGCGCCGACACCGCATCCTGTTCGTCGCGATCGGCGATGCGTTTGATCCACCACTTGGCGGGTGTTTGAATTGCCGCCATCACGGCCGAAAGCGACAGGTTGGCCTTCGGGATCGGTTGCCCCAGTGCCAATTCGGTTTCCAGCGCCATTCGCTCCAGGGCTCGGGCCCAACCGGTGATGGCAATTCCGAACAAATCCGCCAGCACGTCCCGGGTCGGATCATCCAGACCGGCCGGCGGATCCTTGGCACCCAAATCCAGACGATAAGAATCAACCAGCGTGTTGTAGCGACGATGTGCAAACTTGGCCGCGTGCAAGATCGCTTCGCCCAGCCACTGGGGGCCTTCGGAAAGCTGAAAAACGACGCGTGATTCGTCACGCAGCCAGCGTCGATAGATGTCTTCGTAGGAAAGCGTGATCGACCATTCGATCGGACGATGCAGCACTTTTTCACGTGCGGTTTGCGCGGTGTGCAACGGCTGGATCGGGTCGGTGAAGTAGTGGCTGATCACCCCGGCGGCATGGGCCGCGTCGGAATAACGCCCATCCCTGACATATCGGAACATGCGGTCGTACCACTGGTGTGCCACACGCGGTGCGCCGCCCCAATAACCGTCTTCGACGTGAACCACATGGTTTTGAAAGTCGCGAAACCGTGTGTCGGGATCTTTCGCGCCGGTCAAATAGCGACCGTGATGCTTCAGCAACCAACCGGCCAACCGCTTGCCAGCAGCCGTCTGTACCAGCGGCAGCGCATCCAGGGCGAAGAAGTGGTGCGTGCTGCGGCAATGGGCGGCGCGCAAAATCGTCAACAGAAGGCTCATCGAAAGACCCGACTTTTCAAACCCGGCCTTTGCCGGCGGCGTGAAACTATGCAGCGGTACGCTTGCGGGCGATCACCGCGTTGACGTCGATCCCATAGACCGCCGCACGACGCGACAAACCGCGGACGAACGCGTCACGGCCGCCGGGAACCGAATCCGCCGAATCCCAACGCCGGGTGAACGCATCGACCGACAGCAATCGCAGCGGCCAGTGCCCTCGCGGCGGTTTTTCATCACCGAACATCGCGATCAAACGATGCCCGTGATCGGCTCGCGCGATCGCGGCGTACACGGAGTACAAATCACCACAGTTCAATCCGTTCAGGTTTTGTAGTGGACCGATCGCCATAACAGGCATCCTTTTGTGTCAAGCGAAGGCAGTTCGGTGGGACAACAGCGGTAAAGCGGTTGTGCCATTTGCCGCACGGCAAAGGCAAGACGGATTTCCGCCCGGCGGATCCGAATTTTCTCGTGGGGATCCGCCCGACCAGACCGGCGGCCGTGGACAGCGCCGGCCATTGCCCGAAGTCGACGAAAACGGATGAAATATCGTCACCACCGCGTCGGCGATCACCTCGCTGGTGGGTCTGCAATTTGCAAGGGGCTATGCTGTCAGTAGGAGAACCTTTGATGGCAAAATCGATTTGGCCCAGCGATGACAAAACCGACGTGCTGTTGGACGCAGCACGCGAGGGCGATTCGCGCGCGGTCAATCAGCTGCTTGACCGCCACCGCAAGCCGATTCGGCGGCTGATCGAACTGCGGCTGGACCGCAAAGTCCAGCGACGTGTCGACGTCAGCGACGTGGTCCAAGAAGTCTTGGTGGAGGCGTCTGGACGGCTGGAAAACTATTTGACCGACCCGTCGATGGCGTTCCATTTGTGGTTACGCCAGATCGCCTGGGATCACATTATCGACACCTATCGGCGGCACCGCGTCAGCGCCAAACGCAACATGGACCGCGAACAGCCGTTGGCCGTCGGTCCGACCGGCGGCGACGAATCGTCGATGGACCTGGCGGTCCAGCTTTGCGACCCCAAGATGACACCGGCGGCGATCGCGACGCAGCGTGAGATCGCCGAATTGGTGGAAAAAGCGATCCACCGGCTGGATGAAAACGACCGCGAAGTGATCCTGATGCGTCACTACGAACACTTGTCGAATCTGGAAATCGCCGAAGTCTTGAAATTGAACCCGCCGGCGGCCAGCATGCGCTACCTGCGGGCGGTCCGGCGTCTGCGACAGTTGTTGCAAGACGACCAGGCGACCGAAGACCTGAACCAGGCTGACACGTGAATCGCCAAGCCGACCGGGACGCCGCCCAGGATCGGCCCGACAACGCTGGCACCGCGTCATCGTCCGGTCAGCATCCATCGCCCGTCGCCCCGGTTGCGACCGAAGACCTGAACCGACCGCGCAGCGAAACCCAGGAACAACGTTTGGCCGATGTCCTGGGCCGGCTGACCGATCAGGTGTGCCGCGGGGAAATCGTTGATTTCGACCAAGCCTGTCGCGAAAACTCCGACATCGCCGACGAACTGCGGCATCTATGGGGCGCGGTGCTGATCACCGACACCGCCGGTGCGGCGCATGATCAAAACCCGGCCGCGGTGGATGGGTCCGACAGCGATGCGGGCGGCGGCGTTTCGCGATGGCGATCGTTACAGTTGCCCACCACCGTCGGCGATTACGAGCTAATCGAAGAAATCGGCCGTGGCGGCATGGGCGTCGTCTTTCGCGCGCGACAAATCAGCCTGGAACGCGAAGTCGCCGTGAAGATGATCCTGCGTGGCCGGCTGGCCAGCGATGCGGATCTTCAACGTTTCTTGGCCGAAGCCTCTGCGACGGCGCGTTTGGACCACCCGGGCATCGTTCCGGTCTATGAAGTCGGCGACATCGAGGGTCGCCCGTTTTTCAGTATGAAGTTCGTCGCCGGCAAAACACTGGCCCAGCGAATCAAATCGGGTCCGATGCCGCAACGTGAAGCGGCGCGAATCGTCGCTGATGTGGCTCGCGCGGTCGCCTATGCTCACCGCCAAGGCGTGCTGCATCGCGACGTGAAACCCAGCAACGTTTTGCTGGGAAACGACGGCAACGCCATGATCACCGACTTTGGTCTGGCCAAACAGACCGGCGCAAAGGTCGACCTGACACGCAGCGGCATGCTGCTGGGAACCCCCGCCTACATGTCACCCGAACAGGCGGGCGGGCGGACATCCAGCGTCGGCCCTGCCAGCGACATCTACAGCCTGGGTTGCGTGTTGTATTACGCGCTGACCGGTCGCGCCCCGTTCGTCGCCGATTCGCCGATGGACCTGGTCATGCAAGTCATCGAACAAGACCCGCTGCCGCCCCGGGCGCTAAGACCGCGGGTCAATCGCGATCTGGAAATGATCGTCATCCGTTGTCTGCAAAAGCCGATGGATTTGCGATACGAATCCGCCGACGCATTGGCCGACGACTTGGAAGCCTTCTTGGCCGACGAACATGTCAACGCCAGCAGCGGTCGCTTTTCACAAGTGCTGGCCCGACTGTTCCGCGAAACCCACCACGCCGCCGTTTTGGAAAACTGGGGCCTGTTGTGGATGTGGCACTCACTGGTGCTGATGGTCGCCTGCACGCTGACCTGGTGGATGGAATACGTCGGGGTTGCCGATCGTTTCTCCTACGTCGGGGTTTGGGTCGTCGGCTTGGGTGCCTGGGCCGCGGTGTTCTGGAAAATGCGGCAACGCATGGGACCGGTGACGTTCATCGAACGCCAGATCGCCCATGTCTGGGGATCCAGCATGATCGCGATCGGATTGTTGTTTCCTCTGGAATGGTGGCTGAAGCTACCCGTGTTGACCCTGTCGCCGATGTTGGGCGTGATCAGCGCAATGGTCTTCATCATCAAAGCGGGCATGCTGACCGGCGCGTTCTATTGCCAAGCGGTCGCGTTGTTGATCGCTTCGGTGGCAATGGCGGCATGGCCGAATTGGTCACATCTGATCTTCGGCGTCGTTTCGGCCGGATGCTTTTTCTTTCCCGGGCTGAAATACTGGCGTCGTCGCAAACACTGATGTCGTCGCAAACACTGTGTCGCGGTCATGGTCCGTCCGACTTCAACACCAACAGTGACAACTCGGGGCGGCAGTTCACGCGCAACAGATGCACGCCGCCCAGCCCACGGGACACATGCATCGTGGTCGGCGGCTTCCAGAAATCGCCCGATGCGAATCGGCTGCCGTGAAAACTGGGACTCAGCAGTGGCCCGACCAGGGGCAACCTGCCCTGCCCGCCGTGCGTGTGACCGGCCAGCACCAGTTCAATACCGTGACGCTGGGCCCAAAAGACCTGGTCCGGGCTGTGGCTGATCGCCAGCCGAAACGGACGTTCCGATGCGTGCGTTTGTTGGGCATCGTCTGGACGTTTTCTTGGGGGCGGAGGGATCACCGGCCGGGCAAACCAGGGATGCTCGTTGCCGATCAACTCGATCGATACACCGCGTACTTCCGTCGGCAAGACACGGCTGCCCAAATCCGTCCATCCGGCGCGGTCCATCGCTTCGCGAGTCTGCCACGAATCGACCACCCGTGTGTCGTGATTGCCCAACACGAAATAGCATCCGTCACTGGCCCTTGCACCGGAGAAGATATCAAACAGCCAATCGATGCACGGTTGCTTGTCGATGATGTCGCCGGACAGAGCCATCATGTCGGGCATCCACTGGCTGGCCCGATCAACCGCGTACCGGACGTAATCTGGCGCGACGTCGCCGGTCAAATGGATGTCGCTGAGATGGGCGATTCGATAGCCGTCCAATTCCTTCGGCAACCCAGGAACGGGCAGCAAGACTTCTTCCACCGCCAGATCGAAAATCTGATTCATCGGCAACCGAGATTGCCAGCGACATTTCAACGAACGCGGCAAGGGTCGGCCCAACGTTTTGGCCACATCGACGACTTCCACCCGCCGTGGCGCATCGGCCCATTCCCATCGGAAGATCGGTCGCCACAACAGCCAAGGCAACCCGAACACCAACCAAGCCGCCAAGCACACACCGCCGTAAACCGCCAACGGCCACGACAGATCTGACCAGACCATCGTTCCGGCAAACATTCGGCGGACGACATCGGGAAAGAAAACCAGTACGGCCAACAGCGTCAGCCACATTTCGACGAACAACACCTTTTCGGTGCGTTTGATCCGGCGGCGTGGCCAACCCAACGAATTCAAGCGGTTGTAGAGCGCCAAGTGCAACCCGAAGTGCCCCAGCAACGCCGCGGCAGACAACACCCAACAAGCCATCGGATTCATCGAAATTTCACAACGCTTTCGGCTTCATCCAGCCAATGCACCGAACGTCACCGCCGTCGCGGATCTGGTCCCACGTCGACGCGGATCGGGAATAGACCGCGATCGCGGCGGTCGGCATCTCCAGCGGTCGTCCCGCCAGCAGGGACGCCAACGTTGCCATGCCGGGGTTGTGCCCCACCACCATCAGCGTTTCCGCGTCGCCGGCCGAATCGGCGATGACGCCCAAAATGCCCGCCGGTGACGCCAAATACAGTTCATCCGTGTGGATCACGTCGACCGACGGGTCCCACCGGTCGACCAAGGCGTCGACGGTTTGCCGAGCCCGAGTCGCGGTGCTGCACAGAATCCGGTCCGGCAAATCGCCCAACTGTCCGACCCAATCTGCCATCCGAGGTGCATCATGGCGGCCTCGACGATTCAACGGCCTTTTATGATCGTCCAGCCCCGCATCGGACCAGTCGCTCTTGGCATGACGCATCAACAACAGTCGCGGAATGTCCATTTCGGATCCGTTCTTCACGCGACCGACCGGTCGGTTCCGGCATCGGACATCCCTATACTGCCCGGGCGACCGTAGCAGACCGCGCTGGCATCCTTTCGCAGCGGTTTCGTTCCGGTTTGGCCACTGTCCATTCCTTTTCCGTCCTTCCAGTCAAACATGAAATCCGTAATTCCTATCGCCAATCGATCCCATCTGTTGTCGCCCGCGGTCCGTATTGCCGGATTGCCGCTGGGCCTTTTTCTGATGATCGCCGCTGTGACCACCGAGGCCCGAGCCGACGATTGGCCCGGTTGGATGGGTGCCGGCCGTGACGGTGTTTATAGCGAATCAGGGATCATCGACGCGATCCCGCCCGGCGGCCTGAAAGCCAAGTGGCGTCATCCGATCGCCGGCGGCTATGCCGGACCTGCCGTGGCCGACGGGCGTGTGTTCGTCTTCGATTACCAGCGATCTGCCGGCGAAGCGGTCAACAGCCCCAACAGCCGCGCCAATTTGCAGGGTGTCGAACGCTTGATCGCCTTGGACGCCGAAACCGGCGAAGAATTGTGGAAACACCAATACGACTGCCCCTACAGCATCAGCTATCCCGCCGGCCCACGATGCACGCCGACCGTGGACGGTGACCACGTCTATATCTTGGGCAGCGAAGGCGACCTGCATTGCCTGAACGTCGCCAACGGCGACTTGGTTTGGGCACGCAGTTTCAAGAAAGATTTCGGTGCCGAAGTCCCGATCTGGGGCTTCGCATCGCACCCGCTGATCATCGGCGACCTGCTGTACACGATGGTCGGCGGCGACGGCCAAGGCATCGTTGCGTTTGACAAAAACACGGGCGACGTTCGCTGGAAGGCCTTGGACACCAACGCGGGTTACTGTCCGCCCACCTTGATCGAGGCCGGCGGAACGCGTCAGTTGATTGCGTTTCATCCCAACGGGATCACATCTCTGAACCCCACCAACGGCGAAGTGTTTTGGACCGTCGACTTGGCCCCCATGTACGAAATGTCGATCGCACGTCCGATGGTCGACGGCGATCTGATGTACGCCAGCGGGATCGGCAGCGAATCCGTCATGCTGCGTTTAAGCAGTGACCAACCGGCGGCCGAAGAACTGTGGCGAGGCGAACGAGACGAAGCGTTGTATTCCAGCAACGCGACGCCCATGTTCGTCGACGGAATCCTGTACGGCAGCGATTGCCATCAAGGATCACTGATCGCCGTCGATGCCAAAGACGGCAGTCGTATCTGGCAATCGTTCCGGCCCACCGCGCCGGACGCCACCGAACGGCAAAAGAAAGTGGGCGTCAAACACGGCACCGCGTTCGTCACTCGATTGGGCCAGTCCGATCGGTACCTCGTGTTCGGCCAGACCGGCGACCTGATGATCGCCACACTGGATGAAACCGGCTTCCACGAACACGGCCGCTTTCATGCGGTCGATGCCACCGGCGAAGCGTTCGGCAACGATGTCGTCTGGACGCATCCGGCCTATGCCAACCGAACGGCCTACATCCGCAACGACAAAGAAATCGCCGCGTTTGATTTGTCGAAATAGGACCTTGCGAAGTCACCACCGTGGCGATCGCAAGAGCCGCGCGGGACGAACCGCTCAGGCTTCGTCCGCCGTTGCGATCGCCGTTTGCCAACGCTCGACCTGGGCCCGCACCTGGTCGGGCGCCGTGCTGCCATAACTGCAAAACGCGTCGACCGCATTGCGGCTGCCCAGGACGTCATAGACGCTGTCATCAATCTCCGGTGCATGCGACTGGAATACTTCGATCGGCAGGTCGGCCAACGGAACGTCGCGCGACATCGCTTCGCCGACGATGGCACCGACCAAATGATGGGCGGTCCGTTGTGGCATGCCACGACGGATCATCCATTCCATCAACGTCGTCGCGTCCAGATACCCCTTTTCCAATCGGTCGGCGATCTTTTCCCGATTCAGTTCGCTTTCGCGGACCATCGGCGCGGCCAATTCCAACATCGCTTCGACCGTGTCAAATGAATCGAACAACGGTGGCTTGTCTTCCTGCAAATCGCGGTTGTACGCCAACGGCAGATTTTTGACCAACAGCATCAACGTTTGCAGATTGCCCATCACCCGGGCGGACTTGCCACGGGTCAATTCCAGGGTGTCGGGATTGATCTTTTGCGGCATGATGCTGCTGCCGGTGCAGAACGCTTGGGGCAAACGGATGAAATCAAATTCAACGGTGCTCCACAAAATCCATTCCTCCGCCCATCCGCTCAGGTGCAACGCGATGGTTGACAGCACGAACGCGGATTCGATCAAGAAATCACGATCACTGCTGGTGTCCAAACTGTTGGCCGTCGGCGAATCAAACCCCAATGCCGCGGCGGTTTGATCACGATCGATCGGTAACGTGGTGCCGGCCACCGCGGCGACGCCCAGGCTGCACTGGTTCACCCGTCGACGACAATCGGCGACACGCTCGCGATCACGCGCAAACTTTTCGACATAAGCCAACCAATAATGCGGCGCCAAAACCGGTTGGGCACGCTGCAGGTGGGTGTAGGCGGGCAAGATACAGTCGAAATCGGCTTCGCACCGCGACAGAAACGCACGCTGTAAATCGGCCAGCAAGGCGTCCACGCGATCCAGTGCGTCGCGAACCCACAGACGGGTGTCGGTGCTGACCTGGTCATTGCGACTGCGGGCGGTGTGCAGCTTGCGTCCGACATCGCCCAGACGCTCGATCAACGCCTGTTCGATGTGCATGTGGATGTCTTCCAGTTCGAAACGAAACGGCATCTTGCCGGCTTCGATCTCCGCACCAATCTCCGTCAACGCATCCCGGATTTGCTGAAATTCCTGGGAGCTGATCAGCCCGACGGTCGACAGCATTTCGGCATGCGCGATGCTGCCGCGGATGTCGTGACGGTAAAGACGCGAATCGAAACTGATGCTTTCCGCATAAGCTTCGAGACGTTGATCGGTGTCGGCGGCGAACACGCCGCTGCGCGATGGACTTGCCACTGGATTGACTGTTCCCAAGGTTCGGCCGGATGAATAATGTGGACTGCGACCAAGCAGTATGACCGCGACGCCCCCACACCCAAAGACCACGCGATGCGTTTGCCATCGATTCTGTTTTCTGTGACCTGCACGGCTTGGATGCTGGTGGCATCCGCCCCGACCGCCGTCGCGGTCGATATCCTGGCCACGGCCATCCCAGGGTCCCCGTTCGGCGTGGCCACCGTCGAAATCCCGTTGCCGGTCCCGGTCGTCGGCGAACCGTTGCCGCCGCTGAGCGTCGACGAAGCATCCGGTCGGGTGTTCTACCCGATCGCCGAAGACACCCGAGTCGACACCGCCGTGCGGCCGTCCGATCGCCCCCTGCCGCCACAGGGGCGCGGCCGCTTGTTGGGACGGCTGGGAAACCTGATTCGTGAAATCGCCAGCGATGAAGAACCGCTGCAACAAACCGTCGCCCGCCGCGTGACGTTCTTGTTCAAAGGCGATGGCCCTCTGGTGATCACGCTGGCCGATTCGCGTGGCTCGATCGGAACCTATGACATCGTGCCGACCCCGGACCCGGCGACGCACGCGGCGATGCTGAACCAATGGTGGTCGGTCTACACCGACGCGGCCAAGCGACAAATTGAATCGGCCGACTATCCGACTTACGTGGAAGACTATCTGGTGGCCATGCTGGCCGGCCGATTGAATCTGCCGCTTCCCGATTGGTACTTGGCCGAAGACGATTCCGAAGCAGCGTTGACCGATACGTTGAAATTGATCGGCGGTGCCACCGATGTGGCGCAGCGGATATATCGCGAAGCCGCCGCAGGAATACGGGACACCACCGGCGGTATGGACCAGACCCTGCCCGCGCCGCCGGCATGGTTGCCACCCGACGTGCCACCGGGCACCGACGATGTGCCCACCGAACCGATCGCGGATCGTGTCCCGCCGGAATGTTTCTACATTCGCTATGGATCTTTCGCGAACTATCTGTGGTTCCGCGATCTGTCGGAAGAATACGGCGGCGACCTATCCCGCATGATCACGCTGTCGGGGATCCAGCAACTGGGATCGCTGCAACTGGAAAAGCAGCTGCACCTGCAGACGAACGAACTGTCACGGATGTTGGGGCCGACGGTCATCAAGGACCAAGCCCTGGTCGGCCGCGATCTGTTCCTGGGTGACGGCGCGACGATGGGTGTGCTGTTCGAACCGATCAACACGTTTTTGCTGCGAACATCCATCAACCAAGACCGCACATCACTGGCCGCTTCGGACGACGCGGTCACGCTGACCGACGTCGACATCGCCGGTCAGAAAGCGACCCTGCTGCGCAGCGCGGACAATCAAATCCGGTCCTTCATGGTCGAATACGACGGGTACATCTTCGTCACCAACAGCGAAACGTTGGCCCGGCGGTTTGTCGAAGTCGGCAAGTCGGGTGATTCCTTGGCACAGACACCGTCTTTCCGCTTCGCCCGCCAATTGATGCCACTGACACGTAACGACACGATCTTTGCCTATTTCTCCCCAGCGATGCTGCAGGGCCTGGTCGCGCCGGACAACATGATCGAACTGCGACGCCGCATGCATGCCGAATCGGACATCGCATTGGTGCACGTCGCTCGCCTTGCCGCGGCCGCCGAAGGCAGCCCCGCGCGATCGATTGCCCAGTTGACCGACGCCGGGTACTTGCCGGCGGGTTTTTCCAAGCGGGCCGACGGCAGCAGCGTCTTTGAAATCGGCGACGACATCATGGACACCAAACGAGGCGCCCGTGGTTACTTTCTGCCGATCGCGGACGCATCGGTCGACAAGGTCACCGGGGAAGAAGCCCGCTGGTATGAACGGATCGCCGATGACTATTCGACACGCTTCCGACAACTTGATCCGATCATGGCCGGCATCCAGCGGACCCAACTGGAGGACGGATCGGGTAACGAACGCTTGACCGCGCACGTCGAAATCGCACCTTGGAGCCCTGAGAAATACGGCACCATCGCCCAACAGCTCGGGCCGCCCACCAACGTCGCGATGGATTTCGCTCCCGATGACATCGTCGCCGTGCAAGCTCACGTGGCCAGCGAATTGCTGGGGCCGCCCACGCATCTGTTCGTCGGCATCAAGGATTCGATCCCGCCGCAACCCGACGATTTTGATGGGCTGATCGCAACGTACCGGGCTTTGAAATCGCTGCCGGCTTACCTGGGTGCGTGGCCGCAACCGGGCGCGCTCGATCGCCTGCCCTTGGGTCTGGGACGCGGCGTCCCGGTCAGCCCCGGAATGAGTCGATTGATCGGCGGCGTGTATCGCTACACCGGCGGTGGATTCAGCGTCCTCAGCTTCTATCCCGATTTGTTACAAGCCAGTTTGCCACACATGGGAGCGATCGAAGTGGACGATCGCGCCCAAGTCCGCGCCCACATCGGCGATCTTAGCGAAAGCTTGTTGAAACACTGGGTCAACGACCAGCTTTATCAACGGGCCGCAGTCGGCAGCCAAAGCGGCGCCAATTTCCTGAACCTCCTCTCACGACAACTACGCGTTGCACCGGAGCAAGCGTCACCGTCCGCCGAATTGATCTTGGGTGGTCCACTACAGTGCCCGCTGGGCGGCCGGTATGAACATTCCCCCACGCATCACCAGTGGGTCAGCACTCGTTGGGGCAACCGAACAGCCGCCGACACGATGCCCGACGACTACGTCGCCCCCATCATGCAGTGGTTCCGTGGCGCCGACGCGAAGTTGACTCAGTACGACGATCGCGTGGTCGTCGACGCGGTCGTGGATGTGGCCCGACAATAACCGGCGACAACCACCACCGGCGAATCAGCCAACGGTCGCCCAACGGCCGGTTGATCCCCTCAATCAATGATCGAAATCGACAGGTTCACGACGCCGCAACGCGCCGACCCAAGCCCGCGCGATCCGCCAGCGCATCGGCCACCGCTTGGACGGGTCCCAGATAGTCGCCCACGACGAACGTCACGTCGCGATGACGTACGTTTGCCTGATCGACTTGGTCTTGGATGGCTTCGTACAACCGCCCCATGAACAACAGGTGTGGCTGGACAATGATCCGACGGGGACGCCGCATCGAAACGACGCGATCAATCACCTCGGGCAGTCGTGGCTGTGCCATCGCGTAGAAAGCGGTATCAAAGGTCACGTCCGGAAAGCGTCGTGCGACGACCTCGGTCAACACCCGCATGTCCGCTTGGGCACAAGGGTCATGGCTGCCACGCCCGACCATGATCACCGCAGTTTCCGAAATCGGCGTGTCTTCCATGCCAATGGCATTGGTACCGGAAACCGTTCGGTCCCGGCCGATCCGGGCTGCGGGAATACCACACTGTGCGATGCGGTGCGCGACCCAGCGGATCAGGTCCGCCTGACGACTGATCGGTCCGCACTGGTCCCAGATGACACCTGGGGTCTGCAACGCGGCCGCCGCAACCGCTTCGGGAATGTCTTGCTTGGCGTGCCCGGCGGCGAACAACAACAGCGGTGCGACGCGCACGTGCCCGACACCTTGATCGACCAGGCACTGCCATGCATCTGAAATGGTCGGCGTCTGAAATTCCAGCAAAGCCTCGGCCACCGGCCGGGGTGCCATCCGTTGACGCACCAATTCGGCTAGCCGAAAAAATTCCTCGGTGCCCCGCCGGTCGCGGGTGCCGTGGCCGATCAGCAACAGACCGGCCGATTCATCGGCGTCGGAAAGCTTATCCAAAGGTTTCAGCAGCAAGACGTTACTGGACCACCGACGAATCCTTGTAACCGGATTCGTCCAATCGGCTGATCGCCGCGGTGACATCGAAACCGGGTTCATAGCTGACGACGACCTGACGGTTGTCCAAGATGCCTTCTTCCTTCTGTGCATCCAGTTCGACCGTCTTCACACCGTCGACGGACTCCAAAGCCTTTTTGACTTTGGGATAGCAATTGAATTCACAGTGCATGCCGGGGACGGCCACGGTCAGGGTGCCCGAATCGGTCATCACGGCCGGCTTGGCTTCCATGGCCGACTCGGTGGCCTCTTGCTGCGGCGGCATGTTGGCGACCGCGATCATGATGCCCAGGGCGGCGACGGCGGCGACAGCGTACAGAACAGGACGCATAAAAAACTCCGGATAAGCTGGGGAAGATAACAAGGATCGTTAAACAGCAAGGTCATGCAAAAAATCGTGGGCTTCAAAACACCACCGCGATCCTTCTTCCACGATGACCATTTTTCCCCTGCAAGGCAAGGTTTTGGGTGTCGAAATCGCATCACTCTTGACCTGAACGGCCCGAATCGGCGATTCCTCGGCAGAACCGAGATTGAACTTGAGCGGAAACACGCGTTTGCCGCAATTTTTCCGAATTTGCCCCTTTGCCGAGCCCGCAATCCGATGCGAAGCCCCGCCGCCGCATGTCTGATTTGGTGCTGCCTGACTTCGATTCTGGTGGCCCAGAACGGGTACGGCCCGGTCGCGCCGGCGTATTCGCCGAGTGCTTTTACGACGACGGCCCAGCTGGACCCCTATGCGATGGTCGTCCCGACCGACTACATCGCCTCACCGATGGGCGCCTTTCCCGACGGGATCACCGACGGAATGTTGGTCCCCATGGCCAACGACCTGACCGGGCGTTTTTCCGATCGGCTGTGGTTCAGCGCGGAATACCTGTATTGGCGTCCCGAAGGCATGCACACCCCCGCCCTGGCGACCACCAGCAGCACCGGGACGCCGCAAAACGAAGCCGGCATTCTGGGCTTTCCCAACACGACCGTTCTGTTCGGCGGACGCAAGATCAACGACGACACCCAAGGCGGCTTTCGTTTGCGTGGCGGCATGTGGTGGACGCCCGCGGCCAACCTGGGAATCCAGTGGGAATACTTTGACTTGGCCGAACAAGGCGACGGATTCGCGCGGTCCGCCAGCGGAACGACCATCCTGGCCCGCCCGTTCTTTGACACCACCAATGACCGCGAAACCGCCCAACTGATCGCCTTTCCCAATCTGGTCGAAGGGCAACTGCGAATCGCCACCCACAGCAAGCTGCGTTCGTTTTCGCTCAGCGCCCGTGGCGGAATCTGTCCCCGGTGCGACGGTTTGTGCGCTTGCGGCCCCAGCGATCGAATGGACTGGATCGTCGGTTATCGATGCTTGAAGCTGAATGATGCGATTCGCTTTGAAGAAAATCTGAATTCCCTGGTCACCGCAACGCCGGGAACCATCGCGCTGAACGAATCGTTCGAATCCAGCAACAAGTTTGATGGGATCCAATTGGGATTCGTCCGGCGTGTCCATTACCGCAACGTTTGGGGTGAAACACTGATGCGTGTCTCGGTGGGCCGCAACGAACAAACGGTGCAAATTTCGGGAACCAGTGATTTGACGGAATTCGGGGTCACCGAAAGCTTCACCGGCGGCTTGCTGGCCCAGCGCAGCAACATCGGCACGCACAGCCGCGATGAATTCGTCATGATCCCCGAACTGGGATTCACGCTGGGGTTCCGAGTGACCGATTGGTTGGATGCCACCCTGGGATACACCGTGTTGTATTTCCCGAATGTCGTTCGCGCCGGTGACCACATCGATACCGACGTGAATCCGAACTTGATCCCCGAAGAAACCGTACCACTGACAGGTTCGCTGCGGCCCCAGTTCTACTTCAACGAGACGGACTATTTCGCACACGGGCTAAGCATCGGTGGCGAAATTCGGTTCTAATTTCGACAACGGCGGAACCAGGCGTGGCGGGACGATCCGTGCGACTCGATTCGTCGCGATTCTTCTGCTTTGATGGTGACTGCCATGTCTGAATCCTTCTCACCGATCCGTGAAATTCTGGTCCCCATGGACTTCAGCGAATGCTCGGTGTCCGCGCTGAATTTTGCCAAGCGGTTGGCGTCCGCCTGCGATGCACGGTTGCACCTGCTGTATGTCGACGATGACCCGATCTTGATCCAAGAATGCACGGGCCAAAAGTTTCGGGACGAGCACGAAGACAAGATGGCGATGCGGTTCATCGAGCACCTGACCGCACAGGAACGCGAAACGTTTGACGTCCAACTTTCGGTACGTCTGGGCACGGCCAGCCACGAAATCGTCAAGTACGCCGAAGAACGCGACATCGACATGATCGTGATCGGTAACGTCGGACGGTCGATGGTTTCCACCGTCTTGTTGGGTAGCGTGACCAGCCACGTCATCGCCGGCGCCAAATGCCCGGTCACGTCGGTCAAAGTCGGCCAAGCCTGATCGGGCGGCAGGGCCCAAGCCTGATCGCGTTGCAGGGCCCAGGGCTGATCCGACGGGCAACACAATTGCGGATCGACCACCACCGATCTTCACAAAGGGTGGCGGTTTTCGCGGACCGGTCGGCTGGATTCTTTTGCCGCGTCTGAGGCAGTTCGCCGCTTCCGATCGCCCAGACACTTCGATTGCCCCGAACTGGGCGGGGAATTGTCGAGAATTGGTGGGTGCCGATCGTAGACAATCTGGATTCCGCACATCGCGCGATTTCGGTGCCGCTTTGGGCAAGCCGATCTTGGCGGGGCGATGCTGCGGTCCGCGAAGATGCTGCGAAAGCCCCCCGGCGACGCGACGTTCCCATGGCAAAGCCGGCGGAAGCTGCGATTTGCCTCCTCCGAGCCTCAACTTTTCAGTGCCATGTGGTGCCCCCACGTCATACCTGCCGGCCGACGAATCCGTCATAATGGCCGCGTGTTTGGCCGACACACCGCTCGCCACTGCCCCACCGGCTCCCGCCACGCCCCACCGGCCCTCATGGTGACGTGCTGCAACGCCCCTGCTTCCGCACCGCATCTTCACCCTGCGACTCTTCGTCCCCCGTCAAACGCTTGACGACGCGCGAGGGACCCTTCATATTGTTAACTGTTGACAACCTGGCCGTTGTCGCCACTCATTGCTGAGGCTTTCATCATGGGCTCGCTTCCACGCACCATCCGCGAACAAGTCACCAACGAAATTCGCGATCAATTGGTCACGGGCCAGTTCCCCGCCGGCACCACGCTTCGTGAAACCGATCTGGCCGAACGCTTCGGCGTCAGCCGCGGTCCGATTCGCGATGCCTTTCTGCAATTGTCCAACGAAGGTTTTTTGACTTACCAGGCCAACCGCGGCGTCACCGTTCGGCACCCGCCGGATCCCGAGGACCGCGAATTGATCACGTCGCTTCGCAAGCAATTGGAAACGCATGTGATTCAAAAGGGCCTGGGCGACTTAACCGACGCCCAGATCGCAAAGATCAAAGACGCTTTGGATCACTTGCAGTCGGCCTGTGAACAGGGTGACGTTGCCCGCATCGCGCGTCGCGATATCCAGTTCCATGAAGCCTTTTTGACCGCCTGCGGTGGCGAAGACCTTTTGCCCGCTTGGCGTCACCTGTGCTCGCGCATGTTGCTGACCTACACGCGTCTGACGGACTACATGAAAGTCTTTCACGAACACGTCGTGATTTTCGATGCACTTCAGGATCGCAAGAAAGCGGCGGCAATCACGGCCATCAAAGCCAACATCCGTTGATACCTTTGGCGGCACATTCCCCCCCATGGCCGCCGAAGCCCCACCTCCCCACGATTGACAGGCTTCTCCCATGGTCGAAGGAATCATTTGGGCTCTCTTTGCAGGCTTGATGCTGGGCCTGTATGCCCTGCCCGCCAAGTTCACCAAAGGCTTCAAGGAGGAAAACACTTGGGGCCTGTTCTTCATGCTGACGATGTTCGTCGTCCCCATCCTAGCGACCTTTCTGATCATGAAAGGTGTCGGAAACATCTATGGTGCCGAAGACGTCCAAGCCATTTTGCCCAAAATGGTTGTCACCAGCGTGCTGTGGGGTATCGGCGTGATGATGTGGGGCAAAGCGATTCACCACATCGGTGTCTCGCTCGGGTTTTCCATCTTCATCGGCACCGTGATCTTGGTCGGATCACTGATGCCTTTCTTGGTCGAAGGTTTGCCGGAATCCAAAGTGTTCCTGACCATCATGGTCGGGTTGTTGTTCGTTCTGGCCGGCATCTTTGCCAACGGCAAAGCGGGCATGACACGCGAAGCCGACGAAGTGGCCGCAGAATCACAATCATCCGAAGACGGCGACGGTGAATCGACTGACAAAAAATCGATGGCCGCCGGCATCCTGATCGCCGTCATCGGCGGACTGTTGGCCACCGGTTTCAGTTTCGCCAATGCGGTCGGACGACCGCCGCTGCACGCCGCCAGCCAGGCGCAGGGCAACCCGGAATGGGTCACCGCGCTGGCGGTAATGTTTCCGATCTTTTTAAGCGGCGGGGTGATCATGGCGGGCTACTTCGCTTGGCAATTGACCCAAAAGAAAGCTTGGGGTGATTTTGCCACGCCGTCGCTGGCCAAGAACTTTGTGCTGATCTTTGTCATGGCCGTTTTCCATTACGCGGCATCTGCCGTGTTCGCTTATGCGGCTTTCAAGTTAGGCGCCGTCGGTAATACGGTCGGCTATGCCATCTTCAATACCGCCTGTGTCGTGACGGCCATCGTCAGCGGGATCGTGACAGGCGAATGGAAATTGGCATCACCGAAAGCCAAGAATTTGCTGTACGCCGGATTGACCTGCATGGTTATCGGCATCCTGATCATTTCGCTCGGCAACAAGTTCGCGACCGAACAACCGGTCGCCGACGAAATCGTTGCCATTGAAACGCTCTCGGTCGAAACAACCTCCTGATTCGACGATTCGTTGCCCACATCCATTGGTCCGTCAGGGGTCATTCGGTGACCCAGCGGATGCGGCGGCAACCTCCCAGTTTTCATACGACTCGATCGAACCCTCCGCGTTTGAACTGTCGACATTCAACAAAATCGTTTTCTCGTTCCCCTGTCTCGTCGCCTTCACTTTCTCCCCTCCCCCATTCCCCGCACGGCGGTCCAACGATGCAACTAAGCAAGTCGCCCTTCGGTACTTTCGAAAACCAACCCGTCGAACTTTGGACACTGGTCAATGATCATGGTGTGACGGTCAAGTTGATGACTTATGGCGGAACCGTCACTTCCATTCGTGTACCCGACGGATCGGGCAACATCGACGATATCGTCTGTGGCTTTGACACGTTGGACGGTTACTTCAGCGAAGAATACAAAACCAATTCGCCCTATTTTGGTTGTCTGGTCGGACGCTATGCCGCCCGCATCAAAGACGGACGCTTTGAATTGGATGGCAAGACCTATCAATTGGCGACCAACGACGGCCCCAATCATTTGCACGGTGGCGTTCGCGGTTTCGATAAACGCTTTTGGGACGTCATCGATACAACCGAAAGCACTGATGAAGTTTCTGTCACGTTACAGTTGATCAGTCCCGATGGCGAAGAAAGCTATCCGGGCCGCTTGGATACCAAAGTTCAGTATCTGCTGAACAACGACAATGAACTTCGGATTCACTATCTAGCCGAAACCGATCAAGCGACTCCGGTTTCATTAACCAATCACACCTATTTCAACCTGAACGGATTCCGCGCGAACGTCTTGGATCATGTCGTCCAGTTGGACAGCCCACGTTACATGGTTCCCGACGATTCGAACGTTCCGGTCGGTGAAGAAGCCGACGTGGCGGGAACCGCCGCCGACTTCAACCAACCCAAACGCATCGGCGACGCGTTCGATGAATTGCCGATGGGTTTTGAACATTTCTATGTGATCCCGTCCCACGACGGATCGCTGCGTACGATCGCAACAGTGAACGAACCTTCGACCGGTCGACGCTTGGAAGTCCAATCCACCGAACCGGGCACACTGTTTTACACGGGCCGCTACACCTCCGACGCACTGGGGCGTGAAAGCGGTGCCGCGTTCGGCCAGTTTCGTGCCTTCTGCTTGGAAACATCCAAGCTACCCAACGGCCCAAATTTGCCGTCGGCTCCAAAATGCGTTCTGCAGCCGGGCGAAACCTACGATGAAACGACCGTTTACAAATTCGGCTGGTCATCCAACGCCTAACTTTCCCACGTCAATGCGTCCCTGTTCGAAACCGTCGGCTGCGTTGACGTCCCCTCATTTTCCCAATCAAAACCTTACTTGGATCACTTGTGATGAAGTCCGCCCAGTATGTCGGCAATCGCAGCATCGACATCGGTGACAGTCAAAGCATTGCCCCCGGCCCCGGCGAAGCCCGCCTGGAAGTCGCCTATTGTGGAATTTGTGGCACCGACATTCACATCTTTCACGGGGCGATGGACCAGCGTGTGCAAATGCCTCAGATCATCGGCCACGAGGTGTCCGCGACGGTCGCCGAAGTCGGCCCCGACGTGTCCGATGTCCAGGTCGGCCAACGTGTCGCCGTTCGGCCGCTGAAATTTGGTCAACCGGCATCCTTCGACAAAGGACATGCTCACGTCGGCAAAAACTTGAAATTCATCGGCATCGACATGCCCGGCGGAATGCAGTCGTCGTGGACCGTCCCCGCTTACACTCTGCATGCCCTGCCCGATTCGCTGTCGATGCAGCACGGCGCCATGATCGAACCGGCCGCGGTGGCCTGTCACGACGTACGACTGGGCGAAGTGAAAGCCGGCGAAACGTGCGTCGTCATCGGCGGGGGCCCGATCGGTCTGTTGATCGCTTTGGTCGCCATGGACAAAGGCGCCAAAGTCATCTTGTCCGAAGTCAACGAATCACGTTTGGCCCTGGCCAAGTCACTGGGCATGGAAGCGGTCAACCCGATGCAACAAGACCTGGTCGCCGAAGTCAGCAAGCTGACCGATGGCGGCATGGCCGATTGTGTCTTTGAAGTTTCCGGTTCGGCCCCCGGCGTGGAAGTCATGACGGAACTTCCGAACGTCCGCGGACGCATCGTCATGGTTGCGATTCACCCGCAACCCAAGCCGGTCAACCTGTTCAAATTCTTCTGGTCCGAAATCCGCATGATCGGAGCCCGACTGTATGAAGAACAAGACTTCGACGAAGCGATCCGCTTGGCCGACGCGGGCAAACTGCACCTGGACAAACTGATCACCGAAGTCGTGCCGATCGAAAAGACCCAGCAGACCTTCGAAGCCATCGATGCCAACCCCGACGGCATCAAGTACCTCATTCAATGCAACGCCTAAGAAGAATCAAACATGGCAATCTTAGATACTTTTGACCTGTCCGGAAAAACCGCGTTGGTGACCGGATGCAAACGCGGCATCGGCAAAGCAATCGCCGTCGGTTTGGCCGAAGCGGGCGCTGATGTGATCGGCGTCTCCGCGTCATTGGAGGCATCCGGCAGTGATGTCGAAAAAGAGGTCCAGGCGGTGGGACGTCAGTTCACGGCCTATCAATGTGATTTTGCTAATCGCAAAGCCGTCTATGCGTTCATCGAGAAAGCAAAATCGGATCACCCCAAGATCGACATCCTGATCAACAACGCGGGAACGATCTTGCGCAAACCTGCCGCCGAACATCCCGATGAGTACTGGGACAAGGTGATCGAAGTCAACTTGAACGCGCAATTCGTTTTGTCGCGCGAATTCGGACGCGAAATGGTCGAACGTGGCGAAGGCAAAATCATCTTCACCGCCTCGCTGTTGACCTTCCAAGGCGGCATCACGGTCCCGGGCTACGCGGCCAGCAAAGGCGCTATCGGACAACTGACCATGGCCCTGGCCAACGAATGGGCCGGCAAGGGTGTCAACGTCAACGCGATCGCACCGGGCTACATCGCCACCGACAATACACAGGCCCTTCGCGACGATGCGGTCCGCAGCGAACAAATCTTGACGCGAATCCCCGCCGGACGTTGGGGCGAACCCGACGACTTCAAAGGCCCGGCTGTCTTCCTGGCTTCCGACGCCGCACGCTATGTCCACGGCGCGGTGCTGTTGGTCGACGGCGGCTGGATGGGTCGCTAAAGATTTTGGGTTTCTGGTTTCGCTTTCCTCGCACCGACCTGCGGGGAGAGCACACATTTGGACGGTTAACAGAACCGATTCCGCCTCCGATCCACGCCTGTTCCATCTCCGATTCAAAAAGTTGTTATGTCCCAAACGATGCACGAAACTCGTGATGGCGTTGACCACTATCGCATGCTGATCAACGGTGAATTCGTTGATTCGACCAGCGGTGACGTCATCCAAGTGGAAAACCCGACCAACGAAGATGCCACCTACAGCGTTCCCAACGGAAACGCCGAAGACGCAACCTCGGCCCTGCAAGCCGCGCAAGCCGCTTTCCCCGCATGGGCCGCCATGCCCGCCGTCCAGCGTGGTGAAATCCTGGCCCGATTCGCTTCGCTGATCCGTGACAATCGCGAACGGTTGGCCAAAATCTTGGTCACCGAAATGGGCAAGACATATGAATTGGCCTTGGGGGAAGTCGACGTGTCCGCCGACTTTATAAACTTCCCCGCTCAAGCCGCCCGGCGAATCGAAGGCGACATCTTGCCCTCGGACTTGCCCAACGAACACATCATGATCCATAAGGTTCCTTATGGTGTGACCGTCGGTATCGCGGCATGGAATTTCCCCCTCGCACTCGCGTGCCGAAAAATCGGCCCCGCCCTGACCACCGGCAACGTGATGGTTGTCAAACCACCGTCGGTCACCCCCGTGGCCGTGTTGGCCTTGGGCGAACTGGCCATTCAAGCCGGTGTCCCCAAGGGCGTTTTGAACCTGGTCACCGGCGGCGGATCGACCATGGGCGAAGAACTGGTCACCAACAAGATCACGCGTTTGGTCACCATGACGGGGTCCACCGCAACGGGCCAACAGATCTTCCGCAAAGCGTCCGATCGCCTGACCGCCGTCCGCTTGGAACTCGGCGGCAAAGCGCCGTTCATCTTGCTGGCCGATGGCGATGTCGATCAGGCCGTCGAAGCCGCCGTGGTCTCACGTCACCTGAACAGCGGCCAAGTCTGTACCTGTCCGGAACGCTTCTATATCCACGAAGCGGTGTATGACGAATTCTTGGACAAGTATGTCGCGGCCGTCGAAAAATTGACCATCGGCGATCCGATGAAAGACGACACCGATATCGGCCCCAAGGTCAACGCCTATGAGACGGACCAATTGGAAAAAGTGGTCCAACAAGCAGTCGCCGATGGCGCAAAAATTGCCACCGGTGGCAAGCGTCCCGACGGCGAGTTCTTTCAGAAAGGCCACTGGTATGAACCGACGGTACTAACCGAATGTGACAATGCCATGTCCGTGATGCGCGACGAAGTGTTTGGTGTCGTCAGCCCGATCATGAAGATCCAAAGCTACGAACAAGCCTTGGAATTAGCCAACGATAGCGACTATGGGCTGGCCGCCTTCTTATTCACACATGACATGCGTCTGATCCAGCGTGCCGTGTTGGAATTGGAATTCGGCGAAATCTATGTCAATCGTCCGATGGGCGAACAACGTCAAGGCTTCCACAACGGTCACAAACTCAGCGGAACCGGTGGCGAAGACGGCAAATACGGGATGGAAAACTATCTCGAAAAGAAAACCATGTATGTCAATTTTTCCAACTAGCCGATCGGCAACCTGACCCGTGAAAATTCAAAAAGTCGAAACCGAACTCTATCACGTCCCGCTTTCACGCGCGATGGTCGATGCCATCCACGGCGTCCAGAAAGAATTCTCGCTAATCGTTGTCAAAATCACGACCGACGATGGCGCGACCGGCATGGGATACACCTACAGCGTCGGCCAAGTCGGCGGTACATCCATCGCCACCCTGATCCACGACAACCTGGTTCCACTGTTGATCGGCGAAGACCCGCGTCGAATCGAACACCTGTGGGAAAAGATGTGGTGGGCACTTCACTACGTCGGACGCAGCGGAATCGCCGTCTTTGCACTTTCCGCGGTCGACACGGCACTTTGGGATCTGAAAGCCCGCCTGGCCGACGAACCTTTGTGGCGTTTCCTAGGTGGCCATGACAATAAGGCCGAAGCTTACGGCGGTGGTATCGATTTTGAACTGTCGATCGACGAGTTGCTGAAACAGACACAAGGCTTCTTGGATGCCGGCCTGAACGCGATCAAAATCAAGATCGGCCGCGATTCCATCGCACAGGAATGTGAACGCATCAGTGCAATGCGTGACTTCCTTGGCCCCGACCGAAAGCTGATGGTCGATGTGAATATGAAGTGGAGCGTTGAAAAGGCGATCCGCGCCGCTCGTGCTTTTGAACCCTACGACCTTTATTGGATCGAAGAACCGACCATCCCCGACGACGTCGAAGGAAATCGACGCATCCAGGTCGAAGGCGGTATTCCCGTCGCCACCGGCGAAAACTTACATTCCATCTATGAGTTTCGCCAAATGATCGCCGACGGCGGCGTGTCGTTCCCCGATGCCGACATTTCCAACCTGGGTGGGATCACCGCATTGATGAAGGTCGCCCACATCGCCGAAGCGCATAACCGCAACTTGACCACCCACGGCATTCAAGAAATGCACGTCAGCTGTTTGGCTGCGATTCCCAACGCATCTCTGTTGGAAATCCATGCCTTCCGCGTCGATGATTTCTTGGTTCACCCGCTGGAAATCAAAGACGGTTACGCCTACGCATCGGATCGTCCCGGGCACGGCGTGGTGATCGATTGGGACAAGATCGCCAAACACAAGATCGCGTTTAAATCAGCACAAGGCTGATCCTCTGGCGATTTGATCCCGGCATCCATTTTGATCTCCCACCCCCTGATCTTTCCATGAAATACACGATCGGCAAAGGTTCATCGATCGAAGTGGATGTCGTTCCCTTGGGCGCTATCATCACCGCGATTCGCGTTCCCGATGCATCGGGAGCGATGGCGGACGTCGTGCTCGGATTCAATGACGTGTCGAATTACACCGACGCGGTGGATCATCCCTATTTCGGCGCGGTCGTTGGACGCTACGGAAATCGTATCGCCAAAGGCGAATTCCAATTGAACGGTCAGACCTACCGTTTGGCTTGCAATAATGGCTCCAACCATCTGCACGGTGGTGACGTCGGATTCGACCGAAAAGAATGGACCGTCGTTTCATCGGACGACAATCAAATGGTCTTGCAACTGGAATCACCCGATGGCGACGAAGGCTATCCAGGCAATCTGATCGTGACCGTCACGTACAAGGTGTCCGCACCGGGCGATTTGGAAGTCCTGTACGAAGCCACCACCGATCAAGCCACCCCGGTCAACCTGACGCAGCACACGTACTTCAATCTTGGTGGTGAAGGTAGCGGCGACATTCTGGATCATGAACTGAAGCTGAATGCGTCACAGTTCGTGCCCGTCGATCCGACGCTGATCCCGACCGGTCAACTTGCCGACGTCGCCGACACGCCGTTCGACTTTCGGCAAGCCAAACCCATTGGCCGCGACATTCTGTCGTCGCATCCGCAGTTGGAAATTGGGCAAGGCTTTGATCACAACTTCATCATCTCGAAAGATTCGTCGGATCAGCAATCGATTTCCATGGCGGCAACAGTCAAACACCCCACCAGCGGTCGCACTTTGGAGGTCTGGACCGACCAACCGGGCGTCCAGTTTTATTCAGGCAACTTCTTGGATGGACGGTTAACCGGCAAATCGGGATCGGCATACACGAGGAACTCAGGGTTCTGTTTGGAAACCCAGCACTTCCCCGATTCGCCCAACCAAATTGGCTTTCCGTCAACGATTCTTTACCCGGATAGCCAATATAAAACCAAAACAATCTTTCGTTTCGGTTTTTAGGTCTTTCAAGGAACTGAAAGTCTAGTAGGCGATTCATCGGATCGAATAAGATCGAACGTGACCCAACGATTGTTGGGATTGCCGGTCAATCGATCAGCTTCCAATCAAATCTGGAGCACCCGATGGACACATCAACCTGCTGGAAGTCCGTCCTTTCCGAACGACTTCCGCTTCTGGGGCACCGTAACTGGATCGTCGTTGCCGACGCAGCTTATCCGTCGCAGACTTCACCGGGCATCCAAACGGTGGCAACGGGTGAAACCCACGAAGACGTTTTAAGCCACGTCTTGCAGCAAATCGACCAGTCGCCGCACGTGCGACCGATTGTCCATCTGGATAAGGAAGTCGATCTGTTGGACGAAAACGCCGCGCCCGGCATCGATACGCTGCGTCGTTTCTTAGACACCTCGCTGAACGCCTTTCCGGTATCCAAGCGGCTTCACGAGGACATCATCGCTGACCTGGACGCGGCCGGCGAAACCTTCGACATCCTGTTGTTAAAAACCAACATGGTTTTGCCTTACACCACGGTCTTCCTGCAGTTGGATTGTGGTTATTGGGACGAAGAATCCGAACGCTCGCTACGTTCAACAATGGCTGCGGCGTCCTGATCGATTGCACGCGCTAAAACGTTGCCAGTTCACACGCGGTACGCCGACACGCACCGCATCACCCCACCCGCTTCACCTCCGCCTGTTTTGCGATAAAGGGCTGCACTCATGACATCTTCCGACCTTTCAACCTTTGCCGTTGCCGACGACGCGGTCGACCCCGCTCTGGTGCCTTCACACACTTTGGCAAGCGGTGATCGTATTCCCGCCATCGGCCTGGGAACCTTCGGCTCGGATCACGCCGCCCATGAAGCGGTCGCCGAATCGGTGGTGACGGCGATCTCCGTGGGTTATCGACACATCGACTGTGCCGCCGTCTATGGAAACGAGGATTACATCGGAAACGCGCTGCAAACCGTTCTTCGTAGCGGTATCAAACGCGAAGACCTTTGGATCAATTCCAAGCTATGGAACGACATGCACGACGAGAAAAATGTCATTCCCGCCTGCGAAAAAACACTCAAGGATTTGCAACTGGACTACTTGGACCTGTACTTCGTCCACTGGCCGTTTCCGAACTACCACGCCCCCGGGTGTGATGTCAGTTCACGTAGCGCCGACGCAAAACCTTATATCCACGAGAATTTCATGAAGACCTGGCGTCAAATGGAACGCTTGGTCGAAATGGGGTTGGTCCGAAACATCGGCACATCGAATGTGACGATCCCCAAACTGAAACGCATTCTGGAAGATGCGGAAATCAAACCCGCCGTGAACGAGATGGAGCTTCACCCTCATTTCCAACAACCAGAATTGTTTGATTTTGTCCGCAGCCACGACATCGTTCCGATCGGCTTCAGCCCGATCGGTTCACCGGCGCGACCAGAACGAGACCGCACATCCGATGACACGGTCGACATCGAAGATCCCGTCATCGTCAAAGTTGCCGAAAACCATCAAGTGCACCCCGCGGTCGTCTGCTTGAAGTGGGCGGTCCAGCGGGGACAGATTCCGATCCCGATGTCCACCAAGCGACGAAACATTCTATCCAACCTCAAGTGCGTGACCGAAGATCCGCTATCCGATGCGGAAATGAAAGCGATTGCGGAAATCGATAAGAATTGTCGACTGATCAAAGGGCAAGTCTTTCTGTGGAAAGACGATCAGGACTGGCAAGACCTGTGGGATATCAACGGTGAAATCACACCCGCCTGATCACCCAAGTCCCATCGCAATCCCGATTCCCTTCCTCACAACCCAGCCTGCATCCCATGTCCGCAGTTCCATCGAAAATGACCGGCGTCGTCTTGCCGGGAAACAGCACCGTCGAATTTCGTGAATACGATGTCCCAACACCCGGCCACGGCCAGGTATTGCTGAAAACCAAAGCGTCGTCGATTTGCGGCAGCGACATCCGCGCGATCTATCGGGAACACCTCGGTAAAGGTCCCGAAGCCTATCAAGGCGTGATTGCCGGTCACGAACCTTGCGGTCAAGTCGTCCAGGTCGGCCCGGGATGTCGGGAACGACAAGTCGGCGACCGTGTGGTGCTGTATCACATTTCCGGTTGCGGCGTTTGTGAAGACTGCATGCATGGATACCAAATCAGTTGTACCAGCACCGACTATCGCAAGGCCTATGGATGGCAGCGTGACGGCGGACACGCCGAATACATGTTGGCGGACGAAGCCGACTGCATTCCTTTGCCCGAACCGTTGACCTATGTCGACGGCGCCTTCATGGCGTGCGGCTTCGGAACCGCCTGGGAATGCCTGGACCGAATGAAGGTCAACGGGAAAGACCGCTTGCTGATCACCGGTTTGGGACCGGTTGGGTTGGCCGCCGCACAACTCGGACGCGCTCTCGGGGCATATGAGATCATTGGCGTCGACCTGTCGGATGGCCGAATGGATCTGGCAAAGGAATTGGAATTTGCGCCCGGCATTCCGCTGGTCGATCACGTCTTTCGATCCGACGATGCCGCCCTGGATGCCATCAAAGATGTCACCGGCGGGAAAGGTGCGGAAGTCAGCATCGACTGCTCCGGTGCCGCTCCCGCCCGTCTTCTGGCGCTGCAGGGAACACGGCAATGGGGACGCTGTGGATTCGTTGGCGAAGGCGGAACGGTGGAATTCGATGTTTCACCCTACCTGATTCACGAACAGATCACCCTGTTCGGATCCTGGGTCACGTCACGCAAACACCTGGCAGACTTGGCAAATCTGCTGGCCGCCCGCGACGTGCACCCCGAATCCACCGCAGGACGCAAACTGCCCCTCTCGGAAGCCTCTCTTGCCTATGACCTGTCCGACAAGGGCCAAGAAGGAAAGGTCTGCATCGTCTTTGATTGATTTCGATCGGCGAACGAATACGAGATTCGATTCACAGAACCCAATCGTTTACAATTGACAATGATCGGCCGGAAGCAGCCCCTGCCTCCGGCCGTTTTTTTGTCCCCTCCCCTTCCGCACTTCGCCATACCGACATGCTCCATTTCTCACGTCGCCGCGCTCCGGCCGCCACCTGGATCTCAAACGCTCGCCGTTTCGTTGCACTTCCCATGGTGATTTTGATGTCGGCAGGCAACTTCATTGGTCCTTCGATGGGTCACACACAAGAACCAGCCGACAGCGAAGTCGACGTCGCCCCAACCCCCGAGCAAATCGACTACTTCGGGATCACCAATCCTGACAAACTGAGTGCGGCAACCAAACGTGCGCTTCAGTGGAAGAATCTGGAAAACGATTGGTACGTCCAATTCACCGTCAAGGATCTGAAGGGCGACCTGGCCTACGAAGAAGGTATCGTGCGGCGTGATCCCAGTGCTGTCATCAAAGAAAACGGCCAGTATTACGTTTGGTATTCACGCAGCACCGGCCCCAGCCAAGGCTTCGCCGGCGACATCGACAAGGACAAAGTCTTTCCCTGGGACCGATGTGACGTTTGGTACGCGACGTCCAAAGACGGTTGGACGTGGAAGGAACAAGGCCCGGCGGTCAAACGTGGAAAGCCCGGCAGCTACGACGACCGTTCGGTGTTCACTTGCGAAATCATGAAACATGATGGCAAGTTCTATCTGTGCTACCAAACGGTCAAATCACCGTACAACATTCGCGTGAAGAACCAAGTCGGTTTGGCCTGGGCCGATTCGCCGGACGGACCTTGGACGAAAAGCGAAGAACCAATCCTTAGCCCAGCGAACAATGGAATCTGGAAAGGGGAAGAACAGAACCGCTTTTTGGTTGAGAAGAAAGGCGATTTCGACAGCCACAAAGTTCATGACCCTTGCATCATTCCCTTCAATGGCAAATTCTATCTGTACTACAAAGGCGAACAGATGGGCGAAGAAATCAATTTCGGCGGACGTATGATTCGCCACGGGGTCGCCATCGCCGATAACCCCAAAGGCCCGTACGTAAAATCCCCCTATAACCCGATCAGCAATAGCGGACACGAGGTCTGTGTGTGGAAATACAACGGCGGGATCGCGTCAATGATCACCACCGATGGCCCGGAACGAAACACGATTCAGTGGTCGCCCGACGGCATCAACTTTGAAATCATGTCACACATCAAAGATGCCCCTCACGCGATCGGTTTGAATCGGTCACTGGACAACGAATCAGCCCCGACAGCGATCTTACAATGGGGACTGACCCACCAATATCGAACCGGCGACTATCAGTACATTCGCCGTTTCAGCGGAGTCAACCTCAGGCATCACACGGCCAAAGGCGAAGACGCCAAGTAACACCAATGGACGGCAGTCCCAACCGCCCAATCCACCGATGTCTGAGCGTCATGAAGGACGCATCGAGCATTGATTGAACTGATTTTTCGCAGGAAAACTCCGTTTCCCTGCTTGGGAATCATCCTCATGCACTACGGCACGCCGCCTTCTGCGCCGAGCCTGCCGCAGTATTTCCGGACACACACTCTCAGCGTCCGGTGCCGTGATCTTTCAGAACCGGTCTTTCAGGTCATAGCTGGCATCGACCTCGGTCTGCAGATCGATGGTCTTGTTCCCGTAGCGGACTTGGCACGGTCGACCGATGCGGGAATGTAGCTTCGCAGCCACCAGCTTTCCATCCTTCCAAGTAATATCGACCTCAAAACCGCCACGGGCACGAAGTCCCTTCACCGCCCCATCGCTCCAAACCCTGGGCAATGCGGGAAGCAAAGCGATGACGGGCAATCCATCATTTGCCTGCTCATGGGACTGCAACAACATTTCGGCGATCCCGGCGGTCGCCCCTAAGTTGCCATCGATTTGGAACGGCGGGTGGGTATCAAAAAAGTTTGGAAGCGTCGACTTGATCAACAGGGCCTGAAGATTCTCATCGCATTTTTCGCCATCCAACAACCGAGCGTAAAAGTTGATGATCCACGCTCGGCTCCAACCAGTATGTCCGCCACCATGGGCCAATCGGTGGTCGATCGTCTTCCGCGCTGCCGCGGCCCACTGCGGCGTCGTCCCAGGCGAAATCTGCCACGAGGGGTGCAACGCATATAGATGCGATACATGACGATGCCCCTTCGCCACCTCTTCCAAGCCTTCCTGCCACTCAAGCACTCGCCCATCCGCTCCGACCTTAACCGGATCCGCCAATCGGGCGCGAAGATCAATCAGCTGTTCCCGAAATTTGCGATCCTTATCCAAAACCTCTGACGCCAAAATACAATGCGTGAACAGCTCATAAATGATCTGTTGATCCATTGCAGGCCCCATCGAAAGCGCACCGTGACTGCCGTCGGGGGCTTGAATGTTGTTCTCTGGTGATGTCGTCGGCCCCGACACCAATTTTCCGGTCGACGGATCTTCCACCAAAAAATCGACGAAGAATTCTGCCGATTCTTTCATCATCGGATACGCACGTTCTTCCAAAAACTCGCGATCACCAGAAAACAACCACCGCTCCCAAAACTGACGCAAACACCACGCCGGCCCGGTCACCCACATTCCGTAACGTGGTTTGCCAAAAATCGAGCTATTGGCCCACAAATCGGACGTGTGGCCTGCGACAAAGCCATTACAACCAAACATCGTTTTGGCCGTTTTCCGCCCGCCAGGCACCAACGATTCGACAAAATCAAAGAACGGTTCGTGACATTCAGCTAGGCCGCAAGACTGAGCCATCCAGTAGTTCATCTGGATGTTGATGTTAATGTGATAATCAGCATTCCAAGGCGGGCTAAATCCGTCGGCCCAAAGACCCTGCAGATTCGCCGCCGCACAACCCGGCCGAGAACTGGAGATCAAAAGATAGCGACCGAACTGAAAATAGAGGGCAAGCAGCTGCGGATCTCTCTTCCCTGAATCCAACGCAGCCATCCGCACATCGGTGGGCTGATTCGCGGCGTTTGCATCGCCCAATTCCAATTTCACGCGCCGAAACAAACGGCGGTGTTCTTCCAAATGATCGTTAAGAAGAACTTGGAAGTCTTTGGCAGCAGCCTTGTCCAATTGATTTTGGCTAACCACATGGGGATCACCTCCGCGAAAACTGGTCGCGGCGGTCAGTAGAATCATGGCCGAATCAGCACCGGAGACTTCCAGTTTCCCATCGGCCGCTTTCACAACTCCACCCTCAGGAACGATCTTCATTCTTGCAACGAAATGCACCCCCTCGGCATGGGAAGGAAAATCATTTGTATCCTGAGGACGGGTGTTGGTGCTGCGGGCATGTCCAGACATCACCAATTCGTCGCTTCCCCTGGCTTCAACGTCGGCATGAAATCGTCGCTGCAAGGTCGCACCAAAACCAACCTTTCCCGGGTGGTCGCTGCTGATCCGTACCACAATGGCTTGATCGACCGGGCTGGCGAATATCTCTCGCAGATACCGAACGCCGTCCACCTCATATCGAACACGTGTAACCGCTTGGTCTAAATCCAAGTCTCGTCGATAATCTTTCACCTCATCGGCGGAAGGAAACGTCAACTCCAAATCACCGAGCGTCTGATAAGTGTGTGTCCCCGATGGCAAACGGACACTCAAAAACTTCTGTGCGACTAATTGTTCAGCGTCGCCGTACCGCCCCGCGAACATCAATTCACGAGCCTGTTTCAGGACCTCGGGGCCATTAGGCATGTAGTGATCGATATTGGCACCCGACCAAAGCGAATCTTCATTCAACTGAATCCACTCGCGGTTGACGCCGCCGTACACCATTCCGCCCAATCGGCCGTTTCCGATCGGAAGTGCTTCATTCCAATTTCGTGCGGGCTGACGGTACCACAATGCACTTGGCGACTCAGGCGCCTCGGATCGCCCCGTCAACTCGCTAGCAGATTCCTTTAACAGTTTCGCACGATGATCGTTCAATTTGGCCCCGGACGGGACCACCGCCAAGGCCTGACTGACCAACCCACCGGCGACCAACACCGCCACCAAGCATCTTCCTATCACTATACTCATTGACTTGTTCCTTGATCTTCCACTCTGACTTCAAATGGCAGTCTTGTCCACATTGGACCGCGTGCTATCCAATCAATTGCCAACGAGGAATGATCGACAAGATCGATGGACCTACACTGGGTCTTTCTGAAACAAAACACCGCTATTCTCGGACTCACTGTCGAACCCCGTTGGGATCACCCACATCTATTCCACGTGGGTGACCACCACATAGTAGGCCCCCAATTCTCCTTCCTTTACTTCAAACACGGGGGAGAGTCGGTGTGATCCTCTAGTCAACTGTGTCTCGAAAATCACTTCCTGGTCATCAGCTTCAACCATCTTGCGCTCCAAATTTTGATCATCGATACGCAACACGGCCGCAGACGCACCAATGGAATTGCCCGGCGTGGTCCGGAATGCCTCAGTCGCACCAGGGACATTTCCTCCAGCCGGTATCGCGGCATTGATCGCAATTCCAGATTCAACAGGCCATCGGCGAAGCGAAATTTGATACGTTCCGCCTCGCACAACTTTCACAGCCCAATGACCGGAGTGTTGAAGCTTTTCGTTCTTCGGATGTTGACGATCGGCTTCACGAATCGCCCCCTGATGCCACGGCGGATACGCCTTTTGAATCCAATCGTGCGCGGTCAGACTTACGACCGGATGTTCGGGATGCCCCAGGTAGATCTCGGTTGTCTGTGAAAACGTCGGTTTCAGTTCCGCCCACCACTGTTCGTAAAACTCTCGCATTTCACGAACCACCTCCGGGTGATCTGTTGCAATGTTTTTCCTTTGGCCCGGATCGACGGAAACATCGTAAAGCTCTTTACGATTGACCAGCCGATACTTTCGCGACATCACCGATGAACTTCGCCACTTGATCGGATCGCGGACACGCTGCGAATCGGTCACAACAAACCGCTTAGGCCAGTCGACGTCCTGCTTGGGGTCCAGCAAACCGGCGATCGAAACACCATCGAACACCACATCGTCCGGCTTCTGGATTCCCGTCATGTCCAACAGTGTCGGGACCACATCGACCGCATGCGTCAATTCATCGACATCGTGCTGCTGTGTCAAACCACCGGCAGGCCAATGCACAAAGAAGGGGACTCGGTGCCCGCCTTCATACGGACTGCCTTTTCCGCCACGCATTCCGGCGTTATAGATTTTCGCCCCGCTGGCCGTACCGTTGTCTGTCGTGAAGATGAAGATCGTATCCTCAGCGATCCCCAAATCTTGAAGCAACCGGCGTGTCCGCCCGACATTATCATCGATATTGGTGATCATGCCGTAAAAAGCAGCGATACCATCCGACTGACCCTCATACATCTTCATGTACTTTGGTGGACAATGAAGCGGCTTATGGGGTGCGTTGGTGGAAATGTAAGCGAAAAACGGCTTTTCCTGCTTCGCACAATCAGAGATAAACGCATTTGCCTTGTCGAAAAACACATCCGTGCAGAATCCTTTGGCTGCGACGATCCTACCGTTATGAAAATAGGAACCATCAAAATAGGCGTTATTCCAAACGTCCGGCGTTTGACCGATACCGCCACCACCATGCCGATAAACTTCCGTAAAACCACGGTCCTCGGGACGATACGGGAAATTGTCGCCCAAATGCCATTTTCCAAACATTCCTGTTTCATAGCCGGCATCGGAAAACATCCGGCCCACCGTCACCTCGTTCTCTCGCAACATCGACCGCCCCATGATCGTGTGCCATACACCCGTTCGGTTCGTCCAGTGCCCCGTCAAGAACGCACAACGTGTCGGTGAACAGGTCGGCGCGACGTGGTAGTCGCTCAAACCTGAACTCTCTGACGCCAATTGATCAATATTGGGTGTCTTGACGATGGGGTTTCCAGTGCAACCCAAATCGCCGTAACCTTGGTCATCAGAGATGACGATCACAACATTCGGTGACTTGGCGGATACCGTGCATGTTAAAACGATGCCCAGCAAAGCCAGGACCGTGGTCCGGACGGCGTCGGACAGCGGGGTTCGTCGTAGATTCATCATTGAATGACGGTGGTTCACAGGTACCGAAGGTGCAGAAGACGCGAAAGGCGAAAGACTCAGAAGTTTGGTGACGGATCCAATCGCAGCTATCATCGAAAATCCCAAGATTCGCCGGCGATGTTGGCAAAACCGAACCCGATAAGCTGGCCGTACTCATCACGCGGTGCGTCGGGCAAATCGGTCGATTCGGCCGGGCCGTTGCCGACCCTACAGGAACGTCACTTTGGCGTTGCTGCGGAGCGAACAGTTACCCTGTTTTGCTTGGAACGTTTCTGGATTGCGACGGATGCCCGTGCGTTTCAGCGTAGCCGGCAACAATTGTCGTTGAAGGAGGAATCACGCCAACATGCTAATGATTTGCGGCGTCGTGATCGCGGAACCTGCAGCATCCGCCGACCGCTACGGACAGAACGCCGCAGCCAATGTTCAAACCAATCCGGTGTTCAGATTGCTCCGCGATCGATGCAACAAGTCCAGATCGATTCTTTTGTACGATGGTGACCAACCGGCATACTCAGTTGCGTTTTTCCATGCGATGGGACTTCATTTCATGTTTCGGACCGTTTGCTTTGTCGCCTTTCTTGTAACCGTCGTGGTTGTCACGGTGAATCTTGGAACGCCCTGCGAGGCGGCTGACTATGACGTTTACCTGTTGGCCGGCCAATCAAACATGGACGGTCGGGGGCGGGTCAGCGAACTGCCCGCCGAAGACCAGCGGTCACCGATGGATCGCGTCATCATCTTCTATCGAAACGTTTCCGGATCCAGTGACGGCTGGCAATCCCTGATGCCCGGGTTCAGCATTCCGCCGAAGTACAAGGGCGAACTTCCGTCGCCAACATTCGGGCCGGAGATTGGATTTGCCCACAGCATGATGCAACGTCACCCTGATCGTCAGTTTGCACTGATCAAAGGATCCAAGGGCGGCACCAGTCTGCGTGCGGATTGGAAACCGGGAATCGCATCCGACCCGGAAAGCCAGGGACCTCGCTATCGTGACTTCATCGAAACGATCCGGATGGCAACGCAACAATTGATCGACCGCGGTGACCAGTTTCAGTTTCGCGCGCTGCTATGGCATCAGGGTGAGTCCGACGCAAAGTCGAAAACAGAGACCTACCAACAACAACTGACGCACCTGATCCAACGCATACGTGAAGACGTGGGCGTCGCCGATTTGCCGGTGGTCGTCGGCGAGGTTTTCGACAATGGCCAGCGAGACAACGTTCGTGCCGCAACACAAGCCGTTGCCGCCGATCACCCCGGTGTGGCTCTGGTTTCATCCGAAGGCACCACCACGTCCGATCCCGGCACCCACTTTGATGCCCCCAGCCAATTGCTGTTGGGAAAACGCTATGCCGAAGCAATGAACGTGCTGCTGGCTGACCAGCCCTGAACTGACTGACCAGCCCTGAACCGGCCAACGACCGATGCAGCACCCACGGCAGGATTCGAACCTGCGACCTTAGCTTTAGGAAAGCTCTGCTCTATCCCCTGAGCTACGCGGGCGTCGGCGGGAGCTTGCGAGTACCGCGATCCCACCGATCGGGCGATAGTCTAACGAACATCCAACCCGCCCAGTAGACACACCTATTCGCCGCAGTCTTGACGCCCACAATGCCGCGAAACGCATGAACACGGGCCACATCGGCCCTCCACATCACATCGCCATTGGGCAGCAAAGTTCTGCTTCAAAAACCAGCAACCCAGCGGGGAACCGATTAAGATCTAGGGGATATCACACCACCCACCAAAACACACGCAGCAACTGGTGTTCAGATGTTCCGACACCCCGCTTTGGCCGGCGTCATGATGGCGGTGCTGGCAAGCAACAGCACGATCGCCGATGTCGTTTTAGACTGGAACGCCACCGCGAGCGATGTGTTGGTCGCTGACCAGACCTATCAAAATCCTGGGATGGCATCGCGAACCATGGCGATGGTCAACATTGCCATCCATGATGCCCTGGCGGCAAGCGGTGTGGGCAGCGGAACGTTCTACTCCTACCACAGCCTGCCGTCGACGCAGTCGTCGTTGGCCAACGCGACGGCCGCAACCGCCGCCCACACGGTTCTGTCATCGATCTACTCCGGCCAACAGGGATCGCTGGACGCCGCACTAGATCAGGCCTTGGCCGGACACAGCATGGCCGACCGATCCACCGCAATGGCTGCCGGACAAGCCATCGGACAAACGGTCATAGCCAACCGTGCCAACGACGGCTTCAACACCAACGTGCAATATCAGCCGACAGGCGCCGTTGGCCATTGGCAGCCCGACCCGATCAACAGTTCACAACAGGCATGGGGACCCAACTGGGGTGACGTCCAAACTTTTTGCCTGCCATCGGTCGAACCATTCCTCCCGGCGGCGCCCCCGGCAATCACCAGCCAGCAATACGCCAACGCTTTCAATGAAGTCAAATCACTGGGATCGGTAAACAGCAGCGAACGAACGCAAGAGCAAACAGATATCGGCAAGTTCTGGGCCTATGACCGACTGGGGATGGGAACGCCGATGCGACTATACAACCAAGCCCTTCGAAACATCGCCGAGTCACAGATCAACGCCGAGGCACGAATCAATAACGTATCGGAAAACGCCGACCTGTTTGCCAAAGCAACCGTCGCGATGGCGGACGCGGGAATCGTTGCATGGAACGCCAAATTCGAACACGACCTATGGCGTCCCGTCACCGGCATTCGCGAAGCGGACAACGATGAAAATCCGGACACCGCGGCAGATCCAAACTGGACACCACTGGGTGCACCGGAGATCAACGGGCCCAACTTCACGCCGCCATTCCCGACTTACATATCAGGCCACGCGACGTTCGGCGGCGCACTGTTCACGACGATTGCCGAATTCTACGACACCGACGAAGTCACATTCTCATTGGAAAGCGACGAACTTCCCGGCATGATTCGGACGTTTGATCGACTGTCCGATGCGATGGCCGAAAACGGACGCAGCCGAGTCTATCTGGGAATTCACTGGAACTACGACGACACCGTTGGCCAAACCACGGGAGCCAACATCGCCCAGTTTATCAACAGCCAGCCGTTTACCGCCGCCGCTGTACCCGAACCGAGCGGCTTTGCCGTCTTGCTGGTCATCGCAATTCATGCGGCCAGACGTCGACGACGCTAGATTCGCGTCGCAATCCCAGCGTTTGGCCCCTCTCCGGGTGCGTTGTTCGTGCTCGGACCTTCCAAACAAGAAGTCCGGCAAACGGGATACGTCCAACGATACGTCCACCCTTTTGCTATGGTGATGGGGCATCGAAACATTTCACGCACGGAAGATTTGAAATGCCCAAGCATCAAACACTTCTCAATCGATTGATGAGCCAGTTTCCTGGTGGACTGGATGACGCACCGCCGCAGCTTCGCAAAGTGATTCAAACCGCTGTGCAGCAATCGGAGCAAGGCGATGACGAAATGCTGCGTGAACTGATCGAAGTGTTCGACGGAATCGACACCGGTGCGTTGGTTGACTCCAGTGAGCCGGAAATGCCGCTCAGCGATCCGCAAGTCGCCGAAGCGATGCTTCAAGCTCGTGACGAGATCGAGGACGCAGACCAGCTGTACGCCTTCTTGACCGATCAAATCAAGGCTTCGCCGAACAGCGTCGAATTGCATTACATCGCCGGCATGTACTGCGATGAAATCAAACAAGCATGTCGGCACTTTCGCGATGCCTGTGATGCCACCCGGCATCATGACACAGAAACCGTCGCCACCGTGATGCCGGGCTATCGTGTCGAGATGGCACAGCGATTGTCCGACGCCATGAAATTGGACGACGTCTGCGAAGTGCTGCTTCCGGTGGTCAACGAAGACTATGAGTCCGCACCCACCGCGATCGTCATGCTGATCGAGGCCCTGTTGCGGCTGGATCGTGATCAAGAACTCTCCGGAGTCTTGCAGGACATTGATCCGGATCCGTTCCCCATGGTCATGTACGCTCAAGCACTGCTGGAGTATCGCCGTGCCGGCGACACGCGCCGCGGTCGTGCGTTGCTGAAGGCCGCGAATGCTTTGTTGCCCGATGTCGCGATTCAGTGGATCGATCCTTCGTCCGTTGAATCCGAGGATGAAGTGACGAATCTGACGGCAGAATGTTTGCAGTACGCGATGAACATAACCCAAGGCGCAGTTGACTGGGTCCATCAAACATTGGCCGACGTCTTTCCAGATTTTGCTGGACCGTCGAATCCCGACGATTCGTCCGATGCATTGACATCAGACACGCCATTATCCAAACGCATGCTGGCGGAACTGACCGACGAAGCCAAACGCGCCGCCGCATCAAAGCAATCGTGGCGTCTGCTGCACGGCCCGGTCAAAGACAAACGCTGTAACGATGCGGGCATTCACTACGTGGCCGTTTTGATGAATGACAGTCCGGACGACGAAGGTTCGCTAAGGTCCTGCCAGGTCTTTCAAAACAAACCGAAACCGGCGTTGCTGCGTGAAGTCCTTCTGCGTGGCATTGTCGATCCGGTTTTGGGGCAGTCGGGACGGCCCGCTGAATTGATCTTCAGCACGAAAACTGATTGCAATAATCTAAAAGCCATTTCCGGAAAACTGGACATCGCTTGTGTCCACGAACCTCACAACGTCATCGCGAAATACAGCATCAAAGGCATGTTGCAACAGGTCGCAACGATGATGCTGGACGATTTCAATCAGCATGGCGATGCACTGCCGGGCGACGCGACTGACGACGATGCCAACCTTTCCAATTTATCGCTGGACGATCTGCGGCGGCAATCCAGTGATTTGCCTCTACGTGGCGAAGACCAACAGTGGCTGGTCGGTATCTTTTCACCGCCTCTGTTCATCCAACATGGATCGGGTTCCGAGCGTGGTCGAACGGGTATCGTCATCAACAATGACGACGGAACCATCGTCGGCTTTGATTTGTCCATGACGGAGGCCAGTGACCACGAAGCGTTCGGCTTGCTTTTGCAAACCATGCGTCAACCCAAAGTGGGCTCTCCTGGTCGACCGGCCTCCATCGTGTTTGCGCCTTCGTGTGCACCGCCCTGTATTGGCGAGAACGATGATTGGATGATGGTCGGTGACGATCGTCTGGAACAGCTGTTTACCGAGATGGTCGGGGACATGCTGCTGGCCCAAAGCCCCGTGTCTCGGCCCTTGGTCAAGATCGATGGAATCACGCATGACCAGCTTGCCGATCTTTATGATGCCGCGGCCGATTTTTATCTCGCCAAGCCATGGCATTCGGTCCCCGGCGACACGCTGATCACGGTCTATGATGACAGCACCCCTGGCGCGAGCAATCGAGTCGCCAGTGTGATGGGACAAATGGGCCAAGAATTTGGAATCAATATCTTTGACGACGAGTCCGCCGCACGGGCATTGTTTGAAAGCTTGGATCCCACCACGATTCGCGGTTTGGCGGTGAATTACGGTGAAGCCCGAGACTGCATTCCTGTTGATGCTTGGAACCTGGAACGATATGGATGGTCGTTAGCCGCACCCCAGGCATACCCACTGATCACACAAATCGCGGCCGATTCCCAAGGCCCCCGTTATCAGTGCCCCGATTCGGCGGACGAACTCCTCTACCTGACCCGAGTCCTCCGCACGTTGCCGGCATACCTGGCCGATCAGACCCCGGATCCCTCAGTCGGGCTTCACTACGGCCGGCTTTAGCCGCTCGATTGCCATCCTAAGCCGTGACGCGTCAGGGACGGGGCAGTCGCCACCATCCAGAGCCCCTTCCCGAGACCTCTCGGATAGCGATTCCCCCGAGGCGGCCAGCATTTTTCCAGATTGAAAAATGGATTTCTTGACTGACCTGCTCACCTGGAAAGTTTGTCATAATCGGCCACGAATTTCTGGGCTGGGAGGTATGGCAATCAAATCAACACCAACGCTAGAACTGGCTTTCAAATTCGCACAACCATCCGGACGATCGCTCTGAGATGGAGCAGTGCCGCCGGACAGATTGACTATTCAACTCCATCGTAATCCTGGAATCGAGACCTGCATGGCATTTGAAAACTCTTGACGAGCGCAACATCACTACCGTTTCGAAATCGATCTTCTCGACTGCTAACCAAGATCTCTTCCTCGCGTGATCCTCTTATTGGCGTGACGGCCATGGCGTTTCGATCTCGCAGAGTCAATCGGATGCGGTTCATCCGTTCGAGAATACGAATCCCAATGCACCCCCAATCGATCTAAGGCATCGACCAAAGGATCCAGAAATTTTTCGTAGTTCTTCCAGCGATCAATTGAATGATGGTAGAGCGGTTGGCGTACTTGCCAACAACTGGCCGTTGCAACCGTACGTCGCGTTTGATGAAACGAAAGACACCCCGCATGCCACGGCAGTCCCAAATCCTGCAACAAATCCGAGGTCACTGCTTCCTGGTCCACTACAAGTTTCTCATATTGAACGGCATAAATTTTTGCTGCAGAGACGGACTCCCAATGCCGTGTCAAACGCTGATACCCTGCGTAATAGTTTGCAAGATCCGATAAATCATAGCTGTACTCTTGCCCGCTTCGAAAGTACGTAAAATAGCAAGAAAGAATTGTATCCAAAGCATTTCGACGACAATGCACCAAACTGGCATTCTGAAAAATCGCGTTTATCAGACCGACGTAAAAAAAATTACTTGGCGTCTTGTCACAAACCTTGCACTCTAGACTCATATCATTCGAAAACACTTGCTTGCAATACCATTCAGCAAGTTCAGAGACCTGCATGCCGGTCAACCGGTTCATACACTGCGGAAACCGCTCCTTCGAACTCAGTTCTTTAACCATCCGTGCCGCCACCTGGCTTAAAGTGGACTTTTCGCCGACACCGTCTACACATGGATGACTGGATAAGATCTGATCAATCAAGGTTGTTCCCGATCGCGGAGAACCAAACACGAAAATGATCCCAGGAGTGGATGCCGCTTTCGCTTGGAGATCTTCCATCTTAAACGCATCAAAAAATGCAATGGACTCGTGAACAACCTTCTCCCACCATTCTACTGAGAAGCGACCGATGACACTCTCATTGGCAATGCGAAATCGGGACCACGCATTATCGTACGAACCAAGATCGTCCAGGACTTTTCCAGCCGCAAAGTGCAATCCGGTTATTTGCTTTCTCGCTAAACCTGTAGCCCGTAGTGATCTGTCGATCCTCTCCAACAACCCATCATGTTCACTGAATCGCCGTGATTTCGAATAGTCCAGAATCACCGCAGGGTCATAGGGGGAGATCCTTAAGGCCTGACCGAAATGCCAAGACGAACGTTCGTGATCACCGCAAATTCCATAGGCAACCGCAAGCGAATGATGAACATCCAGGCAGTCCCGCAACCGCTTTGCAGCCTTTTCTATAGGGCCAATTGCACCGTCAGCATCCAATTGGTCCAAGCGAGCCTGGCCAAGCCCAAGCAAAGCATAAGGATTGTCCGCATCACTCTGCAAAACCGCCTGAAAAGCATGTTCTGCGTCGCGCGAACGCCCCCTACCCCGCAACATTCGACCCAAGCGAATTCGTTCGCCATCCGCCAAACGATGAATCGGTAACTCCGACGGCATCGCCAAATCCACCCCGATAGAACTTCACCGACCTTATGAACTACTGAAAATCGTACTGGGTCGGCGCCACCACCACAAGCGAATCAGCAGCATCTGAATCACATAAACAATCAGCCAGCATCTGGACTCGGGGACAGCCACTACAGGATACAGGAATTGGCGCATTGCATAGTCGTCGTTTCGCAATGGAAACCGTTCACTAATTGGATTGGTCGGCCCAATCCCCAACCCATTGGACTCCATCAAGATATCAACACCATAGGTTTGCAAATCGGTAGACGGTACATCGAAGACGCCGAGGCCGATTGATCCCACGGGATCAAAGGGGTCGACAAGAAGTGCCCATGAGTTTGTGAGCGTTTGCAAAGGATCATCGGGGTCGTAATTGTCGTCGATAAACGCGCCACCAAAATCCACGTCCCCCAGACCGATGGCATGACCAATCTCGTGGGTCAATAACCTTCGGAAGATGTCGATTGTGTAGGGCGTACTGGGGTGGTTGTTCAGATGCAAATCGACTCCACCGATGGCAGCGGACGGTTGGTAATCTTCGACACCAGAAGTCAACGCGACTGGCATTCCTATTCGCGAAACAGCCGTCAGTGCCCGGTAACCAGCCTGCCCCGAATTGCTGGCGATAAGATCAATCTCGGCCCCCCTGGGATCTAACCGTCCGAAGCCGCCAAGCGTGGCGACCGGAGTTTCAAAATCAGCAAGAAACGAGATGTCGGTATGCAGCCCACTTACCGGGTCGACAGCCGTCCAAGCGGAGAACGAGTCATTAATGGCGTTCTGAAATGTGATGACGTCAGGGACAACAGCCCAAGTGAACGAATCACGAAAAGCTTCATACGATCCGCCGCTAACACTGTACCGAATACCTCCGTCCAGCGATCGTTCATCACCGTCGATGATTCGAGGTGCTGCATCCCAACGCGCCTGCAAAAAATCCACCACGCCCCCCGACGCACTTGCGAGAGGAATGAAAAACAGAGTGACAAGTAGGTTAACCCTGATCATTCGACCTCCCCAATCATTGAGAAAAGCTGAAGGGCCTCGTGGCCCCTCAGCTTTGTCGTGCATTCAGTAAATTCGCCGTAACGCTACTGACGAAGTTTCCGGCGTCGATAGGAACGAACACCGGCGCCAGCACTCAATAATCCGAGGACGGCAAATGTGGTCGGCTCGGGTACCGCCGTCACTGTTGCCGACGTGATACTACCCGCAGCTTCAAACCCGATATCAGCCCCGGTAACGTCAGTAAGGATAAAGTCGGTGAGCCGAATCGTTGTATCACCGGGCCCGTCAAAAGTGAAATCGAACGAGAACACTTCGACAGGGTTGGCAAGATCGACTGCTGCTCCAGAGGTACCAAACGAAGCACCATCAATCAGTCCTGGGTTATCAAATCCTAATGGTGGTCCGTCAATCGTGAGACCCGATCCAAGCGCGGCATTGTAAGTCACGTTGGAATAGTCATCCGCATCGGTGGTCGTCGCCAGAATAGATGCGCTGGTCGACGCCAGGCCTGTGAAACTACCAGATGTATCTTCAGCCACCAAGCTGACGGTTACAACGTCGCCCAGGGCGAAAACGCTGGTTTCGCCTCCACCAGAGTTGTACGTTTTGAGCGCCACCGTGTACGCCGCAAAACATGGAGATGCCATCACCATTGCCACGATGGGGGCAATAAACCGAAGCTGTCGAATCATAAGAAATTCCTTCCGAAAATGGTAAACCGTGCGTTTTGGGGGAGAGGCGGGAAGTCCATCGAGTGGGATCAACACCCCCACAGACTACATCGTCTTGGGGGTGCGTCAATTCATTGAGTCAACGATTTCTAAAACAATCCTTCCATCAGATCGTCAGAAGCCGTGTCATCTTCGTCCATGTCTGCCATGGCTTGGTCAACGGAGCTTGCTGAACTGCTGGAAGCCAGCAATGGGCTGACCGACGAACCGCTCAGCGAACCCGGGAACGCCGCAGGTACGGCATCGAACAGGCGAGGAGTGGTTTCCAGGACGTCGTCAATTGCGATCGTGCCAGACCCGTTAATATCGGCAAAAGCGAAGTAATCGGAATCCGAAGTGTCGCGGAACAGTCGCGCTGTTTCTGCCAGGACATCGTCCACCGCAACGGTCCCCGATTGGTTGACATCCCCTGGATTGACGCGGAACGAGAACACCAAGTCGCCGCCGGGAGTTCCGTTACCGGAATTGTCCAACCCGCTTCCAGTCGCATATTCGCCGTCAAGCAGGACATCTCCGGTGCTCTTGATGCCATCACCCAGCACCAACTGGAATGCGTCACGATCAAGTGGCTCAGTAAACTGGATCCTCAATCGGTTTCCACTGACCGACGTTGTGAACGTCGGTACGGTCAGCACGGAATTGAAGCTGACTTGTCCGGGCACCGAAAGCGGATCAATGTTGTCACTGAACTCCACCGTCATCTCGGTGATATTCACCCATGGCAGCGGAGCGTTTTGTCCGCCATCGTCGGGCAGGACATATCCAGTGGTGCCCGTTGTCGCTCCGGTGGGATCATTGGCCTCATCGCGGAATCCCTGACTCCAAATCGGGTTATTGACTTCGATGCTTGTGACCGAAAGCGGGGCATCGTCGTCCGCGATGGTGACAACATCCTGATCCATCCCGGCAACGATCGTCGCATCCGTCGTCGCTGGATTGATGCGATAGATCACCAGTTCATCGGGTTCGGGTGTCGGATCATTATCGTCGTTGTTGACATCAACGGTAATCACCGAAGACCCTTCACCTGGGTTGATTGTGACCGACGTTGGCAACGCGTCATAGTCAAGGGATGGTGTAGCAATCGGCGTTGCATCGTTCGGATCGGGATCAACCAGAATCGTATCCAGCAAGATCTCAATGGCCGCCCCCGTGGTGTTAGTGATCGGCATCATATTGCCATCCACCAACTGGACGGTGAATTCACCAGCATCGTCAGGTTCGCTCGCATCCGGATCGGTTGCCTTCAGAGTGACGAAGATTCCATCGCCATCGTCCTGAATTTCTGCATCCGCGGACGGCATCGCTGGATCCACATCGATGTCGGCGTTGCTAATCACATCAGTGATCGTCAACGTCAAGGTCTCGGTGGACTCAACTGCGGTATCGTTCACTGCCACTAGTGTCAATTCGCCGGTCGATGTATTTGCATCGATGCGGACGACTCCCGTGCCAAGTGCCGGGTTGAACGACACCAGATCCGCACCGGTGAAGTTGTAATCCATCGTGGGAGAGGCAATTCCCGGACCCGAGGTTGGGACCGAGAATTCGATCAACGTATCGCTATCGCTGGCCGCCGGACCAGTGTCATCATTTAGGAAGAACACAAACTTCGCGTTCGTCCCTGACTCCGTCGCAACCGGATTGCCACCATCGGCGGCATCACTGCTGACCTTGACGGTCGCTGCGTCGCCGTCGTTGATGCGAACCGTGTCTTCAACGTCGGTGCCAACGGTGACCTGCGGATCAGCCGAGATCAGCGTCGTATCCAGGGTCATCGTGACGAATTCATCGTCTTCCAGCAGGTTAACAACGACACTGTTCTCATTCAGAACGGTGTTGTTGAGTGCTTCCACGGTGATCAGAACCGAGGTGTTTGACGAGCTGGTACTGCCGGGAATCTCCACGCTGTACATTCCGCCACCCAGAGGGGTCAGATTGTTGGCCGGAGGTGCCGAAATCTGGTAGTCGTCATTCAACACCGCGTCGCCGGTCAAGGTGAACTTGACCACTGATTTCGACTGACTGGGATTGCTTTGCGTGATGGTAAACGAAGCGTCCTCAAAGTCGGGCGTGTCACCGTCCTCGGATGCTTCTTCATCACTGGCGTCCACCGAAATGACAGCTTCGTCGTCGTCCGTGATCGTTGCGGTTGAATCGTCGGTAGCGTCGGAACTGCGGGATCCCAGATCACCCGCATCCGGCGTCAACGATGCGACAAACGTCTCGGAACCAAACGCCGGCAAGACCGTGGTGGTACCACCTTCAACGATCAAATCTTGAATGACAGCGACGTCGATTTCCTTACGATCACCGGCACCAAACTGTCCTGATGTGAAGGTGATCGTTTTAGATCCGTTGTCATAATCCGTGCCGAAGGACGCCGATCCGCTACTGATACTGGTTCCAGAACCGTTGGAGCTAAAGTTAGCTCCAGTTGCCGTTCCACCACCGAAGCTAACTTCCACATCGACATCAGTATCAATGGGGTTGGACAGTTCCACCTCGAATTCGACCGGTGTCGTTGGGGATCCGTTGTTATACGGATTCGGCGAATCGGTACCTTCTGTCACAGTTGGATCCGCGTCGTCACTCGGATTGCTGCCCTTGGCAAAGATCGTGAACGTTGCAGTGTCGTTGTCCTTGATTGTCCCAACGCCGTTGTCGATGAAGATCGGCAATCCGGCAGTTGGATTTGCCAATGAACCACCATCGACGACCAGCTGAGCGGTGAACGTTTCGTCTCGTTCAACCCAGTTATCGTCGTTGATCGGGACACTGATCGTTCGAACCAGATCGGATCCACTACCATTGGCCGGGAAATTGACCAGTCCGGTATTGGTATTGACGTAGTCCTGATCCGAAACCGTGTTATCCAGCGGTGCCGAAGCCCCCGTTGCCGTGTCGGATCCGCTGCCCGGGAAAGTCAGGAACACGTCGACGTCCTGATCGATCGGCTGGTCCAGTTTGATGGTGAACGTGATCGTTCCGTCATCTTCATCAGCCATGGCATCCATGACGGTGAAAGTGGGCAGATCATTGTCCTTGATCGTAATCGTCGCCGTATCCATCGTCACATCCGGTGTGATATTGGGGTTGCTGGTGGAGGTCACTTCAACCGTCACATCTTCATCGGACTCCAGCACGTTGTCGTCGAGCACCGACAAGTCAATGATGCCAGAGATATCGCCGGCACCAATCGTTATCGTCCCCGTGAACGACCCCGGTTGAATCGGTGCAGTGGCCGGGCCACCGGACAATAGGTAATCGTCAAAGTAGAACGCGTCAAACACTCCGGTGTTCACGGTGTAAGTAACCACCGTGGGTGTCGCACTCGGGGCACTCAAGAACACTTCGAACTTGCCGTCGTTTTGACCTTCAGGGTCAGTTTCGGATGCATCATCGTCTGCACCGGCGGTGTCACTCTTGATCGACACCAACGCGGTGTCGTTGTCGATGATGCTGACCGTACCACTGGTCACTGTCGTGCTTGGGCTGATATCAGCATCGCCGACAGCGGTGCCCAGAACAGCATTCACCGTTTCGGTCGGCTCCAACTCAGGGTCATCCAGGACGTGAACGCCAATGATGGCTTCGCCGTCTCCGCTACCCAACGTGAAGTCAGGAACTGGCTGACCGGACGTCGGCACGAACGCCGGAATGGTCACCATTTCGCTTAGCGTTACGTAATCCGCTGCGGCCGTGGCGGTACTCGTTCCAAGCACATCGTATGTGACATCCGTCGCGGTGTCGCTGGCCAATCGTTGGCTCGGGTTGTTCGCGTCCACCAGGTAGACACGGAACGCCGCGTCGGGATTCAATCCGCCCGGCTCGTTGCCCGTCGGATCCAATGCCACGAATTCAACCATGCCGACGTCGGTGTCTTCGATGGTGACAGCACTTGATGTCACGTTGGAGGCTGAGATTCCAGGTTCGCCCGACGTGATATCGATCGGTGTCAGTGTCACCGTTTCGTCGTCTTCCAAGACATAGTCGTTCAACGTGACGACGTTGATCTTGACCGTGGATTCCCCGGCGGGAATCGTCACCAACCCCTTGTTGGTGGCTGGGTTGTAGGTCAACGCGTAGCCTGCACCGCTGGTCGTCGGATCCAGAGCAAGCGTAAAGTCGGCACCGGCGGGATCATAGTCTCCCGCACCCAAAGCTCCGTCGGCGGCATCGCCACCGATCATGAATTCAACGGTGGTATTGCTGATGCTGGTGATCGGTGAACCGCCATTTTCTAGCGTCACCATGAACTGACCGTTGTCGCCGGGACTGTTCGGCTCGTTGGCATCCGCATCGCTGACCGAAGCGTTCGCGACCGCACCGTCGTTATCGAAGATATTGACTGTGTCGCTTAGGACGTTGCCCAGCATTCGAACACCGACGCTGGAGACATTTTCGACATTGCCCGAACCGGTGGTCGATTCGTCATCCAACCCGGTCAACGTCACCACAACAGTTTCCGGATCTAGCTCGATCAGCAGGTCGTCGATCACCGTCACGTCCAACAGCACCGAACTGGCGCCGGCGGGAATGACCGCCTGACCATCAATGCTGACGCTGACGAAGTCGGGGTTGGAAGGATCGTAGCCGTCCAGATCGGCGTAGTCGGCCGGGTTCAAGGCACCCGAGGCATCACTCGCTGTCGTGGCGGTTCCGGTAACGGTGTAGTTGACGATCGTGTCGCCGAACTGCCACGGGTTTGAGATGCTGATGGTGAATTGACCGTTGTCGCCCGGAACCAGTGGCAAAGTGCCTGGTTCGCTGGCGTTCTGGTCATTGGCGTTGATGTTGATCTTGAACTCTTCGTCGATGATCGTCACCGTCGCCATGTTCATGCCCATGCCGTCAACAATGATGTCGGGGCAACCGCTGGCAGGGTCGAAGGTATAGACGAGTTCGCCGCCACCGCCAGTCATACCGCCGCCGCTACCAACGGTGATCGCATTCACCAAGTCATTCGGATTGGTGACTTGAATCGCCCCCGAGTCGATCAATTGCAAACTGCTTAGACTGGACCCCGAGCCCACGCCGAAGGCACGAATGTTGTCCGCCAATCCCTGAAGCGTGGCCACCTCATCAGTGAAACCAGAACCACCAAAACCGTCCGAAACAAAAACAACGTTACCGTTTGCCGACGTTGTCCCCGGAAGATGATTCTGGAAGATATCAACTACTTCCTGTAGGGCGCTTTCGAAACTGGTACTACCACCAGCTGATAATGCATTGATTACCTGCTCAACGTCATTGGTGCCGTTCATATCACTATCGGTCGTCGGCGACGTAAAATACTGGAATCCTGGAGTACCGGGTTCCATGTCTATCGCACTCGCACTGGATGTGAAGGGCACAACCGACACTCGGGCGTTGGCCCCAAATCCGTCAGTGATTAACTGATTGTTCAAGGCGATCAAAGCCGCCTTCTCCGCGGCCAGGATGCCGCCAGACGTGCTTCCTGACACATCCACAGCGAACACAAAGTCAGGATCGTTTCCAACGATCACCCCGCCACCGGGCATCGCATCGAGCAGAATCTGATTATCGCCGACGACACCGTCATCGGGACGAGTATCAGTGGCAACGCCGTAGGTCGGATCAAGGGTCAACTTGACGAACTCGTCACCCATGTCCAGTGGCGGAGTTTCTTCGATCAGTTCGACATCCAGGAACAACATTGTGTCTCCCGGATCAAACGTCAAATCGATGTACCGGGGCCCAGATGTCGGTGTGACAAAGTTGTCGATCGTATAGTCGCCATCGTTGGTTCCTGTTGTGACACTGAACGTAGCAGCGTCTGGAATTGATTCGTCCAACAAAACGCGAACGGTGGTCGGTGTTTCGCTCTCGACAAAATCACCCGTGATCGGATCGACGATCGAGATCTTGAACCGCCCGTCGATGCCTGGTGATGTGCCAGGCTGGGTCGATTCAACCGCATTGCCGACGTTCTCGATGATCACCTTGCCGATGTCATCGTCATAGATCGTAACCGTCTCACGCTCGGAAGGATCGAATCCGATCGTGGCGTTACTTGCCGACAAGACGTTGGTGACTTTGATCGTCACGTCTTCGTCCAATTCGATCAACTCATCTTCAACCACGTCCAACATGACCGTGGCGGAGAATTGGTTGGCGGGAATCGTGATGGCCCAGATGCCTCCACCCAGGTCGGTCAGATTATTGGCCGGGTTGGCGGAGAAACTGTAGTCAGTCGCTTCCGCATCGGACATCGATGCGTCGACCATGAAGGCCACTGTGGTATCGGTGCTGCTGGTCTTGTCCAGGTTGAACGTGAAAGCCCCGGGATTCAAAGGCTCGTCGTCACTACCGTCTCGTTCTTTGGCCAAGTCGTCGCTGGCGGTGAACGAAACGGATGCCGTTTCGTTGTCCTTGATCAGCACGACGCCCATATCTTCCATGTCGGCGTTGGACGCGACGATGCTGATGTCATCATCGCCAGCGGCGACATCGTCCAATCCGATTTCTGCGGTTTCGTCACCCTCAAGAAATGCGTCGTTGAAAACGAATACGGACGGCAACGAATTCACTGCCGGATCAGAATCAAGCATGTCGTCCAAAGTGTTCTCAAGAGTTTGAGAACTCTGGCCCGCTGGAATCAAAACGTCACCATCCAGTGTCGCAAAGTCCGAACCGTTGGTCGCCGTGCTGGAGGCTTTATAGGTGTAGTCAACCAAGGTCGGGGTCTGGCTGGTCACCGGGACCCCATTGGCATCTCGCAAGCTGACGACGATGTCTTTGTGCTTGGTCGTCGGGTTTCCCTCGTGGGCTGGATCCACTGATGCTTCGGCCAATGTGTTGTCGCTGCTGACATACACCTCGGCTTCGTCATGGTCACAGATCACCGCCGTGGCTTCGGTCATCATCGGCGCGACAATCACCATGCCTTCCGAACTCTCAAATCGCTCGGTTACGGCAATGAACTCGACCACGCCCTGAACACCGCTACCAGTATTTACCAGCGTCAGGCTGTACAGGTTGTCAAACGTGTCGATGAACTTGAAGACTCCGTTGCCTTCATAGGCGAATCCTTCGGGCGCCGCACCAGTTGGAATTGGCAAAATGGGTGAACTGCTTCCGACCAAAGGAATATTCACCTGGGCCAAGGAGAACGGATCGATGGTCTCTAAGAAAGTGAAGCCCGTTGGATTGTCGCTGCCCCAAAGGTGATAAAGCAAACCGTCATCATCATTGTACGCGAGCCCCGTCGACAGCGTGGACGGGCTAATTGTGGTTGCGACAAAGTTCGACGCGTCCAAAGGATTGATGAAGAACAGAGCATTGTTGCCGCTGGCCAAATCATCGCCGACACCGTACAGCGAGCCAAATCCAGCATCGAAATCGATTGCATCGATCAGATCCCCGAGAACACCCACCAGAGTCGCTTGCCCGGTGTTGCTATCGATGATGTAAAGCGCGTCACCGCCGATTGCATCCTCGGAAAGCGAGGCATAAAAGTCGCCGGTCAGCGGGTCTTGGGCCAGCGCGTTTCCGGAAAGAATCAACTGACCGACGCCGGGATCGATGGGAACACTGTGGATGGTTTCACCCGTTGCAGTGCTGATGAGCACCAACTCCTGGCCATCAAACGGCAGCGTCCAGGCGGATCCGCCCAGATAGATATCCGCATCGCCACCGGTAACGTCGTTCAATCCCAGGGTGACTGTTTCATCGCCTTCGACCTGGGTGTCATTGAAGACATCCACGTTGATCATGATCGACGATTCGTCGGCGGGAATGGTTGCTTCCCACATGCCGCCGCCCAGCGACGTCAAACCGACAGCATTGTCAGCGGTCAGTTCGTAGTCGGCGATCAAATGGTTTTCAACGGCGACATCCAGCGTGTAATTTTGACCGTTGTTCGCACTGACGCTGACGGTGTAGACCCCGGCGTCCAAACTGCCCGTGATGAACGGTCCCGAAGAAAGCACGGTCGAACTGGAATCCAGCAGTGTCATGGTGCTACCGCCGCCAGAGACACTCAGTTCGATCGAATCACCATCGTTTAGGACAGTGAACGTGTACAAATCATCGGTCGCATCGCCGGTCCCCAAGACTTTCGTGTGGGGAACACCGGAACCATTGAACTTCCAATGATCGGCTCCTCCGGTCAGCGTGTTGAACGTATCAATGTCCTGTCCGGATGCACTGGATGAATTTTCAAGCTGATCGCCCAAGAACGGCGTCGCAGTATCATCGACGGTGAACTTGAACGTGGTGTCGGTACTGGAGGTGGTGACTTGATTGGTCTCCGCCGTACTCAGTGTGATCGTAAAGCCTGTGTCCACCGTATCAGCGTCGTTCAGGCGATCATGCCCTTTGTCCTTCGCCGCAACTTTCAGAATTCCTGCGTCATCGTCCTTAATTAGCACCGCGGCGGTGCTGTTGACAAAGGCGATGTCTTCGATCAGGTCACTGCCGAGACCCGAGTAGGCCGCGAACTGGTTGACATTGACATCATTGGCCGCAGTTCCTGTGTTGAACTCCACCCGAGCCAAGCCGGTCGCTTCGTCAGCCACCAAGAATCCATTGCCAGCGAAATTACCTTCCTCGATACCTTCCATGCCGGTCGCTTCGTCCAAGCTGTCCGGACCCAGAACGGTAATCGCACCACCGGCAAACGCGTCAAACAAGCCAGATCCGGGAGGAAGATCACCACCGACTCGGTGAACGATATCGGAACCATTGACCGCGACACCGTAGCTGCCCAGCGATGATGTGGTGCCGGTCGCAGCCGAAGTCGCTGCGGTTGACTTGTTGATCGTGTAAACCTTGCCGTTGTCTTGAATGCCATACAACTTGCCGGTGCTGTCGAACGTGATACTGACAATGTCGCGGTTCAGCGAACCCACACGTTCAGCCCAACCGGTCGCAACATCCAGTGTCACCAGAACAGGATCGGATTCCCCGTTGACCGCGACCACTGCGTAGACCTGTTGATCGGTCGGATCGACATCGATCCCCAATCCCGCGTCGATCGTCGAACCATCATTCAATGTGATTGGGGCGACCAAACCGACGGTTCCATCTGGAACGGCATCGCCGACATCCACGTTGATGGTTGACAAGTCGGACGAGCTCGATTCAACCGCATAAAGATCACGACGAACGGTGATATCGCCGTCATTCGGGTCGGCAGCGGTTACCGAGGTCAGCGTCACGGTCACCGATTCCGTTTCTTCGATGATCAGGTCGTTGATGATACTGACATCGATGTAGGCGAACCCGTCAGCGGCCGGAACGACCACACTTCCCGACAACGCCGTGTAATCGTCACCGCCAACTGCCGTGCCTCGCACCAAGTAGTCGACCGTCAGATCGCCATCGGCCTTGTTGTAGTTACCCGCAATCGGGCCGCCCGAGTTCTGCACCAGGGGAAGCTCGACGATGAATTGTGCATCATCCGCTTCCTCGGTACCCATCATGTCGCTGGCACGAACGCTGACCGTCGGATCGGGTTTGATAATGACGGTGGCACTACCACCGCTACTGACACCGGGATTCGACGAAACGATCGAATCAACGCCCAATTCCACCTGCTCGATGAACTCTTCCAACTCGGCGTCATTGGTCACGTTCAAATCGACCGGCCCCGACATCAATTCGAAGGGAGCAAACGTGACGGTCGAACTGGAAAGCGTGTAATCGGAGGTACTGGCATCCACATAGGGACCGTTACCGGTAATCTGGGCCAGATCGACAACGATCGGTGCATCGCTGTAAGTGCTCAGTTCAAGCTTGTACTGACCATCGTCGTTGCCCTCTCTCGCCATGTTGTCAGTGGCCACAATCGTGACTTCGACGACATCGTCATCGGTGATCGCCACCGTGGCGGTATTCATCGAGGTCATCGTGACCGGAGTCACCTGGCTGCTATCAGTACCCGTCAATCCGATCACGACATATTCGGTCGATTCGTTAACGATGTCTTCGAACACGACGACGTCTTCAAACGCCATCGTGTCGCCGGCATTGATTGTCACCGACCCATCGAGTGTTTGATAATCGATGTTGAAACCGTCAGCCATTGGACCCGCCGTTGCCGTGGTGGCAGGATTGACCAGGCTGTAGCTGACCTCAATATCAAACGCCGCGGTCACCGGAACGCCGGCCGCATTGACGAGGGTAAACTTGAATTGGCCGTCGGTTGGAGCGCCAGCGGCGTTCTCGTCGCCGTCACCATTGTTTTCGACTTTGACGAAGGCCTGATCATTGTCGAATAACTGAATCTCGGCGGCTTCTTGCCCGGGACTCAAATCGACAATGTTGGAATCGCCGGTCACATTGCCGGTCAACTCGACCTTAATGTGTTCGGTCGGTTCTAGCAGCGAGTCGTCATCAGCAACCACGACGATCTGGCCGCTCGGCTGGAATGCGGAGATCCGGACGGTACCAAGCCCCGTCGTCGGATTGTAGGACACGACATCGCCGGCAACCGGGATGTCAAATTCGGCGGCCGGGGGAATGTCCGCCGCCGGCGAAGTCATCGCCGAAACAACCTGAAATTCCACGATCGTGTCGGTGTCGCTGGTCTTGGGCGAATCTAGCGAAACGGTGAACACACCGTTTTGGCCGCCCTCCACTGCGAATGCGGTTCCATTGATCGCGACGTCGGAAATGTCTTCATCAAAGATCGTGACCGTTTCCGGCCCGGTGGATACCGTGATGTCAGGATCGAATTCGCTGTCGGCGTGACCGGGCAGCAATACCAAGTTAATGTCTTCATCGTCTTCAATGATGTCGTCATTGACGACCACCACGTTCAAGTCGACTGCCGTTTCTCCTTGCGGGATCGTGATCGTCCCCATGCCGGTGGTCGAATTGAATGTGTACGAACCATTGCTACTGACCGACAGCGTGTAGTCCAACCCATAGGTGGCATCGATGCTGTTGTCGGCGGTTTGGAAGTTCGTGATTTGGAACTTCACCGTGGTATCGGTGCTGCTTTCTTCACTAAGCGTGAACGTGAACGCACCATCCTCGGGTGTATTCGGTGGTGTCGGCAGCGGGTTCTCGAACCCGTTGTCGGTGCTAATTGTCAGCGTTGCGGTGTCGTCGTCTTCGATATCCAGCGTGGCAGTGTCATTGCCGCCATCGACGTCGATATTCGGATCGGCCTGGGTCGTCATTGCCGAAAGCGTGAATTCAACATCTTCCGAACCGTAGGAAACCGACGTTCCGCCTTCGACGATCGAATCATCAATCGGATCGATATTAAACGTCGTCATCTCCTGACCGGCCGGAATGAGAACACCCTCCAAGTGATTTTGGATGGAAATGTTCAGGGTGTATTCATCACCGATCGCGAGATTCTGGGTGCTACTCGGATTTCCCGCATTGTTGTTGTGGCTACCTGTGTTCGTGGCACCCTTGGTCGATCGAGAGACTTCGATGATGTAGCGCCCGGCCGGCTGACTGGATGTCATCACGTAAGCGTCACGCACTCCACTGCCTTGGCTTCCGCCGGCGCCAGTCGAGTTGCTGGTGTTGTTATTCGCTGCGACGACACTGCCGTTGGGACGCAAGATTCGCAAGTGCGAATTAAATCCGTCAGTCAAGTCAATATCGGCTGTGATCCTGCCGGGCTGGTACAGCACGATCTCGTAGTAGTGCTTCGCGGCGACGGTAGTTTCAGCGCGAACCGTGTTGTGGGCCCGACTGGTGGCGAACGAAATGTCGTCATCTTCCCGAAGCGACCAGAACCCGTCGACACGCTGTGCGGATCCGAGCGAACTGGCTTCGGTGCTAGTGATGCTGGTTTGGTAGTCGGTTCCGACCACAGCCTCACCGGCAATATCCACCGCAACGATGGTGTCGGTGCTGCTGGTCGTCATACCTGTTGACGTGGTGTCCGTCTTGTTCAGCGTGACCTTGAATTCGCCGGAGACCGGATCAAGGCTGGCGGGAGGTCCGTTTTCATCCGCATCGCTGATTTTTTCGATGCTGACCAAACCTTGGTCGTCATCCAGAATCGTCACGGTCGCCTGGTCGGGCGTTCCGATATCCGGAAGCGGACCGGCCGTCACGCTGCGACTGTCGATTTCCAGCGTCGCGTCTTCGGTACCAAAGTTATCAACAATGCCGCCCTCGATGATCATGTCCTCGATCGCGGTCAGCTTGATCGGGACCTGAGTCTCTCCTGCAGGAACGACAACGCTGACGCTCGGACCACCAGACAAGCCCAAATTGCTCGTCTCGATATTGTCGAAGCCGAGGAATACCCCTGGATCGTGGGCCACGTCGAAGAACGTGATCCCTTCCCAATCAGGCCCCGAGAAGCTTGCGGTCGATCCGCCCGTCACGGCCATAACGGCGCCGGTCGACGAGGTCACCGTGCCTGATTCACCCGGGAAAAGGAAATCGATACTATCTAGATCGAAAGGCAATCCACCCCGATCAAAACGAACAACCGAATCGCCGAACGTAACGTTGTCGATATTGAAGTAGTTTCCGGACGGACCACCTGTAAAAATATCGTAATGGCCGGTGACCACCGAGGCCGTCAAGGGCCCATCTGTCAAAGGTGTCGTTGCAAGAGCGACAGGTGCCGCATCATCAAACGTTGCCGCGGGAGCAGCGCCCGGCAAAGACAAAGTGTAATCAACACCGTTGATCGCATCGCCGACGGTCGTATCCAGTACCACGGTCAACGGATCATTGATTGCAAAGTCCAACTTGACCGCGAACATGCCCATCGTGCCGGCGGCTTGCACACCACTGGCGCCAAGGAACGCAAAGTCGCCGCCATCACCAGCATTGTCAGCGTCGCTGGTGTTGACGCTGACTTCGACGTAAGCCAATTCGCGACTGGGGTCGGGGTTGACGAAGGTCGAACCGAACACGGCCACACTGCCACCGCCGGTCGCTGTATTACCGGCGTCACGAGTCGGCACGCCATCGATCATCGTGTACAGATCGGCGGTATCGGCGATCGGCATGTTCCACTGTGTAAACACATTGGTCTGCTGGGCACTGGCCGGACCGGCATCGTTATAGAAGAACCGAACGCTCACTTGCGCCGTTCCGTCGACTGCGGCACCGTACAGGTGAATCTCGCTGTAATCACCCGGTACGACAGGAATATTGAAGACATCCGGCGTTGTACCGGCAGGAGTGACCCGCGCGTTGGGGCCGTTGTCCGCGTTGTTGTAAGTCAGCATCGCGGCCGGTCCGAAGGCATTCCCGGGAATCATGCCGCCATCGGGCAAACCGCCGGCAACCTGACTGTCGGTCGCGTAAACCTCGTTCGGAGCCGGACCAAACGGGTCCTGCGATCCGTCGCCTGTATTGGCGACAATGTCCGAATTGAAAATGGGGTTCCCGCTGATCGCATCGTCGGCGATCTCGAACTGGAACGTTTCGGCGGCTTCGTTGTCGATCGCCATCAATGTGACTTCGGCGCCGACTTCGTTATCTTCGATGGTGACCGTTTGCGGTGCCGAGACGTCCATCGCGCCCGACGAAACACTGACGATCTTGACCGTGAAGGTTTCATCGCCTTCCCAGATCAGGTCGCCCAGCATGTTGATGTCAAGCTTGATTTCGGTATCACCCTGCGGGATCGTCACCGTGCCGGTAAAGGTGGGTACGCCGCCGTCAGTTCCGTTCGCCGCAGGTTCCCCTTCCACCTGATAGTCGTCGCCGTAGGTCGCGGTGTCACCGGCCATGCCGACCTGATAGGTGATGACCGTGGGCGAATCCGCGTCGTTGTCGACGGTGAAGGTCACTTCCGCATTGACGAGCGTCGTGCTGGGCAGGATGTCTTCCTGCGGCGACGAATCGTTGATCGTAAAGTCGACCTCCTCGGTCAAGGTGTCGACCGCCGACGGTGTGTCGGTCGACTGTCCCACGACCGGGGCCATCGTATTGCCCGCCACGTCTTGGGCACCGCTAATGTCAAAGGTCACATCGGCGACTTCTTCGTCGGCATCGTTCAGCGGGATCGTGACCGTATAGACGGTGTTGCCCGCACTCCAAACACCCGCGGGAAGCGAAGCGGGAAACGTTGTGCCGTCGACATTGCTACTGACGGTCACAGGAACTCCCACATCCATCGCTTCGTCGAACGTGATGACAAGATCGACCGTTCCGGGAGGTCCCATCACGTCATCGTCATCGATGAACGTATCACTCAGCGTCAGTCCAATCACCGAAGGTGCGTCGACGTCGATGTCGAAGGGTAGAGCGGGCGCGGAAACGGGACTGACATTTCCGTTGACGTCGGTCGCAACCGCCGTGGCCGTGTAGGAACCAGTGCCAAGTGGCGTGGTCGTGACGGAGTAGTCACCCAGCAAGTTCGCTGTGGCCGTCCCAACAAACACGGGTCCGATGCCATCATCAACCGTGACCTCAACGCTCGCGCCCGGCTCAGCCGTTCCCTCAATCGTGATGGTGCTGTCGCTAGTCAAGCCATCGGGGGCACCCGTGTCATCCGAAAACGAATCGACGGTCGGCGCCAACGGTGCGACGGTGTCGATGACGGTACCCGTGCTGACGCCGGTCGCCGTTACCGGGTCAACAGCGTTGCCCGCTTCGTCGGACACTCCCGACACGTCAACCGTGACGTCGGGATCGATGTCGTCTCCATCGGTAACGTCGTAGACAGCGCTGTACGTCAAACCGTCGACCGACCAACTGCCCGAATTGAACGACAAAGCACTATTGGCATCGGGGCCAATCAAAGCGATCGTCGGCGCCGGGGCCGTGGTGTCCATCGCCTCGCTGAAGGTCAAATCCAGCGTGACCTGCATCGCCCCTGTTGTGGCGGTGTCTTCGTTGATGGTCGCTGTGTCGAAAGTTGCCGAAACCAACGAGGGGTCGGAGTCGTCAAACTCGATCGCAACCGTGGCATTGGTTCCCGAGACCAGCGCTGAGTCGGCTTCGACGTCAAACGACCCATCCGCCGGAAATGGCACAGACATCATGATCGTGGTTGTACCCGGCCCAACAGGGAGAACGCCGGAAGATCCAATGATTGATCCCGCCGTTCCCGTGATTGCCCCCGTGCTGTCCAGAAGGACGATCGAATTACTGGGGTTGAAATTGTTGTAGCTGACATCAAACGAGGGCGCGCTGACCTCCGTCTTCTGGTCACCTGCAATGCCAGAGTCGGAACCGGGGTTCAAGTCAATGCCTAGCACGTTGGCCGCCAGCAACTGACGCGATTCCAATGCTTCGGCATGCAATTGCCCTGCCTGTGAATTGGCAAATCGTGGCTTTGCAGCGGACTTGCTCTTTTTCTTCTTTGCAGCACCATCCTTGCGGCGAATCATGAAGGGGAAGCCCATCATCATGTACGGCGCCAGCGGAGCCTTGCGGCGGGTGATTTCAAACGGCATCTGCGAGGCAACGGCGTTCCAAATCGCCAACAGGCCCAAGCCGACGCGATAAATCCAGCTACCCCGAAACGCATCGCGGTACCGCTCGATCCGCGCGGCACGTTTTTCGGCCCAACGCTGGCGGTGAGCCTCCCGCTTTGCTTCCCACCGACTGGCCTGTGAATGAATGCGGTCTTGATTCGGGGTGGCTGCCGATTGGCGACGCGAGGCGTTTCGAAACATGGATCGATGGATCATGGGGACAGATTCCGAGAACAAAGGGTGTTCCGCCAACGGATTAAGGCTGCTTCTTTGCCCAAACCATCAAGCGGGAATTCGGCGGGTCATCAAGCTCGGCGACGGGTCGCGAGCATCACAGGTGTCAACTTTGCAAACACTTCATCACCGGAGGGGCTCCTGAGGGATTAACCCAAAGGCACCGCAGGGGGGTTCCCCGGAGCTACGCGTTATAGTCAGCCCAACCCCCCCTAGCAATCATTTTTGAATGCGAAGATTTCCCGAATGTCACGATGACGACAGCCGGATAGCGAAAAAACACCGTAAATCTGGGCTATTTCACGGCATCCCCATGGTTTTCTTCACCGAAATTTTTTTCGCAAAACTCAACCACCAGAGGGGACAACACGGTCTCAAATGTGGAATTGTTCGCTTTTCGAGACAACCGAACGTCGAGCGTCTTTCAAGCCCAGGAAATCTCCCGCTGCGATGTAGCCAAAACGTGAAATAGCCCGCAAAACACGTCATTCTGACACCATCGCCGGACTTGGCCGACGCCGCGGTACCCCCGCATCCCGGCATCGCGAATCCGACAGCGATCGACAGCCCAACGCGGGTGAGCAGACACGCGACCCGAAAAGGCCGCATGATCCGACCGGATGGTCGTTCCGAAGCACTCACGAAAACGCCATTCGGGTGCCCTGATCGTCGGCACAATTGGGATGCGAAAGCCGCAAGCGTTCCGAACGCAAGCCACACCCCCCACCTTGAGGCTTTCGACAAAATGGAATGACAGCGGGCAAGCCCTTGGCGGTGACTTGGTCACTCATCCACAGCATGATTTCCGCAGAGGAACGCGACAAAACGGAAACGCAATTATCTTCAGAGGGACCCCCAAAGACTCTTCCACACCCGCCTGCGGGGAGGATTTTCAGTGGCAGGTTTCTCGCCGTTGCACCGGAGACTATCGTCGCGTACGAACCGATGAACCGGAGTCCACCCTCGCCGGCAGATGCTCCCTTCCGACCGCGACTGTGGAGCTCGCAATTGGATGCTGAGGCGGCAACAGAATGCCCGCCCGGCCAGCCCGCGACACATTGCCCGCAGAAGCGGCTTGGCCGCCAAACCGTCCGTTTCGGGTCCGCGCAATCCTGTGGTTCGATGCGCAATGGCAAACGTCAAAGTACCATCGCGTGCGAGTCACGCAGCGGTTGAAAGCGGCCTAGGGAAGCAGCGACTTGCGGCGAACCAATTCTTGTTGAAGCGCTTTGGCACTTCGATCACTGGGCCGCAACTGCAGTGCGATTCGTACCTCGCGAGTCGCCTGATCCAACCGATCTTCGGCCAGCAGCAACGTTGCCATACGCACACGCCACTGAACCTGCTCGGGGTCCTCGTTCAAAGCCATTCGCATTGCATCAATGGCCTCGTCGTTGCGGCCCAGAATCTCCAGTGCGCTGGAACGAAGGGCCTCGGTTTCGCCACGGTCGAGATCCCGGGCATGTGCTTCGGGGCGTTTGACAGCCAACAAAGCCGCTTCGGCGAACACCGCGGATTCCCATTGGTCCGATACGGTGGGTGCAACTTGCGCGACCCTTAACAACACCACAGGGTCAGTTGGCAAGACTTGGTTCACCAGCTCCGATGCATCGAGTTGTCCGTCCAAACGCTGCAAGATTTCTTGCAGATGCTCGGTGGAATACGTCAACGAATCGCGATAATGAACCAATGCCGCGGTGACGCCCTTTTCCGATTGCATCGCCCTGCCGGCCAAGACGGCCAAGTCGGGTTGCCCAGGATGCAGCCGGCGGGCGCGAACCAGATACTGCAAGTGGCGATCCGCATCATCAGCATCGCCATACTGGGCCAACCAAGCTGATGGCTGCCACGTCAACGGACAAAGCCGCTGAATGATTCGGCTTTGTGACAGAATCTCTTCCGTCCATTTTTTCGGCATCGTCGCATCCGAACGCATCGCTGAAGCCGCCTGGATGGTGCGAACGTATTCGATTCGCAATTCGACATCCTCTGGGACGGCGTCAACCGCTGCGCCCATTTGGGCAACGGCCGATGCCTGGTCCGCCCGCCGCATCTGATCGGATGCGGAAATCTTGGCAAGTTCTGCTACCGCGTAACGACGATTCACCCGTACTGTCCAGAGGGCAAAGATCACCAGCCAAACCGCCAATGCGTAGCGAATCACGGTATCGCGTCTGGATAAAAGGGAATCACTCACATCAGCATCGGCGTCAACGGCTGCGGACCGAATCGCCCCCTGCGACGACCGGCTCTCGCGTTCCGAAGATTGATGCGAAGACGCCCCGTCACCACCATCCTGGATCATTTGGTATCGGCGGCGTGAACGCGATCGACGCGATGGCTTCCGGACCACGACCGGTTGGCAACACATCAGGGCGGCCACACAAACCGCCAGCAATCCCGTCGCGGGTACTCGCAATCCGAAATCCACCACACTGTGGATCAACACCGCGATCACGCCGATGGCCGCCCCAGCCGCCAATCCGCTTCGACGCGCGGCACGCAACACGGCCCATAACAACCCTCCGGTCGCAAGCAACAATCCCGCCAGTCCGACCAGCCCGTATTCGCACAACACGTCCAAAAACTCGTTGTCCGCACGCAACGACTGCATGGTGCCGCTGTGCCACCGCGGATCCGCGTGGGAATAGATGGTTTCCCAATAGCGGTAGGTCTCGCCCCCGGATCCAAACCAGGGGAATTCATCGACGCTTTGCAACGCAGCGCGCCACAGGTGCCACCGTCCGTCCTGCGTGTATCGATCCGTCTCCACCAACATGTTCAATCGAGATTCGGCTAGATCGAACCCGACCCAAACAAACAACAGACTGACCGGGATCCCGATCGCCAAAACAATGACGGTGGTTCGCACCGCGTTGGCCGGCCGCAGGCGAACCAACATCACCAACATGACCGCGATGATCGCCGACATGACGCCGCCACGCGAAACGCAAATGACAAGACTGGCAAACATGAACGCCAGTGCCGCGATCAGCCAGCTGAAACTGGCCTCGCCGAACAAGGCCCGCAACCAGTGTTTACCAAGGCCATCCAGCTTGTCGATCAAAAGGCCCGCACCCAGCCCCAAGCAGAGGTTCATGTAGAACGGAAAATGATTTCGGTTGACGAACGGTCCAAAACCAAGGCCACCGGGAACCTCAAATGCCCAATACACCAGCCCGTCATGAGACCCAAAGTGCTGGGCGATCCCAAAAACCGCTAGACAGGTCCCCATCCCCAAACCGACCAGCGCCAAGCGGCGCAGGCGTAATGCCGGTTGCCGCCCTGCACTGACGATTGCGAACAAACAGCCGGCCATCAAAACCTGCAGCCCAAACCGATAGCTGCCTCCGGCATTGAGCCCCAGTTTGTTCCCAAAGAACCAACCTTCCAAACCGGCCTGCCCACCGGTCAACGCATCAGCAGTGCTTGAACCGTCAACAGCCGAATCGGCCCCGGCGTTACGGACGCCAGTGTTCGATTCCGTCGGCAACGACCACCGCTGGACACCTGGCGCCATGGAGTGGACGAAACCACGGGGCAGATTGACTTGATGAATGCCGGCCACCGACGCCAAAACCAGCAAACCTAAGACGACACACCAACCAGCGGTGGACGCCCTCCAAACCGGACGAGTCCCGAAAACAAGGCGGACGGCAAACGACATCAAGGCCACCGCCGCAAGCGACATCAATATGAAAAGGGACACACCCTCGGTGCTGCCAAATGCCCAAGGCGACAGCACGATTGCCGCGCAAAGGGCAACATCCGTCACCATTTCACAACGGTCGGTGATCCGCCAGGCTTCTTTGCTTTCGTCTGACATGCTTTGTGAATCTTTCCGCCTTCGCGGGCGTACCGCATCATGGACCTGAGTGCGTCGATGGCGTCGCCCGATCTGTTCAGAATACCGCATCTCCAGCCCGCCCCCCTGCTATGCCGGAACGTCGACACGGACACGCGCACACCTATCACTACGCGATCAATTCCGGCCGGGACCGCAGGACCCAATGCACAGTAACCACACGCACAGTAATCACACCGCATTGGCCCATCCGAACAGATCGTCTGTGAAGCCGCTAAGAATTGGGGCGTGCGACGGTTTCGCCGATCCAACACTCAAAACCGCTACGGACCGATCGGCATCCTTGCCCGTGATGGCCGCACGACCACGAACGACATATCATCGGCGCACGAAAAAAGGCGATGGTGGGAACACCATCGCCTTCGTTGAATACGATTTCTCGGTCGCGAACGGGGAACGTTCGACCGGTCTAAATTCGACCTGCGGCTAAAAAGACCCGCCTACAAACGATCAGCCCCTGATTCAGGGCGAGAACGATCGGGAGGGCGTGAACGAGCGATCAAATCGGCATCGGGAGAAACGACGAGCACGGGTGAATTCCCAGTCACTGAGCGTTTCCGCATCGGTACTGGCCACCTGAGTGGTCGTCACCGCGTCGTCAGCAATGGCATCAACGGGTGCACCGGCGGGCAACGCCACGGTCAAACCCAAGGCCGCGACCAGGCCGAGCGAAAACACGCCTGCGGCAATGCGACGAAGTTGGTTGTTCATGATGAATCCCAGGCGATGGGGCATTGAAAATCAGATCTAGTTCGGTTTATCGGAATCTTACGCAACAAACTGTGGGGGAGGCAAGCACCATCCCGGAAATTCGTCACACTTTTTGCGATCCGACCTTTCGCAAACGACGACGGCGAACCACGTTTCCGGCAACCAAACCCAGCGACGTCAAAGCGAAAATCGACGACGGCTCGGGAACCGCGGTGACGGAGAATGCAAAATCGGTCGTCTCGGCATATCGAACAATTGGCCCAAATGCGACTTCTTGGATGTCCTGGAACGCTGCACCATCGGACTCACCAGCGGTGCTGTACGCAACACCCCAGCCGTTGTCGGTGAACTCAAGGTCGGCGACCACCGAGAAGAAGTATTCCGTTCCGCCGGTCAGCGAGAGTGGGGCGATATCCGCGGAGTAGGTGTAATAATCCGTCGCACCGATCTGAGTCTCATTGGCCAATCCGACGCTGAACGAATCCACTAGGCTTCCCGATCCGGGGGTCGCCGTCACGCCGGTGTACACATTGACAGTAAAGAAGTTGGCCATCGGCGACGGCGTCATACCGGTCGTCGGCAACTCGTAAGCCCCGACCCAACTGAAGTTGGTGGCAAACACATTCGACGCAAAGGAAAAATTGTCGTAAATGGTCGCGAAATTGTCTTCTTCGCCCAACAGCGGATCGGCCGCCGGATCAAATTGGGAAAAGCCAACCTCATCGCCGGTGACGGGATAGACGACCGGGGCGAACGGATCGGCGATTTGGGTAAAGACCTCCGCCGACACTGGCTGCGTCATCAAGAACACAGCGACAAGACCAAACAGGGATCGTCCCATGATCCGCATCGATCGGGTAGAGCCACTTTTCATTCGAATATTCTCTCTTCACAGCAAACAGTGATCAATAAAATTAGCGAAAACACGGACCTTCCGATGTTTCCGCGGATGCTGGAACGCTCCAGATGCCCGCCCCCCCCTCAATTCAGCACGCCGTCGGCAAGCTTTAGGGAGGCCGAAAAGCACTTCGCTGGAGGTGCACATGCGACCCTCCGCAGATTAGTTGCGACCCATACCGACGGCAATGTTTCGCCACCCGGAAAACTCGGCGTACTTTGGGGGGATCAATACTGTCCACCCGGACGGTCATCGAAAGACGGTTGCGCAGTGACGCATCATGGGGCCACAGCGGCCGTCTAATTGCCAGTGTTTGCGGACGCGTCATCGCCAGAAAATTCCGCCAAAAATCGCAGAATTTCCGAGGCGTCACAGAAATATCCGCGTCCCAAACTGTTCCCGCTGGCCACACCCAGCAACACCCCGTCGCCATCGAAAAGCCCCGCACCCGAATCCCCTTTGATGGTGGGGACATCGACGGCAAAGTAATTGACCGGGACGTCACTGCGACGGCGCTTCGCGCGTTTGGTGCCGACAATCCGCACCGCCGACGTTTCGGGACGATCGGCGGACATCCAACCGGCCCGAAACGCATCCACGCCGCCACGCGATCGAACCGATGCGGCGATTCGTTCCGCACGATTGGTATTGGGCAACGATAGACTGAACTCGGGACGAAACGCCGAAGTCACACGCAATAGTGCAAGGTCCAGAGTATCGTCGACAGCGACCGAACGAACTTGGCGGCAACGCCGAATCACGCCCGCAGGTTCCCCAGAACTGGAATACGGATCGGCCACCGATCCGGGATCCAAAAATTCGACCTGGGCCGACACCATCCCACGCAGCACATGGGCAGCAGTCAGTACGTCAAAGCCGCCGGCATCGATCGCAACCACCGATCCGCAACCAACGATTCCGGTGGCGTCATCGGTCACCCGCACCGAAGCAAAGACAGCACGGCGGACGGGTGCAAGCACTTGCCCCACGGTCGAGTCGATGGCGGAATCATCCGCCGCCGGACCCGCCGATTCGCCGGATTCACTGGAATCCGATGCATCGGAGGAAGGTTCGGTTGTCGCCGATTCCATTTCAGCCTGTGAAATCGACCCGCCTTCGGCCCCCGCGGTGACCGCTTGATCGCCGGCCATCGTCGCCACGTCCGTCATGTCAACCGTTGCATCGTTGCCGGTATTGTCACCGGTAACGACACCACCCGGGCCGCGAGATGCTTCGGCCAGCGAAGCGGCCGATTCGTCCACCAACGATTCGTTGATCGGTTCGACGATCGAACGTGACCATTCCGGCAACTTGTCTTCGTCCAAGGTGCCGTCCTGACGGACAAGCACCAAATAGCCGCACTGCAGCACGACCAAGACGACACAAAAAACGGTGATCAGAACGCGTTTGGTCGGCATAACCCACAGAAGGTACGGGCAGAAAAGTACCGACCCCAAAGACAGTCGGCGGTCAGGCGTGGCGGTCAGTCTCCATCATAACGCCGCCCGCCACCTTTCCACCCACAAATACCAGCCAAACCCGACGTTTGGAAACCCGCAAACCGGGCGGTTTCGGCAAAACCCGCATAGTCCGGCCACTAGCCACTGACCACTAGCCACTCCCTGACCCTCTGGGTGGCCTGGACGACCGTTTCGACCACGATGATTCCGGCCAAGGTGTACACCACGTCCGCCCACCCGAACCCGCGGCTGGGGATCCATCGCTGCGCAAACTCCAGCGACACCAAAATCACCGCCGTGGCCACCAGAAATGCCAATCGGCGACCCCGGAACACCGGCCCCGCCCAGACCAGTGCCGGCCCCGACACAATCAACCCCGCCATCACCGCCGTCCGAAAGTCATAGTTTTCGTCCAGCCAGCGAGCCAGCGCACCGTCGATCAGCGGCAAATCCGCCGCCGTGGTCGATGGCTTTAGCAGTGAATAGCACGCCAACAGAAACGCGGCCGACGACCAGAGGACAACGAAAGTGTCCCGCCAAGTGAACACCACGCGACCTGCCGACGAGTCCGATCCGATCGCCCGCGGCGAACGCATCGCTAGGTTGCCATCCTCCACTGCGGCCGGCGCGTCGTCCCGCGATGCGGCAACGCGTGGCAGACGCGACGGTTCGGAACCCACGTCGGTGCCCGCCACAGCGGTGGGGTTGGTCGAAGCGTTCGACCCAGAATGATCCGCACCAGGATTCGGATCCGGTGCCGCGGCGTCGGTCGCCATCGTCTGCGTCGTCGACGAACCGTTCACCGGCGACTTTGCCGGGAAAGAGTCAGTCACTGACGGTATCGGACGCCGCATCATTCGCCGCCGGGGCGACAGTCACCATCATTTCAAGTCTGCCGTTCGCTGGACCCGCGATGGCAATCATTGGGGCGTGGCCGACCGACGAAGCTCCGCCGCCTGGGCGATCTCGCCGGCATGCGCCCCGGTTGTGGATCCCAACGGTGCCGGAACCGAATCGGCCCGTTGCGGCAATTCGGACGGACCCAGCAAATCGAAAAGTGCGGATTCGAATCGCCGCAAAATGGCATCACGGCCCAGATGGTCCACGGCAAACCTCCGCGCCGCCCGGCCCAATTCCCCGCACAACACAGGGTCATCGGCCAGCATCCGAATCGCGGCGGTGAACCCGGCGGTGTCGCCCGCCGGGACCACGACCCCGCGGCCCTGGACCACGTCGGCGATCTGGGTTCCCGGATCGGCACAGGCGACCACGGGCCGGCCGCTGGCCAGCATCCCGGTCAACTTCGATGGCATCACCAAGTCCGCGGCACCGGCCTTTTGCGGCAACAAATGCAAATCGGCACAATTCATCAGCTCGTTGAAGTGCTGCCAGGGCTGGGGCGGCAACAACTGTAATCCCGGCACACCCTGGGCACGCGCCCGCAAATCGTCCACCGCCGCACCGGTCCCGCAAATCACCAAATGAACCGGAACCTGGCCTGCTTCCCCGCGACCTGCATCCCCGTCACCCGGTCTCTCCGCCAACGCTTTGGCGGCATCGACGATGATTTCAAGTCCCTGCTTGGCCCCGATGTTTCCGGCATACAGTGCGACGAATCGATCGGCGGGAATGCCGAAACGTTGCCTCAGCGATCGTCGATCGATCCCATCGGCTGCTGCGGCGTCCACCGTCACCTTGGGTTCCGCGCTGCCGTCGGCGGTGAAGTGTGGACCATCGATCCGCCGCGACACCGTGTCCGATTCGGCCGCCGGATCACTGGCCGGTGGTTCCCCGGGCTTGGTCCCGTTTCCACCGACAGCATCCAGCGGGCGGATCATGTCACAGTCGACCCAGTTGGGCAGCCCGGCGATGCGATTGGGGTGGACCCCTTTTTCGGCCAATTTGGCTTGCATGTTGGGGGAAATACTGCTGACGCGGTCAAAGCGTCTCATCAAAAACGCTTCGGCGGCCAGAACCATTCGCTTCAACAACGGCTGTTTCAAGATGCCCAGTTCAAAGGCCGCATCGACCTCGAAATCCTGGACGTGAAGCCAAGCCTTGGCCCCGCACAGGCGGGCGGCCAGCCAAGTGGTGGGCATGCACATCGCGGCCGGTTCGACGGTCAGGATCACATCGGGGCGGAACGTGACGGCTTTCCACAGCATCACGGGGACGCTGGACAAACCGAACGAAGCCAGGTGAATGATCCGTTTCAGTCCGCTGACCTTACCCGGCACCCACAACGGACACCGAATAACCCGGATCGGCTCAGCCCCAATTCCCACTTCACCCTCCCTCTGGGAGGGTCGAGCGGAGCGAGGGGAGGGCCTACCATCCACTTCTTCGTCTCTCTGGGAGGGTCGAGCCGAGCCCCCAATTTCTACTTCACCCTCCCTCTGGGAGGGTCGAGCGAAGCGAGGGGAGGGCCCACCATCCACTTCTTCGTCTCTCCGGGAGGGTCGAGCCGCGCCCCCAATTTCCACTTCACCCTCCCCCTGGGAGGGTCGAGCGGAGCGAGGGGAGGGCCCACCCTCATCCACCGCCCCCCCATCACCGGCCCCTACCTTCTCACCACTCGCCTCCAGCCACTCGGAACAATATCTCCCCCCAAAATACCCCTCACCGATCTTCCACTGAGGATAATAAGGCGGCGTGGTCACCACCTCGCACTGGTGCCCCTGTTCGGCCATCCACCGCATCATTTCACCGGAGTATTTTCCGATGCCTAATTCCTCCGGCGCAAAATTCAAGCCGTGAAGTAGTATTTTCACGTTGCGATCCGAGTTGTGGGACTGGCGGGCAAGGCGACGAAGGTTGCGTCAAATCTCATGGAAGGCAGGATCGAGTGATTGCGGTCGGCGCGTCGCGAAGATCAGCGAGTCCAGTGTGCAAAATTCGCACACCAATGCAATCAAAAAGACGGCAAAATATGGCCAGCCAAAACGGCCAACCCTCATAACCGCTACTTTGTTGTTTCTGCACTCGCGACGGGCGACTCAGATACTGATTCCGGTTTGCTCTCGGGCGGCGTCAGTTGCAGCCCGGTGCGTCGCGACAGTTCCTGACAGATTTCTTGTTTGTCGGTCATGCCGTCGATCGCCTTCTCAAGCTCCATGACCTTGGCTCCGACAAGGAATCGGTACCAATAGCCTTGCAAGAAGTGGTACACCAGTCCCGAGCGCCCGTCCAAGAACCCCAATTGTAAAGATGTAGCGGTACAGAAAATACGCCGTCGAACTGATCGTGAACGGGATCCGGTTGTAGATCTTCTCTTTCACGAAGCGTTTGAAAGCTGCTTGTATCGACGCGATCTTCGCACTAACGGCTCCATCCCGACCTGCCTAGATTCTTATCGCTAGCGACTATTCTCTGGCATAAGTGCCGGCACTTACATTACGGGCAAAAAGCAGCTAGGTCTCCACAGCGCGTTTCGCCACCGCTCGCCCGATTACGACTTGATCTGCACAGAGCAACTCCGATTGACAATATTGACCAGATCAGATCATACCCGTGCAATACTCACGCGATTCATTGGCTACGCGTTGAGAAATCTATTTTCTACAACAATCAGACTCTAGGATCGGTTTTGCCAAAAGTGAAATTGAACACCAACGCACGCCAATCGCACGACCCAAAATTCAGCGCAGTGGATCAATTTGGGAACGGGAATTTTTGAGACCGCCCATAAAACACTCCGGATTGCAATACACAAACCCAAGCACAAACACTTATAGCACCGATGTGCCTCTTGAAGAATGCGATTCTGGCAATTTTTGTATCACCGAAGAAACATGCACAACACAAAAACGTCTACGACCATACCGAAAAGCATCAACAAAAACACATCCTGCTTTCAAATCGCCGAAAGCACACCTCCTCAAGCTGTATCGCAAATACCAGGCAACGTACTTAGCCAATTCTCGTTATTTCGGTACCAATCGACACATCTTTCCAATCCTTCACCAAGACCGATCCCTGGTTGCCACCCAAGCAATGCTTTTGCCTTGTCGATATTCGCCCAGGTAGAATTCATATCGGCAACATGGGCCGGAGTGTAGTTCACGATGGCCTTCTTGCCTATGATGTCTTCAAGCCGGCGAATGACATCGTTGATTGAATAGGGCTGATTTCCGCCGCCAAGATTGATGATTTCATATCCGAGCCGCTTGGATGCCAAAACTGTCCCGGCAGCGATGTCATCCACATAGGTGAAGTCTCGCGACTGTTCCCCATCGCCGTAAACGGTAATAGGAAGTCCATTCGAGATGCTATGGATGAATCGAAAATAGCTCATGTCGGGCCGACCCGCCGGACCATAGACCGTAAAGTAGCGGACTATTGATACATCAACGCCGTACAGGTGATGATAAGAAAATGCCATTGCCTCGGCGGCCTTCTTGGTGGCCGCGTATGGCGATATTGGCGTGTTCACTGCCAGCGACTCAACGAACGGCATCGGCTGCCCTGCGTACAGCGATGACGTGGAGGCCAAAACGTACTTTTCCACCCCGTGGGCACGAGCCTCCTCGAGCAGATTCAAACTACCTTGAGCATTGGTCGCCATATAGACATACGGATTTTCCATGCTGTAGCGTACGCCAGCCCTTGCGGCAAGATTCAAAATGCAGCCGAACTTCCATCGCTGGAAAACGGACGCAAGTTCAATGCGATCAGAAATATCAACTGAGTGAAAATGAAAGCCTTCTCGTTCGCGCAATGATTGCAAACGATGAAACTTCAGTGAGACGTCGTAGTAGTCGTTTAGATTGTCAACACCCACGACTGGAACGCCTCGATCCAGCAGTCGACAAACAACCCTGGAACCAATGAATCCAGCACATCCAGCAACCAAGACCACTCCACACGATTCTGCCTGATCCATAGCTATCCTTTTCGGTCGAAAACGTGAAACCAGGGGAAGGAATGTAGCCTCGTCAAAAGGCGACTCCCCAGCATGAAATGCAAACCCACTGCGTCAAGTGAGTTGGATCTCGAATGAAAGTTGCGGGCCAAATAGTGCGTCAAGCTTGCGAACAAACAACTCTTTATTACACAATTTCACTCCACTCAACGCTATGGCGCTCTCGTAGATGCCAAAGATTCTTAGGTTCATCCCGGGCTATTGTTGATAGAGATCGAGTCCGCCACAGTAGAAATCGATTGCCGTTTTGAAATTCTCACGATTGCGGCAACGCCAACACGGCGTTTGATCGACATGATCTTGCTGCTGATCCCTTCGACGACGGCGTTGGTGATTTCGTACCTGAAGTAGCTCATCACGTTGGCTAATCGCTCCTTTATTATTCGGGAAACGTTCTTTAGCTGATCCAAACTCTTGCGAATGACGCGACGATAACAATCATGGAAAAACTCTGTTGCGGTTCCGGCGTCTCAGTGGTATCGAAGGTCGTGAAGCAATTAATATGCATGCCCAAGCCTTGCCAGCCTCGAGCTCCTGCTTGTAGACCAAACCAAACCGTGCTTTTTGGTCCTCGGTCAGATTCTCCTGGTTGGTCAGCCAAAGATAGCGAGTGCCGATCAAGCGACCGTCACCCTCTTGTTTTAATGGTCGGTGTTCGCCCCGGCGAACCTTGCCGCCTGATTCACCTACCAACTTCATGGCATGGAAGCGATTGTGAACGATCTTGGTCTTGGCCAGAGAAATATGCTGCTTGGCACTTTTGACAATGGCCGCACTCATGTTCATCGCGATCGCCTCTACCGATTCTCGTTGCTGTGGAGAAAGCAGAGAAAAACAGGCGTTTTCGCTTGCGGTGTCAATTCCACCGGAGATTGCCTCGACAGTACTGCGGTCGAGATCATCGATCAGTGTAGTGTAGTTCGGTCCTTTGCCGAGTGTTTTCTCGTCGATCGCGATCCCTTGCATCGGCTCTCGAGTCTTACGTGCCCTGCCACGAGCGACCGCCTCTTCATGGATGTGCCATGTTTCGTCTCAACTCGTTCGCAGGATGCTCTGCGGGCCCTTGACGTTCTGGCTTGCCAAAAGGCCATTGATCGTGAATCGACTGTTTTTCTCTGTCCATGGCAAGCGAGGTGCTTGACTCCGTATTCGGAGCATTTTTCGCGAGGGGTTGGGCGTGCAGGATTGTCCGGAATTGCATTGTGTCCAGATGTCTCCAACGACACGTCCCGGTGTGGAAATACACTGCACACGGCTTTCCGCATTCGGGGAACTCAAAGGTAGTGCTTTCGGCATGCTCGAAAAACACATCAACTTGCTGGAATTCGATGTCCAGCTTGACGTTCGCAACGAACCACGATTCTTCGTGACCGAGAATCTGTTTATAGAATTCTGTTCCCTGCATCGGCATATTCTTCGTCGAAGAATCCTACTGAACCCAGAGACTTTCCGGATGGCCCCAGAACTCGCTGCCACCAGATCGCCTTGTCGAAGTGAAAAATAACTATCCACCCAAGCAAAACCACTGCGTTAAATGCACTTCACCGAAAGGCTACTTTCCTCACACGCGAACATATAGATAGTCAGCCTGGACAAGTTCACCATTGGAGAACTGGGGATTGTAGCGTCCTTGTTCAGAGAAATTATGCGTTTTCAAAAATTCGCTGACCTCGGATCTTAGGGCCTGTCCATCGTATAACGCCACTTCGGAGCATTCCACGTAGACGTACTTACAATTCTTCAGGGAATCGCTAGCACCCTTCAGGACGCTCAGCTCAAAACCTTGGACATCGATCTTGAGAAGTTGGCTGGTGCGACCTTTCCATAGCTCAGCACAATCATCGAGGCGTTTTACTGAAACTGTGATCGTGCCGACTTCGACGGTCTTCGGAAACAGTTCGGTTTGTCGCTTGCCGATTGGTAGCAGAGACGAGCTATCAGCACGGTTGCTCAAGTGCAGAGTCGCCTCGCCAGCAGTCTCGCCAAGGGCAGATTCAATTAAAACAATGTCCTCGTTTGCGCCATGCACTTTGCGAAAGGTCTCAGCCTCTGAGGGAATCGGTTCAAAAGCAACGATCGGGATGTCCTTCTTAGCCAACTGACAAGCCAGGCTGAACTGACCACGATTCCCACCGACATCAATAATGCCGTCAACGTCTAGCACTTCAATTAGCGGGATATGCTCGATCGTCGGTGTCACGCCCAATGCCAGTGCGTGCCAGCAAGCTGGGCAAAAAACGGATTTCGCTAATTTCCTGAGACGCATCAATAAAAACGGCATAAGACCTGTCCAACCTTCCATCCAAAAGAATCAAACAAAACAACGGACTCCTAAACTCAACGGACATCCAGCATTTCCCGCAGTTCTATTAGTAAAGCCCTGAGCCTTTCCTGATTGTCACGCGATTCTATTACTGATTCTTCCAGCACATCAGCTTGGGTCTTTTCCCACCCGTCTTCCATCCATGCTTCAATCTGGTCTGCCGCAAGCTGAGCGAAACACAAATCGCGTTTCAACACTAGACCACCTACGTTGCCCACTGCAGCGGCTACGCATCCCTGGTCAATCGCCACAATGGGGACACCGTAAGTTTTGGCTTCACTTAGCACGATCCCCCAAGATTCATTTACGTAGGTCGAGGGGAATAGAAAAACGTCAATGTTTCGAAAGAAAGTTTCTTTGTCCTTGCCATACACAGGGCCAAGGTATTCAGTCGAATCTGAATACTGGTCGCAGAACTCTGATACACGGAGAAATTCGTCTTTGCCAAAGCATGGGCCCGCAAGCAACATCGACGTTTCAGCGCCGCGTAGTCTGAGCTCCTCAAAAGTTTCCAGTACTAAGTCGAGGCCTTTGTCGAACATCAGATTGCTCATATGCCCGACTCGACAGTAACGGCGGTGACGTCCTGCAGGGTTAACTGTCGTCTCTAGCGGGGGCCACGCGATGCCGCTCGTCTGCGATGCGAGCATCACGCTTGCTGGAAGAACAAAGGTTTTGAGGCCGGTCCCATACAGGCCTGTAAACTTGTCAGCCATTTTATGGCAATGAACTAGATGTAAACTCTCGCGTTTTGAAATACGGCAAAGCAGCGATATCATGCAGCTACGTTTAGTGAGATAACTGTAGCTGTGATGATGATAGACAATTGGGATGCGTAATATGCTCGCAACTGCCGTTTGGAAAACGGCGTATACCAAACCAAAACCACCGTCAAGAGCAAGGTATACAATTGTCTTGTGCCTCCTTTTGGTTGAAAAAACTTTGCAGGCGGCCCCAAAATGCCGGCAACCTTTCAGAAATCGTTGCTTCCACGAATTCATCTGAAGCGAAGTTCCCGGCCCGGCTATGGAAATTGTGATAGTTTGGAAGTTCGCACTGAAGAAGTTCGCCATAAAATCAGAGAGCAGGCTCTGACCAGTCTTAGGGCCGGGTATGGGGGCGATTACCAGAAGTCTTTCGGAAGCCTTGCTCAATTGAAAACTCGGGATTTAGTAGGTGAGGGATTTCCGGGGCGATGACCTTACGCCCCGAGCCATCGCGTTGTTTCGACGACGTGAATGCCTGGAATGCTCCCCAAAACCTGATGCGCGCGTTATGAAGATTTCTCAGAAGGAGACTTTCGATGACCAAGAAGCGAAAACGAAGAAGACATGAGCAGATTGTGAAGCTACTTCAAGAAGGCCAGCCCATGCTGGCGACAGGCAAATCTGAAGCCGAGGTTTTTCAGCGGCTTGAGATCACCGAGTCGACATGGCAGCGGTGGAACAAGCAGTTTGGTGGCATGAAGTCTGATGAAGCCAAGCGTCTTCGGGAGCTCGAGGTCGAGAATCAGCGACTTAAGGAGATGCTCGCCGAAGCCGAGCTGGATAAGCGAATCTTGAAGACGGCCTTGGAGGGAAACTACTGAGCCCGGCACGGCGGCGCGAGGCAGTCAACTACGTTCAAAAGACCTGCGAAGTGTCGCAGCGTCGGGCTTGTCGAACATTGGATCAATCCTTGAGCCCCCAACGATACCAACCATCAACGAAGGAGGATGAGCCGTCATTGATCAAGCGGATCCTGGAACTTGTCTCGGAGTTCCCCCGCTTTGGTTACCGACGAATCACGCGTCTGCTGCGAAGTGAAGGTTGGAAGGTCAATGCGAAACGTGTTTATCGCCTCTGGCGTCAGGAGGGGCTAAAGGTCCCAAAAAAGACAGCAAAAATGCGTCGGCTTGGTTCTGCTGAGGGTGGAATCGTTCGTCGCAAAGCCGAGCGAAAGGATCACGCGTGGTCAGTCGACTTCATTTTTGACCGTACAACGAATGGTCGCTCACTGAAGATGCTCGTTGTGCTTGATGAGTTCACCCGTGAGTGTGTCGCAGTGGAGGTCAGTCGAAAAATCACAGGGGACCATCTTGTCGAAGTGTTGGTCGATCTCATTGCGATTCGCGGCGTTCCGAAATACGTCCGAAGCGACAATGGGCCGGAGTTCATCTCACGGCGTGTCCGAGACTTTTTGGAATCGATAAATGTCGGCAAGTCCTACATCGACTCTGGCAGCCCTTGGCAAAACGGCTTTGTTGAGAGCTTCAACAGCCGTTTCCGAGATGAATGCCTGAACCGTGAAGAGTTTGCGACCGTGCAGGAAGCCCGTGCGGTCATTGAGCACTGGAGGCAGACCTAAAACCATCGGCGGCCTCACAGTTCACTCGATGGGCTTACGCCGGCCGCCTTCGCCTCTCGGTGTTCCGCTTCGACGCAGGGAGCGCAGCGACCGAAGTCGAAGCGGTACACCAAACCCGAATCAACTACCCAACCCGTTCCTTCATAAGCGTGTACCCGAAAATGGGGTCACTCCATGCCTGTCCTGTCGCAGTCAATTTCAACGCAGTTCGCATAGGAGAAAACTGGCGAACCATGCCACAGCATTTTGCACATTGTGCGAGTGACTAACTCGAAGCATCCTGCGATCAAGAAGGGAGATAGGTTTTCGTCGGTCTCCAGGACCGAGGTAGCGGTCCCGCACCTCTCTGCTTGAGTGGATCAACACCCTCACTTGAACGAAACAGACTACGAAAGACTTCATGAGACTTCACATACGACTTCGACCCTGCGATAGAACTGCAATACGCATTAGTGAATTCAGCTGACTCAATTCGCCATAGCTGCTCATTTTCTATTCTCCGAAAGAGGAAACCCGGACGAATTGCGAATCACTCCAAAGGTGCGATCACCAGAACAATCTATTGCCTGAGTTAGAGCCATAAATCTCGTTCGTTTTCGAACCCTAAAGCGGTGCCCCTCCGATCTTCTGATAAATTGCCTCGTATGCATCAAGTGCCTTGTCAGTAGAGAACTTATTCGACTGAGAAAAGCCTTGCTGAATCCTCAACTGCCGATCTTCGCAAGACGAGGTTACCGTATGATCTAATACTGATGCTGCGTGAGAGGCCCAGGCAGATAGGTTGCCAGTGAACCGTGGTAGATATATCGCCGCATTCCCGCCCACTTCGGTCATCGGCGCCGTATTGGTCGTAATAACAGGCGTACCACACGCCATCGCTTCGGCGATCGGCCAGCCAAAACCCTCTTCGAGACTTGGGAAAAGAAAGACGCTGGCCAAGTTGTAGGCAGCGATTACTTGTTCGTCTGTAAGGCCATGGACAAAACGCACCAATCCTCCATTCGGCATATCAGTCGCAGATCGCCGAAGATCTTCATTCGGCTTTCCGCCGACCATCCACAATGGAATTGGGGTGGTGGCACGTTCGCACCAAGCACGGTAGAGCTCAATGACTCCTTCGCGATTCTTGTACCAGAGATTGCCGCCAACATGCAGCAGGAAGCCATCTTTGTCGTCCGGTTCGAGATGTTGCGTTAACGATTCTTCGGCCTCGCTTTTTGCAAGAACCCGAAAGTTACCGTTCAGTCCATTGTGAACGACTTCTGACAACTGCGGTGCCTTCGGCAAGAAACGGTGTAGGTCTGTTTGAGTTTGGTAGGAAACGCTAATAAAGTTTCTAGCCGCGGAAAAACCATCGCGAATGAGGGCTTGATACCTCTTGCCAGTCCAGCTTGTTGGATTCTCTGGAATTTCACCAAGCGCTGATCGCAAGGCAAGAAAGTCGTGGCAATGGACCACATGCGTACGATGAGCGATTCGCGGAACCCACATTCCTAACGCTTGATCGGCAACGACAAATAGCGTCTCGCTAGACTCTTTGGAAACTCGATTCGCAAGCTTGGGCGGATAGATCAAGTACTGATCCACATATCCTAGCCACTTACGAACACCGCCATGACCAACTGGCAGCCTCGAGAACAACCTCGATGAAGTCCAATACTCAACATCGTGACCACGCTCAAGCATCCCTTCGCCAATCATTTTCGCAAAGCGAGGCATGCTGGTCGAAGGGAGTGTCGGCGGGTGAATAACAAAAACTAGTTTCATTGGACTATCTATCAAGCGTCTCGATCTCGCACGCTATCGATTTTGCAGCCTCTGCAACACTATACGAAGCCATTTGTTCCGCTGCCCAATCGAAATCGCGATCAAATGCCGCAAGTTCTATGATCGAGCGCGAGAGCGCTCCTGCGTCCCCGACGGGGAAAACGCGAAAACGCTCAAGGCCAGCGAAGTCCTGACTGCAACCGACTGCATCGGATGTGACGACGCTGCATCCACAATCAAGCGCTTCGTTGACGACCAGCCCCCACGTCTCACCCATTTTTCGCGACGGAAGTACCAATAAATCCATGGCCAAATAGTAGTCAGCTAGTTTCGACTGGTTAATAAATCCAGCAAAGTGGGCAGGAATCCCACTTTCGATAGCGCGCTGTCTAAGTTCACTTTCAAGCTCGCCTGATCCCACAAACAGTAGTTCCGTTTTCTCTTTCAGCTGCGCCGGTAACCGAGACCATGCATCGAGGATGATATCGGGATTCTTCTTCGGGATCAGTTTTCCAGAAAATCCAATAACATGTTTCCCATGAGAGATCTGCAGTTTTTCCCTGGACTGGTCGCGAGCAACTTGTTTTTCGCTAGATGACTTATCCGCTGTTGGATTGGGTGTACAGTAGCGTGCGACACGCAACTTTGATTCGGGGACGCCGCTTGCAAGGTAATGCTTGCGATTTGCATTTCCTATCACGAAAAAACGGTTGATCTGAGAATAGATTCCGCGATAAACCGCAGCACGCCCCAGTGCTTTCAGTCGGCTTCGGTTATTCGATTCATCTTGTGTTTCCATGCGGATCCAGACGGGAATGCGACGAAGCCTTGCAGCTGCAAACGCTTTCACGCAGTACTCGTACCCAAACGAATGCAGCAAAATCGCTCCAGGTCGAGCATTTTGGATTGTCTCGGAAACCCCTTTGCCGGATAGCCCTGAATACTTCTGAATGCCGCCAGGCTCGTCGTTGCTGAGCACGCGATTGGAGTATCCGTCAAGCAGGGGAACATCCCACGAAACGCTTTTTCCAAATTCGCTATCATACCCACCGCGAACCGAAAAATCGCTCGCGTAAATCACTTCAAATCGGTCACCAACTAAATCGAAAAGCGCCTGGTAGACAGGTGCCCGATATTGAATCGGATGAGTTTCAAAAATCAAGAGCTGCGTCATCGTATACTCGTTTCGTTTCTATATATTGAACAGCTCGCGGCTAAAATACCGCGTTCAAAATTTGCGAACAAATATCTTCGTTTCCGACTTTTAACTCTCTCACCCGACGCATTCCAGCATCGCGTATCTTCTCTCGCTTGGCGTCGTCGCAAAGCAGCGTTTTGCATACTCTTTTACATTCCTCGGCATCACTCCAAAACATGGCTTCCTCCCCTTCACGGAACATCTCTGTATGTTCGCTGGTTCGTTCGGCACACAAAAGGCCGCCAGCAAAGGGAATTTCAACGGAACGACGCGTATGGAAGTCCCGGTTTCCTTTAGACAGCATTCCGAGGCAGACTTTAGCTCCGCGTATGGCTGATACATAATCACTGCCATACAAAGCACTTCCTCGGAAAGCGCACGAAAGACGATGAAAAACAGGTGACTTGCTCCAAGAATTCCCCCATATTGCAACAGAAAAGCCGCTGTCCATAAGACTGCACAGAAAACGATCTCTCCCCTCGTTTCGCATCCAAGTTCCAATAAATGCAACGTCCGATTGAAATGCAACCGAACCGTCGGCGGGAGGCGGTGCATGTTGAACTTCGTCGTAGCTCATATAGACCCGCAAAATCTTCTTTGCACCAAGCGCACCATACTCCGAAACATTCTCATCCCGACACACAACGCAAAGGTCGTAATCGGGAATCGCTGCAAGAAGTGAATCAAACCGCCGTCCATCGCGTCCGCCTGTGGGATCGTCATTGTTATACAGCACAACGGGGCAGCCCCATTGCCTTAAAACCTTCACACATTCACGCCCGAGAAGCTCTCCAGAGTTGACCCAAACAAGATCAGGCTGCTGCTCCGAAAAGCTCTTTAACCACCGTTGAACCCTTTTTTGGACAAACCGGTAACCAGTACGATAGTGAACTCGCGACGTAATCGCCGAACCTATTCCATGCAGAGCGATTTTGTCCATGTCAACTATCACCACATCGTGACCAAGTCGTTCGAGCGCACATGCACGATGATAAGATGTTGAAGAGGGAGATGAATTACCTACGTAAACAACTTTCATCTGGTACACCGTGGCCCAAATCTAGAGTTCTGCTTAATAGCAATAAGTTTCGCGCTCGACCTGCCCATACGTCTCAAAATCGCATCCAGCATCCATAGCACTACCACAAAAAAGATCGCTGACCTAGCGAAATTGAAAAAACTTGTTGTGCTCTCCTCTGCCAAATCAACTGTAATAAGTTGAAGTATCGGGGCACATACCAATGCAGTGCCTATTGGCGGCGTTTTTGTGTACATTACGGCAAACACCGTGCCGGCAATAAGTGATGAAATGAAAAGACTATGGGTGATAACACCAAACCAACCAAACGATGCGTATGCACTCAATACTATAGAGTCGGCTGTATCTTTATCGCCAATCGCAAACGACTGGTACAGTAGATCCTCCTGGTTTGGAAAGTTCTCCTTCCAAGGAAACAAGGGGCCAGGAATGCTCCAGATAAATGAATGAAACAAGTCCTTGTGTAACAGATACGCCTTCTTTTCAGCGGGGAGCCTAATACAGTATGCCAAAGGCGTCGCAACAAGCGGTCGGCTCGAAAGATTATTACTTGTTCTTTCTTGCTCCAGTTCTCGCATCGCTGGATCCATCACAAACTTTTTGAGTGCTCCTGGGATTGCCTCAATTGCACTGACGCGGTAGTTGTCTAAGCCCGCGTGCCCACTTCGCATAAAGTTATTGAAAAGCATCGAATAATACAGAAGAGGCAGACATATTGCCACCGCTGCAAGTGCCTTAATAAACCCTGGCCGGTTACCAAAGAAGTAGACTGCCCACCAAAAGTGCGCGAATGCACAAAACGCTAAATCTCTCCGGCCCTGATTGAAATACAAAAATAGAACGACAAGAATTGAACATGCCAAAATGCCCCCCAGAAACAGTCGCGATGATCGATTCTTCGCTTCTACTGTTTTCCATAATAGCAAACCGTTTAGCAGCAACTGCAGGCTCGTCATGGACGAGACTAGAAAATACCAAACCGGCATTTCCCCGTCTTCGAAGCCATCGACTTTTATTGTGCGCGTCCCAACAATGCCAGTTGATACCAAGAAGGCTTCTGCCATCAAAAGGGAGATGATAACTGGGAGGAGACTTTTGGTTGACAGAAGCTTCAGAGCACCTAGGACTTGATCGAGCTTTCGCTCCAAGGACTTTACGAAACGCAGTGAACCGAAAAAGGCTAGTGCAAAGCAGAAGATCGAACAATACAATACGGCAGCAGCATAATCACTGATCACCAAGCCACCAAACATTGTTTCGTTCAATGTTTCCGAGATATCTAGGCTACTATCTAAGTGATGCTTCACCGAAGTGAAGAGCCAGGCAAAATTTTGCAGGAAACATAGCACAATCGCACCACATCTTGCAAATCGTATCATTTGGAATGAATTGCCAACGCATGACCAAAGCCAAGAGCATGTGACTACGACACCAACAGTTGACGCCACATCACTTACGATGCACGAATTCACCAAAGAAGCGATGCCCCAGCCTGGAATAGTGATAGCGATAGCTGCACTGGGATTCAAGGGTCGGTTCGCTATCATGGTCAGCAGGACGTTGTGTCACTGGCGGTTGATTGCGGATTGGCAGAGCTGAACTCGCCGACAACATCCGCCATTTCATCACCGTACTTATCCCAGCCACCCAGCCTAGCAACTCGCTCGATCGCCGCGTTCGACATCGACCTGCGGAGCTCTGGGCTATCTGCTAGCTGCTGCAGCTTTCCTGCGATCAGATCGGGGCGGCGAATTGGCACTATAAAGCCTTCCTTACCATCATGAAACAAATCACTCGCACCGGTGTGATCCGTTGCGACAATGGGGCAACCGCAGGCAAGCGACTCTCCTTGAACCATTGCTAGCCCTTCCTCGATGCTTGATAGCAAGAAAACGTGAGATGTACTGTAGTAGCGTGGGAGCTCAATGTTGGGAACTGTCCCCAAGAATGTCACATCGGCAGTCGATTTTTTTCTTAGCAAATGCTTCATTTGTGGCTCAACCGCACCGATTACCACAAACTCTTTTTTGGGATGCTTGAATGCCCGAAAAGCATCGAGCGCATCGAGGAATGCCTTGCGCACTGAAACGGAACCGACCCATAAAACGCGGAAGCGATCAGAGGGCGGCGACCCTGCCTTTGTGAATCTATCCAAACGTGCACCATAAGGGACCTTCCTGATCTTCTCTGCTGGAACTCCCATTTGAATAAATGAATTTTGAACAAATCTGGAAGGAACGGTGATCAGGTCTGCCTCGCAGTACTCCTGCTGCTCCTTCTCTATCACCCTGGCGTCAACTCCAGCGAAATTCAGGCCCCATCGAGCGTATTCTTCGTGGAGAATGGTATTCTGATAGCCGATGTGTGAAGATCCTCTGTCACAGATGAACTTACCACCAATCGACTTCATTTTTCGGCCCGATTTCAAGCCAGATCCTGAAAGAGCAAATAGCACTCCCGGTTCTTTGATATGCTTGGACACATGATGGTCGAGAGTAACATGGCTCCACCAAGCCCAATTGGCATTAATCGATTGCCAGCGGTCGAGACCTACGTGCCCTCGGGCCATGTAGGTCGTTTGAAACCAGGGAAATGTTCGGACTTTTGCTTTTGGAATTCCGCCTTCATCCTTAAGCTTTAGGCGTGGATAGCCGGTCCAAATTTCTCTCAGAAGTCCGTGCTTTTCAAATTGTCTCGCCAGATGAAAGTGATGAAAACGTCCAATGCAGATCTGGGTAACCTTCATTTTTAAACCTTGCGCTCAATGCTCACGCTCCTTAAAACTCCGAGTAGCGTTGGAAACGCTCACTCTAAATCTACTAGTCAGTTTAATGACCGCACTGCTTGAGTATAGATTTGGCGACCGTGACACGACCGATTCTACCTCCGAGTGAAAGAAAGAAAACCAACCACCTTAATGATTTCGACACGCGGATCTTCGAACCATCATGCGCCCTTTCAAGTTCCGACAAAACACCGTGCCTTATCAAGGGATCGTTCCGCAAACTTGCCCAACGAAACGGTGCATCATATATAATGCATGCAGCGAGTCTGATTTTTGTGGCAAACGTTGGATCCTCTGCAAGGAGGTGATCGTAAAGGCTGTCAAGTATTTCAAAAATCTGTTTGTATAGTTCGCCACGACGGTTTAGGTAATTGGAAGCTACACCTGGATGGCGGCGAATTTCCGTTAAATTCTCGCGCACCATCGCAATGCCACATTGGCGACCAGCACGACTCCAGAACTCAAAATCGCCTGCATACGGTAAATCTTCTCGAAATCCCCCGAGTTCTTTCACGATGGTGGTCCTCAACGATACGTTTGACAAATTACCAGGGATGCAGCCAAACAATAAAAACATGAGGTCACTGATCTCCGGAGTAATATAGGCGGGAGCGACTTTTAGAAAATACTCTGTTCCGGAACTTCCAGTGGATGACCCCAAATTGGCTCGCGATATCTGTACCGAATCTGGTTGGCGCACCCAATATTTCACCACTCTTGACAGCGACTCACTATCGGTGAAGTAATCGTCTGCACACAATACTTGACTGAATGGGCACGTTGCTTTGCTGAACACGAAATTCAGGTTTCCAAAAATTCCGAGATTGCTATCCTGCAGGAAAACTTGTATCCGTTTGTCACTGAGTGTAGAGAGATACTGTCTTGTCCCATCCGTCGAGCCATTGTCGCTGATTATCATTTCCCAATCGGAGAAGTCCTGCGCAAGGACTGATTCTACACATTCGCGAATATACGGCATCCCGTTCCAGACAGGCGTCACAATTGTTATTTGCGGCTTGCTATCCATATGCTTTGAAATCACCAGAATAATGCAAGAATCCGACGCCCCAAAGTTGACGTCGAAAGACGCGGTGTCAGACACTCAACCAAGAGCCTGGGTAGTCGATTCACGAAAATTCCGAGGTTGATGCTCATGAGCGTCAATGCAACTAGAGAGACAAGCAGTTTATCCTCGGGCAAGTAAACCATAAGTGCGAGCGAGAGAATTGCAATGATTGCAGATGCGAGGACACACGCCCATTGTGAACTTGGCCAGCGCATTTGATTTTTTGTCAGCCACCTCTTGGCGGCATGTTGGTTGAGGATTGCATCAGCGATACCCGCAAGCATGAGGGCATAGCCGACTCCAATCGTCCCGGTCATTGGAAGCATTACAAACGTTCCAAGAATTGCAATGACGCCTGAAAGCGAGGAAATTAGGGCTTGTGCTTTTGTAAGATTGTTCCCCTGTATCACAGCTGTTGCTGGCTGAACTAACGCGTAGACAAGGACGGGGATTGACAGCAGTGCGAAAAGCGTTGGGTCAAAGGCAACTTTTCCGCGAGTCCAAATTTCGAAGAATGGCTCCACCGTTGCTTGCATTAGCACAATCCCGGGGGCTATCAAACCAACGACAAAGATCCAGACAGTCGCGAATGCTGCATCCGTTCGCGGTTGGTCCCTTAAACTTACGAATCGCATTAGCTCTGGCATCATTGGACTAGTGATTGTACCCAATCCTTGTTGTGCAACATTGGCTACTGTTCGAGTCGTTGCAAACGCAGTTAGTTCCGCTGGCCCGACTACGGGGGCAATCATCAATCGTATGCCCTGCTGGCGCATCATCTCGATGCCGGATTTGAAAGTCAGCACCTGTGAGTTCCAGAACATTGAAAAGCCGAGTTTCCAGCTAGCTCTCCATCTCGCCTTCATTTGGTCAATTGTTCTGCGACGTAAATCGGCGATAGTGATCAGCATTAGCAAAAAGCCAACGACTGCCGTCGTCAACGCAACAGTGACTACGTTCGCTCCCAGGGGCAGCACTATGAGTGGAGTGAGCACCCTGAAAAGTGCATCTACAACTCCCCATGACGTCGCTCGAGCAAAATTCCCCGTCGCATAGGCTCCGCGGATCCAGATTCCGGCCCAAGTTCGAATAAGGCCACTTCCAAGTGCTAGCGCAAGAAAAGCAAGGGAAGCTGTAGCCCGGTCGTCTGTCTCAACACCAAGCGAATTTCCCGAAGAATAGATGCCCGCAGCAACCAGTGTCGCTAGCAAAAGCTCCAGCAAGGTGTAGAGCATTCCAATACGAACGCCTGAATGCAGTTGCGTTGCAAACCTTCGTGGTTTGGGGCCAACCGTTTGCAATAGTTCAAATCCAACGTAGTCTTGAAAACACTGGCCTGGAATTTGAAGTAGAGCAACGGCGGCGATGACCGCGATCCATAATCCGTAGTCTTCCGCGCTCCAAAAAGTAAGATAAACGGGCGTTGCGACCACCTGTGCGACGATTCCGACTCCCAAACGAATCCAAGTCGCAATCGTGCCTTTCAATAGTCTTGTTGACGTCGAGCTTGTCATGCGGATGAGGATCCCGCGCCCAATTCTTGATTCACACCTAACAGCAGTTGCATTCTTTGATATCGATTCGCGAGATAGAACCTGATCATGGCTCTGCACTGTTTTGCAGGTCCCGCTGGGACAATTCTGGCACGTATCTCGTAACTTCATTTGGACGCGATGGTAGGGCACCAAACTGTAGTTTTCCATTCGCACCAAAGCGTGACCACCATTCTTCGGCAAAGTCACGCAACCGACAGGGGTTGCCGCTACCGACATTTTCGATAGCAGGTTCTCCTGGTGCAATGTCGTCGCGGACAACACTGTCAACGATCTTTTTAGCGACTTCGGTTACGGAGACAAAATCGCGAACCTGATTGCCCGATGTCATGGGAAAATCGTTGCCGCTTTCCGCTGCTCGTTTCAAAGACGGCCAAAGCCGCGATTCAGCTTCGCCTTCTCCAAAGACCTGGAAAATCCGGTGAATCGACAGTCGCAAGTTTTCCTCTATGGCTAACTGACTGAATGCGATCGACGCTGCAGCCTTCGACGCCGGATAACTATGGGTAGGCTCGAGTGGAGCGTCCGGTGGGATGAACTCATAGCGTTCACCTGATCGACCGTACTCGAAGCAACTACCGGCTACGACAAACCGGTCAATTCCTGCGGAGATTGCTGTTCGAAACAGCGTTAACGGCGCAAGCACGTTCCACCTGATGCAATTCTCCAGCGTGTCATAGGGGACGTTTGCCGTGTGGGCCGCTAGGTGGACAACGGCATCGCACCCGCTGAACGCAGATTCAGGCACTTCGTCCAATGCCGAGTCGATCCATGTGGGCTGCTTAGCAAGCGTGATTCGCGGCTTCGAAGTTGGTAGCCTTCGGAGCCCTATGACTTCATGGCCAGCCGCGTGAGCTTGGTTGACGAGGTGAGAACCGATAAACCCGGTCGCGCCGGTGACAAACAGTTTCATTGTTCGTGTTGATTCGAAAATACCGCTGGGCCTTTCTGCGACACGGCTAGCTGAAACAAAGTGCTCGATGAGTGCAATTTAGTGTTCCCCGAAACGAGAAAAACGGAACACTGATCGTCGCTGATTGGCACTCGTCCAAAATTGACTTGCCCGCGTGTTGCGTTCGGGAATTGATTGGAACCGAACGATATCGCGTCGCGGCTAATGTCCTGTAAGCCGGTATGAGAGCCGGGACTAACGGCGTGTAATTTTATAACGTTTAGAATTGGTGGTGAACGGTCATACGCTAGCAGCCGGTAAGGCGTACGAACCGGCGGCTAGCGCCTTGCCGCTCACTAAATTGGCAGCCCGCTCTGGTCCAAATGGGTAATGGCCGTGCCAAGGCAGATCTAGAACGGTGAATTGTATTCTTTCAATGTCGCGAACGCTCGATCACGATCCGAAACGATTGCCTCTTCACTTCCCCAGTCAAACCCGATGCTGTCCCATCGGATACCTGTGTCCGATTCGGGGGCATACTCGTGGTCGGTCTTGTAGACGACACAGGTGTTGTCTTCCAAACTTCTGAAACCGTGCGCAATGCCGATTGGAATCCATAGGACTTGCCGACCCGCGGCCGAGAGTTCCAAGCTGATCGCTTCCCGGTAGGTTGGCTCGTTCTTCCTTAAATCCACAAGCACATCGACAATCGATCCGCCGATGCAGTAGACAATCTTTTGATGGGCATGCGGCGGAACTTGGAAATGCATTCCACGGATCACATTCGCATGTGAAACGGAGTAAAACTCTTCGCGGAGCTCAAATTGCAAACCGACGTCCGCGACCTGGCCGATGTGAAATGTCTTCACGAACTCGCCCCGCGGGTCGCCTGCGTGAAACGGATCTAGCAGATAGACACCAGTAAACTTTTGTGGTTGCCACTTTCCAATCATGCGTTTGCGACCGTTGAACCCGTGGTGACTTCGTTCGCAAATTCGATGATTGAATCGACGATGTAGCCAAGCATCTCTTCCGTCAGCCCTGGGTAGGTTCCGGTGAACACGGTTTGATTCATGATCTCGTCCGCACCCGTCATCTCTCCAACCACCCTGATTGCTCCCGGGTTGTCTTTCCGAAGCTGAACGAACGCCGGTTGACGGAGCAAGTTGCCGCCAAACAACATGCGATTTCCGATCTTCTTTTCGTCAAGGAATCTCGCCAAATCGGTCCTCGTGAAGGGAGCATTCTCCCTGACCGACATTTTGAATCCGAACCACGAGCAATCCGACCGGTTCCCGGTGCTGTCCCAACTGAAGCTGCCGTCCGAATTCCATCCCGTGGCATGGGTCGGCAGCGAAAACTCAATGTACTCTTCCAGTCCGGCCAAGCCCGACCGCAGTGTTTGCCAATTCCGCTTCCGTGCCTCAATGAACTCAGGCAGTTTCTTCAACTGTTCACTCCCGATCGCGGCTTGCGGATCGAGCGGTTTTAAGTTGTAGCCCAAATGGCTGTAAATGTACTTGTGATCATAACCTTCAGGCAGTTCGCCCAATTGCCAACCAAACCGCTTGTTGCAAGTGTTGTCTTTGCCCGATGGGCACCAGCAATCACGCCCCCAATCGCGGAAACTTTCAACAAGCACCTTCAACGCCGCTTGGCCGACAATGTTGACGGCACCGCCTTCGCCCAGAGTCAGGTGGTGAGGTGGATAGAAGCTTTGTGTGGAAAGATCACCGAAACTGCCGGTGTACTTTGTGAGCGATCCATCTTCATTGCGTTCCGCCTTCGGATACTGCGGCAGCAGCGAAGAATCGGCACTGAGGGTGTAACTGCAACCCAGCGCATCGCAGTTGTCCTCAATCAACCACAGGTCGTAATCACGGCAGAATTGCAGGGTGGTGCTGAGGTCAAACGGATTGCCTAGCGCGTGAGCCATCATCACCGCCTTGGTTTTCCCGGGAACATAGGCGTCTTCCAGCTGCTCGCATTTGGCGTTTCCCGTGACGGGATCCGCGTCAATGAAGACCGCGGTGGCCCCGCACTGAATGATGGGTGCGACCGTGGTTGGAAAGCCCGCCGCCACGGTGATGATCTCATCGCCGGGGCAGATTCGCTTTTCTGCCGGAAGCTTGTGGCTGGTGAGAGCCGAAAGAGCGACCAAGTTTGCGCTGGACCCCGAGTTCACCAACAAAGATCGACGGACATCCAGAAAATCAGCGAGCGAGTTTTCGAACTTTTCTCCTTCTTTCCCAAGCGTCAACCAAAAATCGAGCATCGAACCAACCCCTGCTTCGACTTCGTCTTCGGTGAAGACGCGACCGGCGTAGGGGATGTTGGTTTCTCCCGGGACAAATTTGGGAGCGCTGGCATCATACGCAGGACGATTTTGACCGTGGGTTCGTCGTGAGTATTCCCGTGTCAACTTTAGGATCTGCTCACGAATTTCTTCAGTTGCTAAATTGTCGCTTGGATTCATATTGTCAACGGTCGTGATGGGGTGGCGAATCAGTTCGACGGGCTAGAAGCCTATCCCACACTATTCTCGGAGGCCCAGTTTCGTCCTGACTGCAGGGCATCTTGTTCGTATTCGTCGATCTGGCTGGATGTGAGATCAGCAGGATTGCCGCCGTTATGATTGCCTAGATACCACTGGACGGTTTTCTGAATCGTGGTTTTAAAGTCCCAAGTGGGCTGCCAGCTCAACAAGTGAAATGCTTTGTCGATAGCTAGATTCAGCTTGGACGCTTCATGTGGAGCGTTTGGATCGGATGCGTCGAGCCATTCGCCACCCGTCGATGCGAGCACCTCTTGGACGACTTGCAGGACGGTTCGGTTGCTAGTCAGCGAGGGACCAAAATTGAAAGCGTCACAAAATTGGCATTGGCTCGCATCCATGTTTGCAGCCAACCAAAGGTAACCTGAAAGCGGCTCCAAGACGTGCTGCCAGGGCCGAGTTGCGGTCCGATTTCGAACCGGGACGGGCTGCTTTGCGAAGATTGCCCGAAAAACATCGGGAATGATTCGATCGCTTGCCCAGTCACCGCCGCCGATCACATTTCCTGCTCGGGCCGATGCAACATCGATTAGTGAATCACCAGCAAAGTATGAATTTCGGTAGGAACTGACCACCAGTTCCGCACATCCTTTTGACGCACTGTAAGGATCATGGCCACCCATCGGATCATTCTCTCGATAGGCATGCAGCCACTCTCGGTTTTCGTAACACTTGTCGGTGGTAACCACCACAGTTCTGCAAGGCCCGCTCAATTGACGCAGTGCATCGAGCAAATGAACCGTTCCCATCACGTTGGTGGCAAAGGTGTCCACTGGGATCTCGAACGAAAAACGTACCAGTGGCTGTGCGGCCAAGTGAAACACGTAATCTGGCTTGGCAGCGAGAAGTGCATCCCGCAACGCACTTGCGTCACGAACATCACCCCGACTGTCGGATGCGATGCGTGACGGCAACCCGAGCTGATCAAAGAGGGTTTCGTGGGGTTGAGGGTCCAGTGCGAAGCCATGAACGTTGGCGCCCAGTCGCAGTAACCACTGACACAGCCAGCTTCCCTTGAAGCCTGTATGCCCGGTCAAAAAAACCGATCGATTGCGGAAAGCGTTGTTAAACATAGTTAGAAAGCAGCATGAGAATCATCATCAACGAGGCAAGGAAAGCCTGACGCCCCCGTGACGACACAGCTGGAATCCTATCCCACATTCACCCTGGCGGACGAATCCCAGGTTTTCCATGGGGCGTTTCCCGCTTCCCACAGTTTCTCAAGTTCGTTCTTATCACGAAGTGTATCCATCGGCCGCCAAAAGCCGTCGTGTCGGTAGGCTGCCAATTGGTTGTCTTTAGCCAGTGTTTCAAGCGGACCACGCTCCCAAATGGTTTCGTCCCCTTCTTCGACATAGTCGATCGCTTTGGGATCAAGCACAAAGAAGCCACCATTGATCCAGGCACCGTCGCCAACAGGCTTTTCCTGGAACTGCTTGACCAAGTTCGAATCGTCTTCTGAGAAACCCATGGTGCCATAGCGTCCCGGTGGCTGTACTGCTGTGACGGTGGCAAGCTTGCCTTGATCATCGTGAAACCGTATCAGATCTCCGATATCGACATCGGAAACCCCATCCCCATAGGTAAAGCAAAAGGGCTCGTCGTTGAGGTAGCGACGAACCCGCGCCAGTCTTCCTCCAGTCATCGTTTCATCGCCGGTGTCGACAACAGTGACACGCCATGGTTCACCATGGCGTGTATGGACTTCAATTGAATTACGTGAAACGTCAAAAGTAATGTCCGACGTGTGCAAAAAATAGTTCGCGAAATACTCCTTGATCACATAGCCCTTGTAGCCCGCACAGATAATAAAATCATTGATTCCATGCGAAGAATACATCTTCAGGATATGCCACAGAATTGGCCGGCCTCCGATTTCCACCATCGGCTTGGGCTTAAGGTGTGTTTCTTCGGAGATCCGAGTCCCCAAGCCGCCGGCCAAAACCACAGCTTTCGTCGAGTTATTGTGGATTGAGTTTCTCATTGTGATTGCTGGCAAAAGAATGATGCTGTCGCGACGTAGAAACAGGTGGGTGTATGCGTCAATCGCTGGTCTGTCATGCTGCTACTCCGCCGCCATGCTTACCGTATGTCCGTGTTGCTCTAACAGAGCGTGGCGGCGGGCGATGCCGAGGTCGCTGGTGACCATTTCGTCGCACATTTCCTCCACCGTGATTTCGGGTTGCCAGCCGAGGCGGTCTTTGGCTTTGGTGGGATCGCCAAGCAGTGTTTCGACTTCCGCCGGACGGAAGTATCGCGGGTCGACCCGGACGATGACGTCGCCCGCCTTTACCGCGGGCGCCTTCGACGCGTCGGTCACCGCCGTGACCGTGGCAATCTCGCCGAGTCCCGCACCGCTGAACTCGACCTCCATCCCCGCGTAGTGCGCCGACATCCGCACAAACTCTCGCACGCTGATCTGCTTGCCCGTCGCAATGACGAAGTCCTCGGCACTGTCCTGCTGCAACATCATCCATTGCATCCGCACGTAGTCCTTGGCGTGCCCCCAATCCCTGAGCGCGTCCATGTTGCCGAGGTACAGGCAGGGCTCAAGGCCCTGGGCAATGTTGGCCATCCCGCGGGTGATCTTGCGAGTCACAAACGTTTCGCCGCGACGCGGTGATTCGTGATTGAACAAAATCCCATTACACGCATACATCCCGTACGATTCGCGATAGTTGATCGTGATCCAGTACGCATACAATTTGGCACAGGCGTACGGCGAACGCGGGTAAAACGGCGTGGTCTCCCGTTGCGGGATCTCTTGGACCAGGCCGAACAATTCCGAGGTGCTGGCTTGGTAAAAACGCGTCTTCTTTTCCAGTCCCAAAAACCGAATCGCTTCCAATAGCCGTAACGTCCCCATCCCATCGACATCGGCGGTGTATTCGGGCGATTCAAACGACACCGCCACATGCGACTGGGCACCGAGATTGTAAACCTCATCGGGCTGCACTTCGTGCAAGATCCGCGTCAGGTTCGATGTGTCGGTCAGGTCGCCATAATGCAGTTTGAATCGTTGCTGTTCGGCATGGGGCGATTGATAGATATGGTCCACGCGGTCGGTGTTGAACGAGGACGCACGACGCTTGATGCCGTGAACCTCATAGCCTTTTTCCAGCAAAAACTCCGCCAGATAGGAGCCGTCTTGGCCGGTGACGCCGGTGATGAGAGCTTTTTTCATTTTTTAAGTGGCGAGGGGAGAGTTGCGAGGGGCGAGGAGCGATTTTCTTGTGACTCGCGACTAGCCGCTCGCTACTTTCTCTAACCGCTACTCTCTTTTGTGTCGTTGAATCAATGCCCCCAGCATTCGGCCGAGCTGC
>NZ_JAAXMS010000003.1:600000-816905 GCF_012290005.1 Crateriforma spongiae
CGCCGGACACCGGACGAAAAAGATGACGCCAGGCCCGCATCCCCCATGCCATGGTGTCAGTCGGGCGACTGGCGTCCAAGGCGATTTCGCAAACCCCGTTCCAAGATCCCGTCGTTCGATCGGCGGTGTCGATGGTGCGGGGGCGCAAGTGGCGTTCGCGGGCCAAGTGGCGGAACAGACTGCAGAGAAGCCGGCCGGGTGTCAATCGGCGAATTCCCTGATCCCCGGCTGAAGCCTCCCCCGAAATGGCCGCCGAGTCCGTGAAACTCGGCGATTCTTCATTTGGGAATCTGGCCTAAAGGTTGCGATTTTTCCGTAAAATCCGATTTTCGTGGGTGCGGTTTTTGGGCACCGACCTCGCGTTGGGCCAATTCGATGCAAAACAGCCGTCCGCCATCGGGGGATCCGACACTGGTGGGCTCGGTTCCCACTCAATCGAGAAACGGTCGGCCATCGGCACGGCCGAACCGGCTCACGCCCGACATCAAGGCCTGCGCGGCGGCTCGCTGCGGTGAAAATAATCGTCGTGAAATTCGGCCGCGTCCGTCTTGTCGGGATGACGCCATGGGAAACGTGGTCCCCGGTCTTCCAGCAATGGAACTTCCATCCCGTCGGTCTGTTCCAGCATTTCCCAAAGGCGTCGGTTCATTTTCGCGACGCGGTTCTGGTGCTCCGGTGCATCAATTAGGTTGACCAGTTCGTCAGGGTCCGTTTGCAAGTCATACAGTTCATCCTTGTCCCACAGTCCATGACAGCGGATGTATTTGTATCGGCCGCCAAAAACCGCATGCAGTGTGGGTGTGTGAGGATAGTTGCGTTCCCAATAGTACTCGTACAACAACGTCCGGTCGGCCAAAGGCGAAGCGTCCGCTTGGCACAACGGTTTCCAGAAACTGGTTCCGTCGATCGAGGTCATTGGTTTCGATTCGGTCGCTTCCAAAATCGTCGGCGCGATATCAATGCCCGCGACCAACCCGTCAAACTCTTTGCCCGCCGGCACACGTCCCGGTGCATGGAACAACAGAGGAACCTTCGCCGACGCTTCGTACGCGGTGCGTTTGTCGATCAGGCCGTGGTCGCCGAATTGAAATCCGTTGTCGCCCATGTAAATCACCAGGGTGTTGTCTGCCGCGTCGATGGAACGCAAACATTGCATCAAACGTCCGACACCATCGTCCACCGCCAATAGAGATTCGCAGTACCGCCGGTAGTAAACCGCGGGATCAAAATCGGCCAGGTTGTATCCGAAGTCCGCGCCGTGCCGACTGTTGCGTTGATTCCGCACCCACATTGGGATGCCACCCCGGTGCAACGTTTCGTCACTGGGGATGGTGATCGGCAAGGGTTGGTCGTCGTAGCGTCCACGGTGGCGATCCGCCGGCACAAAGTCCGCGTGGACCGCTTTGTGACTGAGGTACAGAAAGAAAGGCCGGTCGGGATCCAACTGATTCAACCAATCTTCCGCGTAATCAGTCAGTTCGTCCGTGATGTAACCGTTTTGCTTCACACGTTGGCCGTTGACGTTCAGGCCGTCATAGGTCGTCTGGGGCACTTCACGTGTCGTGCCATGGCCGTCCGGCCAGTAAGTCCCCTGCCCTTTGAAGGAAACCCAGTGGTCGAACCCGCGTTGGGGCTGGTCGTCGTCGCCACCCATGTGCCATTTGCCGATGAAGGCGGTCTGGTACCCGGCGGCTTGCAGGTCCTGGGGAAAAAAACGCAGATTCGGATCGACTTCGTGATAGTTGTCGATCACGTGGTGATTGTGGGCGTACTGGCCGGTCAGAATTGATGCCCGACTGGGCGAACAAAGCGACGTGGTGACGTACGCTGACGTCAATCGAGTCCCCGAATCGGCCAGGGCGTCCAAATGGGGCGTTTGTAAAAACGGATGACCGGCGGCGCCCAGACAATCGAAGCGGTGGTCGTCGCACAGGATGAACACCACATTCAACCGGTCCGCCTGCGATTCGGTGGCCGATTGGGCGCCAAGTGGGCGGGCCGCTGCGACGACGAAACAATAAAACAGGATCAGCGGCGCGATGAAGCGCGCGGGACGTCTGGAACGGGAAAACGGCATGTCGGAGGGGCTCGGCAACGCGTGTGCAAGGAAGGGGGGACGCAAGAAGGCACGACATCTTAGGCCAACCGTCGCCGATTCGCTGTTTACCCGAAGACAGAAGTTCAGATACCCTGCGACCGTTTGTGATGGCCTGAAGCCCGCCGGCAGCCCCAGGCCGCTTTCACGGAAGCCCGCCGGAGAACCGACCTGCGCGATGGATGAACGGACAAGGATGTCTTCGCCGATCGCATTCGGCCAACCAACCGAATCGCAACGCTTGTACTGATCACAACCGACGACCCGAGTGGTCTGGGATGTCGATCGGGCGCGGCGTCTGCGCCGGTGCACTGCTGCTGGGCACCCTGCTGTGGTCCACGGTGGGGGCCGATGAATCGTCTCAAGACGATGCCCCTGCGCCAGGGCCGACCCCCGGGCCGACTTGGTCGCTGGTCATCGATGACGCACCCGTTTCGATCGCGGCGCCTGTGTTTCTGAAGCCGGGCACCGCATCCCAAATTCAAATTCAAGCAACGCGAAGTGATGCGACCACCGGACAAGCGGTTCGCTTCATCGCACGACTGCTGTCGGTTCAACCGACTCGTGACGTGGATCGACAAACTGCGACGTCGGTTTGGGATGATCAGGGATCCACCGAAACGATCACCGTGGACCTGCCCGATGATTTACTAGCCGGCGTTTACGAATTGCGGATTCAGTTGACCGACATTGTCGATTCGGCTTGGAATCGATTCCGCAAAGCGACCGAGTTGATGCCGATGACGCGGCTGACCTTGGTCGTGTTGCCGGAAACCAATGACGACGCGTCCGATGTTGAAACCGAACACTCCGATGCATGGAACGGCGACAAGCTTTCCGATGAAGCGATTGCCGCGGTGACGTGGCGTAACGAGGATGCGATTCGGGCGGGCGGCGACCCCCTGCGTCCTTTCAACCGCTGGATGCCTAAGTCCAACCCCATCACTGGTTCGGCCTTGCCACATTTGCCAGGGATGACGCCCAACCCGCTGTTGAATTTGCCTGCGGTGGGCAAGGGAGATTCCTTGGCGGCCAAGTTGAAAGCCACTCAGTCAATTCAGCTGGAACTGTACGCAGGGTCCAATCGGTTGGATCCTCGCCAGTTGGTCGATCCTCGGCAACTGGTTCATGCACGGCAGCTGGACCCTCGGCAGTTGTTGGGGCGAAACGGACCCGAACGCCGCCGACTTTATCGTGTTCGGATTCGTCACACCGGACCGATTGGATCCGTGCTGACGGTTGCAGCGGAGCAGGCGGGCGCAAGCGATGCCGCGGTTTGTCGCGTTATCGCCAGCGGTGATCGCGCGGCCGATGGTTTGGATCCCGATGCTGATCGGTGGGAAGAAACCAGCATGCTGGTGCATGGTGCCGGTGACACCTTTCGTTTGACGGTGACCAACGATGGTCCGGGCGACGTGCTCATTCGCTCGGTTGAATTGGAATCGACCAACATTCCTTCCGCGACCAACAACCAGAATCGTACGAAGAACAGCGGGGGCGGTCGGCAAGTCTATCTGGCGGTATCGTCCCCGGACTGGTCGGCGCGATGGACCGGCGATGTCGATTGGCGATCCCTGCAGGATGAATTTGTCGATGCCACCTGCCAGGCCCAAAAGGACTGGGTTGCCGCCCAGCGGTGCCGCGAGTTTGTGCGCACGATGAACATCGATGGCGTGGTCGTTTCGGATTCGCTGTTGCCGCATCCCCGACGAATCCTGAATTCCGTGCTGGAATCCAGCGGGTGTCGATACGCCGAAGGTCATTTGTTGACGGCCGATAGGACGTCCGATCATCAGACGACGCAATCACCAGCACCGGCGTCCGTGGATCAGGGCGAACAACAGGTTGCGCCGGAGCCTGTTCAGGATTCCGGTTGGGCGACTTGGGTGTCGTCAAAGACATCGTCAACCGCATCACTGCATACGGTGGATGTCTACGCGATGGGGCGAGATGCTTATACGGTTGCCAGTCGGTTGCGATGTCCCCGCCGCGAACGGGTCGATCATCAACACGACCGACCGATCGCGCTGTGGTGTGGGCAACCGCCCCATGACCTCGGGCAACCCACGGCGATGGGTGAAGCGGTGTGGCGCGACCTTCAGATGGGGATCGCTCGCCTGGACCCCGACGTCGTTTTGCTGCACGTGACACCCGATTTTTTGCCGTCGGATGATCGCATTTGGGCCACGTTGCGGCGTTTCACTGCCCTGCCCACCGGCGATGGAACATTGCTGGCGGCCGCTGATTCGCATCATGATTACGTGATTGCACGCGCACACAGCGTCGGTGGCATGCACGGCGGCAAGGAACCCATTGACGACACTGGCGCAAATTCCCCTTCGGTGGCTTCCACCAAACATCCCGACTTTTTGACGCTGGGCAATCTGGCTCCTTGGCCGGTCGATGCGTACATCCAAGCGACCGGGAAATCCAAAAACAGCGACGACACGGCTGTTCAGGAATCTCGCGATCGTGAACCCGAAGGAACGAGATTCCGGTTGGGCCCCGGGCAGTGGACGGCGGTCGCTTGGTCAACAAAGTCTCCGGTGCCACGATTCGTTCGCGTCGTTCCGGTCGGCGGGAAATCTTTGGCCGAAGCGGTTCAGCACGACGTGACTCGAGTGATTCAGCGGATGGGCTTGCTGGATCAGTTGGCCGATCAAACTCATCCCCAGGGTGATTGTCGTCTGGCAAACGGTGATTTCGAATCCGTCGGCCAATTGGGGCTGATCGGCTGGGTGCATTCCCAATTTCCCGAAGGCGCGGTTCTGTTGGATGACAAGAATCCGGCGGGGGGCGATCGGTCATTGTGCCTGACCAATCCACCTGGATCGAACAATCGGACATGGGTCATCAGCGACGCGATCGCGGCACCCTTGACCGGTCGCCTGACGGTCACCGCGTCGCTGCGCGGGCTAGGCAAATCGAACCAACCACCGCTGCGATTGCGTACCACGTTGGAAGGTCACGCCGGTGGCCAAGCGTTCCGTCGGTCACAAACGATCCGATTGAAAGCCGATTCGGCGTGGAGCCATCAACAGCATTTGTTGACCGTTGCGGACATTCCACGGGACGCTCGGCAGTTGCGATTGGCGATCGATTCACTGGATTCCGGCAAAGTCTGGATCGACGACCTGAAACTGCAACAGTGGTTTCCGTTGCGGCCCGAAAGAGACGAATTACAGCGTTTGGCGTTCCTGGCCATCGACGGAGTCCGTCAAGAAAATTTGACACACGCCGCCCGACTTCTACAAAATCAGTGGTCCCAATTGTTGTTGGATGACCACGCCGGTTTGCGTTTGGATGCTGATTCGCTGGAGCCCGCATTTGTGCGGGGGCGATCGGGATCGGAAATGAAATCGTCCACATCGAAACGCGACCAGGCGATTCGTCCCGTTGATGCCGATTCCAGTGAATCTGATCAAGGCATGACCGGTCGGATTCGCAGTTGGCTGCCACAACAATTACGGTTCTGATTCCGCGGTGCGGATCGGGGCGACCGACATCCATCCCTAGTGCACATGGTCAGGCGTCGTTGATGGCGACGCGATCGGCACCGGTCCGCAGCGGAGTTTGTTGAATGCGAAAATGGTTTCGGCGATTCGCCGCGGCTTGTGTGATCATCGCCGTGCTGGCCGGCGCGTGGGCGTGGTGGGCGATCCGCCAAACCCAACAGGTCCCAGAATTTTATCGCTTGGCGACTCAGCGCAGCGATGAAAGCGTCGCGGCCCAGGACCGGGTGCAAGCCGCCAGGCGGATGAACCAAAACGTTCAACGTTTGCAAGACGCCGCTCAACAACCCGGTGCCTGGCACGCGACGTTTTCCAATGAAGAAATCAATGCTTGGCTGGCCGAGGAACTGCCCAAGAGTTTTCCGCACTGGTTACAACGGGGGCTGTCAGAGCCTCGTGTTGCGATCGAAGACGGACGAATGTTGGCCGCGGCACGATTGAAAAACCGGCGGATTGACACGGTCGTGTCCTGCCAAGTCAGCGTGGAATTGACCGAACAACCCAACATGTTGGCCATTCGTCTGGAAGATTTGCGGGCCGGTGCGCTGTCGATCCCCTGGGGGCATTTCTTGGATCGTATCAGCCGCGAGGCTGCCGTCGGCGACATTGATATTCAGTGGGACATGACCGAAACCGGCCCGGTCGCCCTGCTGGCGATCCCCGGTGAACATCCCGAATTTGCCATCCGCCCGGTTCTGGTGGAATCGATCCAGTTGGGACAAGGGCAGATCAGCTTGGCCGGACGTTCGGGCGAATCGGCCAAGACCGATTATCGTCCTAAGACCAGCATCCACCGTTTCGTGTCCTATCAGCCGGATCCCAATTCCAGACGCCAGGCGTTGTTGATTCCCTCGGAAAAATCCAAGTCGCAGATCCGCTGATCGGCTGCCTCCGCCAATAGCGACGACGGACTTTGCGGCAACGGCGAAAACGACAAGCGGCGTCGGTACGTCGTCTCCGGTGCAAGAGCATGTGCGTGTCGCATTGACGGACAGTCATCAAACGCAATGTCCAGGCATGCGCCAGCGGGACGCTGACGAAAGAATCCCGAATCGACACGGCGGACGCTGCCGCGATTTCCCGAGACCAAGCCCTCGTAGTCCAGGTACTTATCACGATGGTCGGGTAACCGGGTCGCCGTGATTGCCAGTGGCTTGTCGGGAACCGGACGCATTCCCGGTGTCCACCGACCTCGTCGAACCGCACCACGATCCGAACCGACGTCGGTCTGCGAAAGTTCGACTCTTTCGGCCAGTGCCTGTTCCCATGGTTCGGGCACGACCGCGAACGTCACCAAACCGTCGACGCCGGCGAACATCCAGTCAAAGTGCGAACGGTTGGTTCGGGATAGATTCGGCCCGACGTCGTGATACAAAATCACGAACCGTCCCTCGTCGGCAAAAGATCGAAACAGGTCAGACATCACTGCTTGCTTCACGACCGCCTTCTACTTGTCTGCCTTGTCGGACGCTTCGGTCAGCACCAAAGCCCGGAAAGCTTGTTTCAATTTTGAGTCATTCGGCGGACGAGTCAGTAAGACATAGCGTGCCCGCTTGTCCGCCTCGCTCGCACGTCCGGACAACCGATACAGTTTGGCGGCCCTCAGTCGTGCTTGGTACCAAGCATCGCTTCCCTGAGGAACGCCGGAGGCCAGCCGATCCCAAAGCTTGACCGCCTCTTTCCAGTCGTCTCCCCGGCGGCTATCGGACAAGTCGGATGCGGCACGTCGCAGTACGGCGATTCCACCCGGCGATGATGACAGCATGGCGTCGTACAGTGCGATCGCTTCATCGCTGCGGCCGAGCCAGATCAATCGTTCGGCGGCGGCGAAATCGTCCGGCGATAGTGTCGGCCACTGGATTAGCTGACCCGCGACATGCCGACGCATTCCCCGACGGTCTTTGGCGTCCCGCATCAGTCGCCACGCCATGGCTTTGGCCAAGTCCGCGTCATCCGGCGGTGGCATGGACGCGGACTTTCCACCTTGTCGCAATCGCAGGAAAACATCCAAGGGCGGCCGCAAACCATCCAGCGACACCTTCGTTTCCTGCGTCACCTTTCTCAGATCCGACATGTCGGCGAATAGGACCAGACATTCGGCCAAGGCCGCGACAGCGTCTTCGTCGGACCACTCCGGTGCATCGGTTGATTCCAAAAGTTTCGAAACAACGTCTTGCACCGGAGTCGGGCTCGATGGTTCCGTGCCGTTGGAAAGGGCACGCACGCCGATCTGTGCGGCTTGTCTGATTTCATCGGGCACCCAGTGTTGCGGCGGATTCCACGCCAGGACATCGACGGCCCGCCAAGGCTGCCCGTTCCGTTCAAGGACCGTGCGTGCCCACTGCTTGGCGGACACCGCCTGTGACGATCCAGGCCATGACGTCACCATCGACCGCAATTCCGTGATCAACGTTTGCGTAGCGATGGCGGGATCGGCTTCGCTTTGCAACACGATCGCCTGCAGCGCCAATGCGGGAGCCTGGCTGTACTCGTGGTGCTTCTCGGCGATGTCGCCTAGCAACCGTGCACCCGCGTTTGTGTCACCGGCTTGCTGATAGGCGACGGCCGCTTGGATGGCGTATTGCGAAGCCAGCTTGGCCGCCGGCGCTCGCGTTGCCGCGGCACGAAGGCTTTCGGCCGCTTCGCCATATCGCCCGGACCGAAGGTGATCGCGGCCAGAAATCGCCAACAGTTCGACACGTGAGGCGATCGACCCCGGATCGTCACCGGCATCGGCCAGCAACAAGGATTCGGCTCGACGGCGTGCGAACTTTCCGTGTCGCTGTCCGATCGCATCGACCCACCAGGTAATTGCGGCGGCCGAATCCGTTGGTGCATCGGAGGACTCCGACAACGCCATCAAGTATCGCAAGCGTGCGCCATCCATTGCGATGGACGATGACGCGGAACTTGGCGTGCCGCCGTAAAACGTTTTCAAGTCGCCAAGGGCACTGCTGAGGTTGCCTTCGGCAATCGCCAGGCGAATGTCCAACGCCATCCATTGTGGATCGGATGATCGACCGTCCATCGATTCCAGTCGGCGTCGGGCTTCGTCCAAACGTCCGGCTCGCAATAGCGATTCTGTCCATAATCGTTCCATCGCGTTTCGAGCCTCCGAGCCTTCGGGCAAGCCCGCGGCGGCGTCGGCGGCCAAACGCACGGCGGTGGCGGCACTGCCCACAAAATCTCGGCTCTGGGGATCAAACAGCTCGGTACGCAGGAGTGCACCGGAGACACGCGCGATGCCGATTCGCTGTCGCAACTGCAACAAATCTTGAATCATCGCGTCACGCCTATCGTCGCCCGGCGGCGTCAACCGCTGCAGCAATTGTCGCCGGTCTTGGACGGCGTCGTCGACACGGCTTGCCAATTCGTCCAGCCCGCGTTCGACGTCCAGCATCAATCGCATCGCACGATCGACCAACGATTCGTCACCCCGCCGCTGGATCGCGTCCAGAACGGTCGATTCCGCGACGGTTCGACGAGCCGTCCAGATGGACCACCGCAAGAACCAGCGTCGCGAATGATCTGGATATGCCCGCAGAAACGACTCGGCCGGTTCAATCACGCTTTGAATCATCGATGACGGATCTTCCGCATCACGGCGCAAGATCAACGCTTGGACCTCAATCGATTTGGCCAGCCACCAGACCCCCGCGTCGCTTTGCGGTGCCAACTGGCCTCGATTTCGCATGCACCACCCAAGAGCCTCGTCCAACGCGGACGCTTGGATCATTCGATCGGCAACGTCGGCCGAACGAACAGTCGACCAGCGACCGACCGGCCCGTCTTGGGCGGCAGCGGACAGCGACGGTGAAACCACAGCCATCATTGTGGCCAGCACCATCGCACACCAAATTCGCACCCGGGACCCAGTGGAGGCTCCGGTGCAACGACTAGTTGGCAAAGTGTTGTGGTGCGACAGGTGACTTGTGCAATTCAGTGTGCTGGAAATCACGGTGCAACCTGCGGCGACACGGCGTTGTCCGATGCGTCATCGGTGGCAAACAGTACTCTTGCCGCTCCTGCCGACCGCGCGACGTCATAGATATGCACCGCATCGTCCATGGTGATGCTGCCGTCCGGGTCGATCACCACCGACGGTTCCACGTCCAGTGCCAGAATTTCCGCCAATCGCTGATGCAATTGGTCCGCGGAATCGATCGCTTGCCCGTTCATGCGGATTTGCATGATGCCGGATGATTCGATCAACCGGACAACGATTTCATCAAAGGATTCCACCGGTTGATCGGCGGTTTGGACTTCACTGGTTCCTTGCGGCGGTTGAACAATTGAACTGGGTAGATCGAATTCGGGCTTTTCGAAACTGCTGGTCCAGACAAAAAACACCAGCAACAAGAACACGACATCGATCATCGGCGTCATCTTGACCTCCAATGATGTTGCTTCGCTGGCGGCGGGAACCTTCATCGCGCTGATCCCCCGACACGTGACTTTTGAACTGACAGTCGCACATCGTGGATGCCTGTGTCGGCGACAGTCCGCAACACCGGTTCGACGGAACGATACGCGGCGAAGCGATGAGCTCGAATACGGACCGCGGCATCGGATTCATTGCGGCGAAGATGATCGTTCAAAATTGCCAGCAGGTCATCGGGGTTGACCGCGACCCCGTGGACGACGACGCGGCCCGCTTGGTCGACATTGATGGTCAGAGCGGCTCGCTGGGGATCGGCATCGGCCGACGTCTGCGCACCGGGCAAGTCCATCGGCAAACGGCTTTCGCGTCGTGCCAAATGGCTGGACACGAGGAAGAAAATGATCAACAGAAAGACCACGTCGATCATCGGCGTCATGTTCGCGCCCAACGAACCACGTTGCCGCGACTGAGGAATTTTCATTCCGTCAGTCTAGGCGTCGTCGCGTTCACCGCAATCCGATCACCGGATCCGACGAAACGCACTCGCCAAACGGTTGAGGACCTTGGCTGCGGGGCCTGCGCAAAACTCTGCGGGGGCTGCGATCAAGAACGGCACCGGCGCAAAAAAAATCCCAGCCCGCGCCGTGGCCCCGCGCGGGCTGGGAAATCGTCCATCGCGAATCATCGACCTGACGTGCCCCGGTCAAGTCTTGCCACCTCGCGATGATTAGATCGTTACCCCACAAACAGTCTGTTTGCCTTGCCCATGACCAAACATCGGACGAGAAAGCAGGTTTGCCAAATGCGGTTAGGTGCAAAATGAGCGTTGAATCTTGGGGATAATTGCTTGAAGCTCAGGTGTGGGTGTCCATGGCACCCTGCATGCCCCTAGTGGCGGAATGCCGGTCATTGGTCGGGTCTGAGCATTGGTTCAAAGTGTACGGTTGTGAATGATTCGGGGGCCGCGTGTGTCTGTGGAGACGAAGTTTCGAAAAATCCAGCGGCTGCTCCGCCACGACAGCGACTTGGCTTGGCAGGTGTTCATCGAGACCTACGACCGGATGATTCTGGCTTGGTTGGAACAAGCCGGTGTCCAGTCCGCCGACGCGTTGGACATCCGTCAGGAAGTTCTGACGACCGTGCATTCGGAAATCGAGACCTTCGTTGATTCGGGCGATGAAACCTGTTTTCCACGTTGGCTGCGCCGGGTGACCGCCAATCGCATGCGACGTTTGTGGGCCTCACGCGATCGGCGACACGATTGTGCACTGGTGGCGGATTTGTCGTCGATCGCTGACCAGCTGGAAGACCATCGCAGCGAGTTGTCTTCGCGGTGGGACCGACAGTACGAAACCGAGTTGGTCCAGCAGTATTTGGACGCCTTGGGCGATCGGTTCAGCAAACGCAACCTGGATGCGTTTCGCCGCGTCGTCCTGTGCGAAGAACCCCAGGCGGTGGTTGCAGAAGACCTGGGAATGACGCTGGGCGGATTGCGCGTCGCACAGCATCGCATCTTGCGGGCGCTGCGTCGCAATGCAGACGCCACCCATTGTGCGGCCGGCTAGTTTTCGCCGGCCAATCGCGCATGGAGCATGTCTCGCGGTCGGTCGAAGTGGTCGGCACACGCGGGACCGCACTGTGGCGATCTTACGCTGTTGGATCACTGCTGCTTCGATAGGGCGATTCGGCAACCGCTTGTGGTTGATTGTCAGAGGTGTGTTGCCAATGTGGTCCGGCCACCTTGCTGGTGCCCGGGTCGATCCGACAATGCACGCAGCCACCCCATTGCTCATGGCAACGCAATTCGGTCACCAGTCGAGCCAATTCCACAGCATTTTCCACGTTCAGTTTGGCCAGCACCGTGGCCCGGTCCAGTTCGACGGTCCGCTTGCTGATTTCCAAACTGTTGGCGATCCATTTGTTCTGCCGACCTTCCAGCACCAAGTGAACGATCTCGCGTTGGCGTGGAGACAGCGTTGCATACGCGGCTTTGGCATCGGCCATGCGGCGATTCAGGCCTGCCTTTTCAGCGTCGACTCGCATCGCATTTTCAATTGCCGCTCGCAAAGTCAATGTTCCCACGTCGATTGGGAAGACATCCATCGCACCGCACCGCATCCACTTGGTCGCCACCGCCATATCGGGACGGTCGGTCAGAACCAGCCATGGGATCGGAACTTCGTCGGCGATGTCACGAAGCGACAGGAAGCTTGGGGGGATCCCCTGGCTTTCAAAGATCACCGCACAACTGGGGTGCGATGCGTCGCGAACACACGCGTACTCACTCGGCCCGGTACAGAATTGAAGCGCCCACTGAGCCGATTCACAGCTTGCCGCCACTGCATCGGCTTGGTCGCGAACGGCTGCGACCAAAAACAACGTGTTGGTACCCACTTTGCCACCTAACCCGACCAACGCCATTCATCCGGACAGTAGTGGTCCGCACGATGCCCATACGTTGGATCGGTTGAAAGTCTTGTTGCCCTGTTTCCTCAAATGTTGGTTGATCAGGAGTGCTGCCGCCTGCTGGCACGGATGATCCACACTTTCTATTAGCGTCCATTCATGGCCCCAAATTACGGCTGGGCGTCAAAAAAACACGGAAAAATCTCGATTGTTTTCCTTTCGTTTTATACTTCGCGAAGCGGTTTTCGGCATGTCGAACACCCGTGTGCTCAACCCTCGCCGCAGTGCGCCATTTTGTCATCGCGCGACGGCACAGGGATGTTAATTTGCCGCTGATCCCTCCAGCGATCTCGTTTTGTCTCTGGAAAGATGGCCAAGCGGCCGTCGAGATGAATACTCCCAAGCCAGCAGTTGGTTGGCGCCACGCCAAATTTCGATGAATGATCTTGATGACCCATGGGATGACGATGCCGTCGAAGGCGAAGAATGGGGGGCCGAAGATTGGGACGACGATTTCGATTACGACGAATACGTTCGCGCGAACCACGGCGGCACCGGTCCGCTTGAATCGGCATCCTGGAACACGTCCATTCGCCCATTGTGGCGGTACACGACATTGGCAATCCTGGGCGCCGTGATGCTGGGAGTCTTGGCATCAGTCTGGCAAGCGTTTGGCAGTGATCGATGAATGCTCTTGTCTTTGGCCGGCCACCCACTGGCTTGGCGACCGCCCGATCATGGGCGGTGGTCGTCGCCGCTTCGTTTTGATGCGACGTCTGCCTCGCTGTGTTTTATGTCCTTCGTTTTTTGCCCAAGCCCATGCAATCGGAAATTGATCCGTCTGGAAAAGTCGCTGTCAAACGCTTGCTGGATGAACAGGTTTGCGCCACGGCTGTGTATTTGCCGGAAACGGCATCGACCAACACGCTGGCCATTCACCAAGTCCGCAGCGAAGCGATGGATTCGTCCCAACTGCCTCGCTTGGTGCTGGCTGACCAGCAAACCGGCGGTCGCGGCCGAATGGGACGTCAGTGGGAAAGCGATGATGGCACGCTGACGTTCAGCCTGGTCGTCGAAGCGGGAACGATGGAAACATTGCCATTGGCGGTGGGTGTCGGAATCGCACGGGCGATCGATTTCGAATTCGCTCCCCTGATGTTGCGTTTGAAATGGCCCAATGATTTGATTCTTGGGGATTCCAAACTGGGCGGCATTTTGTGCGAAGCGGTCCAGGAATCGACGCCCACACCATCGGGCAAACGTCGCGTCATCGTGGGCGTCGGCTTGAACGTGTCCAGTGCGCCGGATTTCGTCGGTCCTGATGTTCCCCCCGCGATCTCGCTCAGCCAGCACGTCGGGCGTCCCATCAAACGCTATGACGTGCTGTTTCCGATCGTGTCCGGAATCTTGTCGACGCTATCCGAACTAGAGAATGCACCGGAGTCAGTGCTGGGCGAATTTCGCAGTCGATGCTGGCTGTCCGGCCAACTGATCCGGTTCACGCGCGGTAATGAACCGATGACCGGCCGATGCTTGGGAATCGATCCCACCGGCCACCTTCGTGTCCAGACTCAGGATACGATTCTGACGTTGGGATCGGGCGACGTTCAAAGGCTGCGGCCCGCCTAAGCGTTGCGGGACACATGGGGACCCCTGGGCCTACAGCGATTTGATACGGACGTTTCGAAACTTGACCGCATCGCCGTGGCCGGCAAAACCAAAGTGACCCTCTACACGATCCTTGCCGGGGTGCGGACGGTCGGCCAAGTATTCATCGATCTTCGACAAATCCGTGTTCAGGATCTCTTGGCCATTCAACACGACACGAATGGTGGGTCCGATCACGGTGACTTCTTGTTCGTTCCACTGACCAACCGGCTTCAACGCGCCACGTTTGGCTGCCGCCATGCCATAGGCGCTGCCGTGGAACTGTCGATCGTCCAAGTTGGCATAATCGGGATGCGTGTTGTCCAGTACCTGCAATTCACACATGCCGACGTAGGCGGGATCACCCTTTCCCGGAAAACGAATGGCCAGACCATTGTTTCCCCGTGGCGGCAACTGGAATTCCAATCGGACCACAAAGTCCCCGTACACTTCCTTGGTGTAAAGGTTTCCGCCGTGCTTGGCTTTGCACTGGATCGCCCCATCAACCACCTCGTAACCGTCAACCGCGCCGGTCCAACCGTCCAAGGATTGTCCATCGAAGAGGGTGACGAATCCTTCTTCGCTGGTCGCATCGGCGACAGACGCAGGCTCATCGCCCCGAGCGGATACATTGATCGTCAGCGACAACAACAAACAAGCAAAGGCAACGTGGATACCAAGTTGGTTTTTCATGCTGATTCGGGGGCCAAAGTTTTTGGGCGGATTGCTTTGGTCGTGGTTCAAAAGACGCGATTCAGACATCGGTGAATCGCACCACGCCGGTCCACCAGGATAACACAGGCGTATCCAAACATAAGCGATGAAGGTGGCCACTCTATCGGTCGGTCACCGCTAGTCCGCACGTGTGCCCACCGACATTCTCCGCCGGTTGCCAAACGTTATTCCGTTTCCCAGCGGATGGCCAACAGTCGAGCCAGCATTAAGAAACCAAAGGTGCAAGCCAACAAAACAACCAACTGTGGGGCGAGTGTGGATACCGGCAGGTCACGCCAAAAGACCTTGTCAAAACCGTCCAGTGCCCACGCATTGAAGGTCCACAACCCGGCCTGACGCAATGAATCGCTCATCACGTAACGCGGCACCATCGATCCGCCCAACGCACTCATCGTCAGAATCAAGATGACTGACAACCCATTCAGTTGGCCTCGGGAACGACAAAGTGTTGCCAAAGCCAAACCGAAGGCCGCGGCCGCGGCAGAGGTCACACATGTCATGACGATGAATCCGTCCAGGTGACGCCAAAGGTCGACGCCGAAGACGATCATTGCCCAGATAAACATCACGCTGACTTGGACCATTCCCAGCATCGTTTGATAGAACCACTTGCCCAGCAACAATTGGTCCATCGACAAACGTGTGCTTAGCAAACGATCAAGGGTTTGGTTTTCCTTCTCTTCCAGCATCGCACCGCCGGCGCCCGCGGCACCGAACAGCAAAAACATCACCGCGATGCCTGCCGCGTACATGCTGACGACCGGATTGGATTTTCCTGATTTCATTACGTCCACGACTTGAACGTCGGCCATGGCGGCGGCCGGCTTGGCGTTGACGTCACTGACCCACGTCGTGCTTTGTTCGGCACTTTCATCCACATCGTCGCTGGACGCGGATCCCATGGCTGATGCGGCCATCACGGACATGCCGGATGATCCGGCCGCATGGACCATCAGCGTTCGGGTGACCAAGGCGTTGACAACTTGTGGTGCCACTTGATCTGAAGTGTCGGCCAATAAATCCGCACGGATCTCGGCGTCGGTTCCGGTCAGGACGATCGCAATCGTGACGCTGCCGCCGCGTACCAAGTCCTGCGCATCCTGTCGGGTCAGGACTTGTTCGCCTTGTTGCATCAAGCGAAGTCCTGGGCTATCACGGATCTCCGATGCAATGGCCTGACTTGTCTCGGATTCGACTTCATCGACCACCACCGCCTTGATTCTTGGCGTGGTGCCCATGCCGCGTCCGAAAATCACAGCGAAGATGCTGAAGAATGCGATCGGCACGATGAACGTCATCACCAGTTCCACACGGTTGTGGACCAGTCGACGAAAACCGGTTTGGATGACCGTCCAAATCATGGCCGCGTGTCAATCTCGCAAATCGTGTCCGGTCAGATGCAAAAAAACGTCGTGCAGAGTCGGGGCTTGGACTTCGACGTCGTGAATGGCAAAGCCTTGTTGCCTTGCGGATTCAAGAACGCCGGGCAATTCACGGCCGACATCATCAATCTTTGCGGTCAACGTTGCGAATCGGCGTGCACCGGCGGTCACCGTTTCCCGTTGATGCTGCGGTCCGCTTCCCAGGTCCCTGTGGTGCGGCGGTGGCGGTGATTGCGATGCCTGGTCGACACGCAGACGGACCAGACGCTGGGGACCGACGGTTTGAGCCACCAGTTGATCAAAATTGCCTTCGGCGACGACGCGGCCCTGGTCGACGATGACGATTTTGTCGCTTTGTGACTGGGCTTCGTCCAAATGATGGGTCGTCAACAAAATCGACGTTCCGGCCGCATTCAAATCGTTCAGCATTGAAAATATTCGATGACGACTTTGCGGATCCACGCCCACGGTCGGTTCGTCCAGAAGAATCAGGTGCGGCCGATGCAACACACCGCACGCCAGATTGACACGTCGTTTCATGCCACCGGAAAATCCCGCCACCAATTCGTCGGCGCGGCCGTCCAGGCCTGTCCAGTGGAGTGCCCAGTCAATCCGGTCGGCCAGTTTGTCACCACGCAGTCCGTGGAATCGACCGAACGTGTAGAAGTTCTGCTTCGCGGACAGATCGCCATACACGGCGATGTCTTGAGGAACCAATCCGATCCCGTCGCGGACTCCGGCTTCGTCGATTGGTCGACCTGAAAGCGTGATCGAACCCGAATCGGGCCGGGTCCGACCGGAGATACAGCGTATCGTGGTGGTTTTGCCCGCACCGTTGGGTCCCAATAACGCGACCCGCCGGCCTTCGCCCATCGTAAACGTCACCCCGTCGACCGCGCGGGTCGAACCGAACGACTTTCGCAGGTCTTGGATTTGTAGCAAGGCTTTGGGGCTCGGCCAAAAATCAGGCGGTCAGAACGGTAGGGTCACCAGCGGTACGATTACCGGCAGATCGTACCGCAAACGCCAGGATGATCGAAACAGCGAACTGTTGGGGGATTCTTTGGTCCCACGGGCCCGCAAAATCGCATTAATGTGGTTCCGATGCCCGTTGCGGACCCCGGGCGATGCCGCAGCACGGTCTGGACGCTGTCTCGGGGTATCGTAAAACCTTGGGCACCGGCGTACCCAGTACGTCGACTCGTTTGGACTTTTGGCGATGAAAGCAGGGATCGACCGACACAATGACTACATCGAACTTTCACTACGATCTGTTTGTGATCGGGACCGGCCCCGGCGGCGAGGGCGCCGCGATGCAGGCGGCCAAGGGCGGTTTGCGGGTCGGCGTGGCCGAACGGTACCGACAGATCGGCGGCGGCTGCACCCACTGGGGCACCATCCCCAGCAAAGCCCTGCGTTACGCGGTGACCAGCACGATGCGATCGTTGCGCAACCCGGTGCTGCGGGAAATGGGGGTGAACGTCAGCCCGTCGATGGCCCAATTGCAACGGGGCACCCAGTCGATCATCGGCAAACAGGTCAGCATGCGGCAGTCGTTTTACGACCGCAATCACGTTCCGGTACACCGTGGCCAATGCCGGTTCGTCGACGAACACACCGTGCAAGTCGATGACGGCGAACTGATCCGATCCAAGTTTTTTGTCGTCGCCACCGGCACCCGACCCTGGCGTCCGCCGGGCGTCGATTTTGATCACCCGCGCGTCTTTGACAGCGACACGATTTTGGATCTGGAAGAACGTCCCGATTCGATCACGGTCTACGGTGCCGGTGTCATCGGCACCGAATACGCGTCGATGTTTCGGAACCTAGGAATCAAAGTCAACCTGGTCAACTCGCGTTCCAAATTGCTGGAATTCTTGGACGACGAAATCATCGATGCACTTTCCTATCACTTGCGTGACCAGGGCGTCATCATCCGTCACAACGAGTCCATGGATTCGATCGATCCGCAAGACGATGGCGTGATCTTGACCCTGAAAAGTGGCAAGCGTTTGAAGACCGACGTCTTGCTGTGGGCCAACGGCCGCCAAGGCAATACCGATGACTTGGGACTGGACAACATTCCGATCGAAGCCAACCGCCGTGGCCAAATCGATGTGAATGAACAGTTCCAGACCGTGCTGCCGCACATCTATGCCGTCGGTGATGTGATCGGAATGCCGTCACTGGCCAGCGCCGCGTACACCCAAGGCCGTGCCGCCGCGATGCATTTGTTGGGAACCGCGGACGGAAACCTGCGGGTTCACGACATTCCGACGGGAATCTATACCAGCCCGGAAATCAGTTCGGTCGGACGAAATGAGCGTGAGTTGACCGAAGCTTGTATTCCCTATGAAGTCGGCCAAGCACAGTTCCGCAGCCTGGCAAGGGCCCAGATCACCGGCAGCACCACCGGCATGTTGAAACTGTTGTTCCATCGCGACACGCGTGAAATCCTGGGCGTGCACTGCTTCGGTGCCAACGCTTCGGAAATCATTCACATCGGCCAAGCGATCATGAATCAGCCGGGTGAACACAACACGATCAACTACTTCATCGAAACGACGTTCAACTATCCGACGATGGCCGAAGCGTATCGCGTGGCGGCCCTGAACGGTGTCAATCGGTTGTTTTAGCAGCACGCCGTGATCGTCTCGGTCACGGGGAATCGACCTGGCTGTGAACTTGGTCGAATCCAAACCTGTGACCGAGACATCGACGTCGAAAGAATTTCTAAGCGTCGATTTCGACGCGGTTGCCGTGTTCGTCGCGGCAGTCCAGTTCCAAGTGTTCGGGGAACAGGCCTTCGCTGCCCAAGATTTGCACGGTCATCTTGCCGGAATCTTCCATCTCGGTCACTTCGCGACGTTTCTTGTTGTTCAAGTACGCAGCAACGGTATCGTTCACCCGAACGGTGACACGGTTGATGTGCTCGTTCTTGACGGCCAGGGCCAACATGCGGATGACTTCGATCGACATGCTTTCGGCGGTTTTGACCAATCCGCGTCCCTGGCAACACGGGCAATCTTGATAGATGGTTCGCTTCAAGCCCGGACGAATCCGCTGGCGTGTCATTTCGATCAAACCGAACGGGCTGGTTCGTAAGATTTTGGTCCGCGCCTTGTCCTCGGACATCGCGTCACGCAAAGCGCGTTCGACTTTGCGGCGATGGCTTTCCTTTCGCATGTCGATGAAGTCGTTGACGATCACACCACCAAGGTCACGCAAACGCAATTGGCGAGCGATTTCCTTGGCCGCTGACAAGTTCAAGCGGAACGCGTTTTCTTCGGCCGAATCGTTGCCACGAAAATTACCGCTGTTCACGTCGATCGCCACCAACGCTTCGGTGGGATCGATCACGATGCTACCGCCGTCGGGCAACGGAACCTGCCGCTGATTGATTTGGACAATCTCCTCTTCCAGCTTGTACTTGTGGAACAACGGTTCCCGTCCCTCGTACAGGCTCAGCCGATCGGCCACCCGCGGCATCACCATCTTTAGAAAGTCACGTGCTTGGTCGTAGCTTTCTTTTTCGTCGATGACGATTTCGTCGATCTCGTCACTGAAAATGTCGCGGATGGTACGAATGATCAGATCACTTTCGGCGTAAATCTCACCGGGATCCTTCTTGTTCTTCACGCGGCGGACGATCGCTTTCCACAATCGCAACAGGTATTCCAAGTCGCGTTGCAGTTCCTGTTCCTTGCGTCCCGCGCCGGCGGTCCGGACGATGAAGCCCAGGCCTTTGGGCGGGTTCAGTGACAACAGGCATCGCTTCAATCGTTTGCGATCGTCTTCGTCTTCGATTTTGCGGCTGACACCGACGCGGCCGAGCGCCGGCATCAACACCAGATAGCGGCCGGGGATGCTGATGTAGGTGCTAAGCGTGGGGCCTTTGGTTCCGATGCCTTCCTTGATCACCTGGACCAGGACTTCGTCGCCACGTTTGAAGATCTCTTGGATCGGCGGCTTCACGCGGGGGCGACCACCCTTGAAGACTCGTTTGCCGCCACGGCCCGATTCACGTGCGCGGCGTGCGGACGCTTCGGCCATTTCGTCCGATTCCCGCATGATTTCTTCGGGGTCGTAACCGCCTTGGCGAAAGTATTGCGGTTCGACATCGCTGATGTGCAGAAAGCCGTTGCGTCCGACGCCAAAGTCGACGAAGGCCGCTTGGATGCTGGGTTCAAGGTTGACGATTTTGCCCCGATAGATGTTGCCCGCAAATGCTTCGACGCTCTTGCGTTCCATGTACAGCTCTTCCAGCCGATTGTCCTTCAAAATGGCAATGCGGCTTTCTTCGGGCTGCAAAACGTTGATCAACATTTTGGTCGTCATCGTTGGTTCACCTCGTTCGGTGTTGGGCCGGCTGGATGTCGGCATTCGTGTTTGATTCAACCGCCAAGGCGAATCGCCAAAGAAAAACTTTGGGGTCAACGAATGCTTACATGGACGCCGACGGTTTCAGTGTTTCGTGGTCGGATCCCGGCGGTGTGGCCACCGCGTATTGGTCGGGATCGTCGGGTGTAAAGTCTTTGACCAGCACGACTCGCGTGCGGGTGATGGTGGATCCGGCGGGGATCCAGTGTTGGACATTCATCAATTCCAGGACATCGCCTGGTTTCAACGCGGCGCCGTCGACGCTGTTCATCGACAAGTGCAAACGCTGTTGGTGTTCGAATTGGGGATCGGCTGCCACGCGGTCGTGTGATTCACTTGCATCGCACAGCTGCATCACGGGGACTTGTTGGGACAGATCCGCGGTCACGGTTTTCTGTTTCCGCTGGACCGAAACATGAGGCTCGTCTTTCAAACGCTGGATCGATGATTCGACCGCCGCCAGATCGGCATCGGCGGGAATCGTGATCACATAATCGGCACTCTGCAGACGCGCCTTGCCGAAACCTTCGGGAAGCCGCGCGACGCTGCGGATCAGCAAACCCGGTTGCCGGTCGCCGGCCAGCACCGCCAACAAATCGGTCGGTGCCGGAGATTCGGTCAATTCGATTTCAACGACTTCGTCCAGGCTTTCGATGCCCAACGCCAAAGCCGATGGGAATCCGATCCGCGGTTTGGGGTGAAAGCCCTCGGTCATCGACAGCGGCAAACGCACACGGCGGGCCAACCGTTCCCACAAGGTTGCCAAGTCCCGATGGCTGATCCAACGCAGCAAGCCGACTTTGGCGAAACGAATGCGATAGCGGACGCGCATCAACTGACCACCAATTCCGGAACGAGTTCACGCAAACGGCCGATCAAATACAGATCGACGTCCCGGGCCGCTTCGAACGTCATCACGCGTTCGGCGATCGCTTGGCATTCTTCGATCGACACGCTGCGGATCGCCTTTTTGACCCGCGGCAACGACGACGGCGGAACGCTCAGGTTTCGGATGCCCAGGCCCAACAACAGCAACGCCCGCGCGGGGTTGCTGCTCATTTCACCGCACACGGCCAACGGGGTGTCGTTGGCGTTGGCGATTTCGACGCTGCGGCGAATCAGCGACAAGACCGAAGGATCGGTCGATTGATACAGTTCGGCCACGTATTCGTTGCTGCGATCGACGGCCAAGGTGTACTGTGCCAGATCGTTGGTGCCGATGCTTAGGAAATCGACTTCGCGGACAAATCGGTCCAGCATCAAAACGGCCGCGGGCACTTCGACCATCATGCCGATCGGAATGTCGCTGCGGAACGGGACGCCGGATACGGCCAAGTCTTCGGCGACCGTACTGAGCAGCATTTTGGCTTGCCGCAGTTCTGCCAAAGTCGTGATCAACGGGAACATCACGCGGACATCGCCGTGGACCGCGGCACGAAGAATCGCCCGCAACTGTGGGCGAAAAAGGTCCAGGTGACGCAGTGACAAACGGATGCTGCGGAGCCCCAGGAAGGGATTGTTTTCACGATCCACTTGCGGGTGCCGCCCCATTTTGTCCGCACCCAAGTCCAAGGTGCGAATGACGACCGGGCGGCCATCCATTTCGCGGATCACCTGGCTGTACGCCTCGTAGTGATCTTCTTCGCTGGGTTCTTCGGCACTGGATAGGTACAGAAACTCCGTCCGGTACAAACCGATGCCATCGGCCCCACGTTCCAAACACGATGCGGCCTCGTGCGGAAATTCAATGTTCGCACTCAAGCGGATTCGGACGCCGTCGGACGTCTCGGCCGGCAGCGACCGCAGTTCTGACAAACGCTGGGCCAAGTCCCGACGTTCTTCGTTGCGGCGGCGATAACGAGCGACGGTTTCTTCGTCGGGATCGACGATCAAGCGGCCATGGTCGCCGTCGACGATCACCAAGCTTTGGTCGCTGATCTTGTCCAAGAAAGGTCCGATGCCGACCACCGCGGGTAATTCCAATCCCTTGGCCACGATTGCCGTGTGCCCGCCGGGGCCACCGGTTTCGGTACAGAAACCCAACACGTGTTGGCGATCCAGGCTGGCCGTTTCGCTGGGCGTCAGCATGTGGCACAACACGATGGCCGATTCGCTTAGGTCCTCCAACGGCCGACGCGTTGCCGCTCCCAACTCGGTCAACAATTGGCGTTCGATGTCCAACACATCTTGCGCTCGTTCGGCCAACAGTGGGTTGTCCAGCCGTCGCAGTGCGGTCGCGTAATTATGCAGCACGCGACTGACCGCATAAGCGGCGCTGTGACGTTGGAACGCGATCCGCTTGGTCAGTTCGGCGTTCAGCCGCGGATCATGCAGCATCTGCAGTTGGGCCGAAAAGATGTCACCGGTTTCTTCACCCGCAACGGCAGCAGTCTGCATTCGATTGGCTTCGATTTGTTTCGAAACCTCCTCGATGGCCACGCGCAGCCGCATCTGTTCGGCAGCCGCGTCGCTGGCCGCGATATGACAACGCGGGATGCTGTATCCTTCGGCGTTCAGCACCAAGGCTGGTCCGATGGCAACACCCGGCGCAACGGGAATTCCTTGCAGCTCGACCATCATCAGTCGACAAGCCGTGACGGGTGCGTGACGGGTTTTTCCGTCGGCGAACACGTTCACAACGTTGGTGTCCGAAGGCGATGCAGATCAATGGACCCGCACGTCACCGCCGTTCACTGCGTGAACGATTCGATTCGCACCATCAGCGGCTCATTCCGTAGGCTCGTTTTGGCTTGTATTGGTTGGTTGTTTGGTCCGGGCCAGGGCCCGGTGTCTTGTTTTGTTGGTGACGCTACCGGTCGGATTGAACCGCGGCATTGCTTCGTCGGATCGGACGTTCTTGGTGGGGCGATGGGGGCAACTTGGGTCGGCAACGAAGTTCGACATTCCGATTTCTTACGTCTTGCCGGTCAACGCTCCATTCGCCTCGTTGACGATCGACGCCGCTGAGGCTCGGCCGCGGTGTTTGAATGTTCGGCTTCGGGCGTTGGTCGTCGTCTGAAAAGTCGGCCCGCGTCTGGAAGTTGATCGGGTATCGGCCGCGAAGGAAACCAACGTGCCGAATCGATCGCTCCACGCGGAATGCTGCGTTGACGTCGGATCGGAGACTCCCAAGGCCGGCGGCAAAGTGTGAACCGTGCCCCGACTCCGGTGCAACAGCTCGTACGGCGATCCGTCGCCGGGCAAACAGTCGTAGTTCCAGGGTTCGATTCCTAGTGGCTCGGCATGTGGGCGTTCGGCGCGGCACGCGTTCCGGGACGGTCTACGATCCGGCGTTTGATGGCTCGGCTTTTCAAGGTTCGACCATTCAAGGTTCGGCGGGATGCTCAGCGTCCTGCAACTGCTTCATTTCTTCGAAGCCGTTTTCGAACAGAGCACTGATCTCTTGGATCGCCGCAGCGGCATCGTCGCCTTGTGCCGAAATCGACAACTCGGTGCCCTGGGTGGCGCCCAAGGTCAACAGCGACAAGATGCTCTTGCAGTCCACCAATTCACCCGACTTGCCGATCAAGATATTGCACGTGTACTTGTTGGCCGCACGAACAATCATGTCGGCCGGACGAGCGTGCAAACCTTGCGGATTGACGACGGTGACGGTCCGCTCCAAAGGGCTGGTATTCATTAGCCTGCGGCAAATTGATTGTCGTCTGCTTCCTGCAGCAGTTGCTGGATATCTTCGGCAGTCTTGCTTTGCTTCAGGAAACGACAGAAGGTTTCATCACGCAATTGTCGAGAGATGTTCTCCAAGGCACGCAAGTGATCGCCGGGGCGTTCGGGCGGGCTGATCAGCAGAAAGAAAAGTTGAACGGGTTCGCCGTCCAGTGAATCGAAATCGACACCACCGGGGCTGACGCCGACGGTTCCGACCAGCTTTTGCACGCTGGGGTGCTTGGTGTGCGGGACGGCAACGCCGCGGCCGATGCCGGTGCTGCCCAATTCTTCACGTTTCATGATCGCGGCGATGATGTCGTCGCGTTGGTCGGCGTCGATTTCGCCGGCCTCTTGCAGCGATTGAACCAATTCCTCAATGACGGTTTGCTTGGTTTCGCTGGCCAACTCCGCGCGGATCGCGGATGTCTTGATAAAGTCAGAGAACTTCATGGAAAGCGGGTTCCTTTATGGAAGGTGATTCACGGCAGCGGATCGCAGGGCGTCGGTCGACCAGGGGTGACCGACGCGACTGAAAAATTGAAGGTAGGCACCGCCACATCACTGGGACGGGACGGGGCCGGACGATCAGTCTTCCGCTGCGGTGGAAGGGTTTTCGATGTGTTTGTGTCCGGTGGCTCGATGACCGGTGCGTTTGTCTTTCAGTTTCCTCAGCTGCTGTTCCACCTTGGGGATCACCAAATCCAATGCCGCCAAGACGTTGCTGGCTTCGGCGGTTGCCACGCAGTCGTCAGCTTGTTCGACCGAGGCACGGATTTCGATAGCGGGCTTGTCCAGGTTGACCAGTTCGACGGTCACCTCGATCGCGCTGACACGGTCGTAAAGTCGACGCAGGCGGCCGGCCTTTTCTTCGATCAATTCCTGATCGCCCGGCTGAAGACTCCCATGACGTGCCGATACGCTGATTTGCATGCTGTGATCGCTCCGACGAATGTATCCTGCACCACTGGACGATCCCGCCGACGCACGGGGCCCCGGACGAAGAAATGACGAAATGCTTCGTTCCGCCGATCGACGGGCCCGCGACCGTTTTCAGCGCCCGCCGTGCCGACCGTCACAGTGCTTTCACCACGGGACGCGATGGACCCGTGATCGCCGGCCGGAATCGGGCCCCCATCGGGGCAAATTCCGGCTGCACTGGGAATACCCAGCACGCCGAACACGTCGGCGGCCGCTGACATCTCTCCATCCGCCAGCAGCTTAACTCTCTTTGAGGTATCCCAAGCATAAAGGGAATTGGCCGCCGCGAATAGCGATCCTTTTTCGCCAATCGACCGGGAATCGATCCCCACGCCCCCCGATTCCCCACATCCGCCGCCACCGGCCGACCGCCCGTGGTCCCCGGGATCGGCTCCGAAAGTCGACCCGAAACCGCGTTTTTACCGTCTTGTTGCCCGCCCGAGGCGATTCTCCCCCGTGACAAACGTTCGCCTGAAGTGCTATTTTCTGCGGTTTGTCCCCCAACGCCTTCTTCCCTTTTAACCCCGACCCCTCTCGATGCCACGTTCGGTCGTAAGCCGCCAAGAACTCGCCGCCCGAGCACTCGCCACGGAGCAGGAAACTGCTGAAAAGAGACAAAAGAAAAAAAGCAGCTCGCGGAAAACGAAGAAGGCCGCGGCCGATGTCCGCATGAAGCTGTACTGGGGCGTCTTCAGCCAAAACCTGAAACGGGTCGCCGTGTTCGAATTCGACCAGCGGGACGAAGCCGAAAAACGCGCCGAAGAACTCAGCAAGGGCGGTAAGTCGCCCCACTTCATCCAACGAGTCAAAGAAGAAATCGCGATGGAGTAGACCGCGGTGCAACTGCCCGGGCGCATGCCCGCCGAATGGCACCCCGCGTCAGCGATCTGGCTGGCGTGGCCACACAAAACGGACACTTGGCCGGGGCGTTTTGAAAACGTTCCGCCCTTCTTTGCCCGCTTGGCCGTCGAAATTGCTCGCACCCATCCGGTGTGGATCGTTGCTGACAAGTCGTTGGTGCCCTCGGCCTCTGGCTTGATCCGCCGACAAGTCGACCAAGATACTTCGTCGGAATCTCAGACGTTGAAGGAGATCCGGTTTCTGGAAACGCCCACCGACGATTGCTGGATTCGCGATTACGGACCCGTCTTTGTCTTGCCTCCTAATCCCTCCGCCGCGACATCAGGCAATGACTCGGCAACGCCACCAAGCGGCGACACTCGCGATGCTGCGGTCCCGCTAGCCGCCGTCCGTTTTCGGTTCAACGCGTGGGGCGGTAAATACGAACACTTTCGACGCGACGCCGCCGCCGGTCCCCGAATCGCCGACCAAGTGTCGGCGCGTTTGATCGAATCGACGTTGTGCGCCGAAGGCGGCGCGTTGGAAACCGATGGCAACGGTCGGTTGTTGGTGTGCGAAACCACTCTGGTCGGGCCGACGCGTAACCCCGGCATGTCGAAGGAAGCGATCGCCGAAGAACTTTATCGAACCCTCGGCGTGACCGAAATCGTTTGGCTGGGCGAAGCTGATCCCAGCGAATGTGGATCGGGCGAAATCGGCCGCAAAGAATCTTCGGGCGAAGACGCAATCGCTCCCCCGATTTCCGGTGACGATACCGATGGTCATATCGATCAATTGGCTCGCTTCTTGGATCCGCACACGGTGGTTGTCGCGACGGCCGATCATCGGCATGGCCCCAGTCAGTTGTCGCTGCAAAAGATCCGCCGGCAACTGATCACTTGGGGGCGCCAAACCGAACCCGCCGTGACGGTGATCGATCTACCGATGCCTGCTCCTCGTTTCATCGATGGGCAAGCGGTGCCGCAAAGCTACTGCAACTTTTTGCGACTCGGCCCCGACCGAATCTTGATGCCGACGTTCCGTGACCGCGAAGCCGACGCTCATGCGTTGGACATCCTGCGCGGCGCTTTGCCGACTTGCCAAATCGATCCGGTGGACTGTTTTGACCTGGCTTGGGGGTTGGGTGCACTGCACTGTGCATCGCTCCATCAACCGACCGTTGCAAGCGCTAGGTGACTCTCGTTTGCATGCGACGGATGCTTCATCGGCGATCGGTCGGTGGCTGACTTTGAAGGGTTAAAACTTTTTCCCAGCTAGTTGGCTTCGACGGCTTCGGCGGCCCTTGGCAAACCGTGAAGATCCTGCGATATTCCTTGTGCGGGATGGAGCAGCCCGGTAGCTCGCGAGGCTCATAACCTCGAGGTCGTCGGTTCGAATCCGGCTCCCGCAACTTCTCTGAAAGGTTGGAACACTTTCCGACCCAACGGTAAACGAAAAGCCGATGCGTGCTCCGCATCGGCTTTTTTCGTTTTATCCCGTTATCCCGCAACCACTTGCGTCAATGTTCGCGGCGGCGGTTTCTTAGTCGTCTCAGAATCCTGAGAACACTCTGGCCGGCACTCGCGGCCGGATTTCGGTTTCTGGGCCAGAACTCTTACGTTCTCTGTGTCTTAGCCGGTTTGGGTTAGGAGCCGTAGCGACCTCCCTTTCGGTCCAGTTGAGAACAGCGTTTGCCCCTGCAAAACGCGATGTTTCCAATCACCCACTTCGTAGTGACCCACCGAAACGGAGCCCAAACACCGTTTGCCGGGTCATGTGATTTAGAGACACTGAGAATAACTGGGAGACACGAATCTCATTGCGATTTCACCGCCGCCCACCAAACCCAAGCGATCAGCACACCTTGCAACGGCAAGCGTGCAACCAGCGCCCAAACCGGGATCGCCGGAAACTGGTCCGCGTGGATCAGCATGTCCACGTTCGCTGGCAAAACTGCAACAAGCAGCGCAATCAATCCCCACCCCGCCGCTCGCCGCAGTCGTGGCACCGCCAAGCCAACCCCACCAAGCACCTCAAAGAACCCCGAGACAAAAACCAAAGCCAACGGCCAAGGCAGATAGTCCGGCATGATCTTCAAGTACACGCTCGGCGACAAAAAGTGATTGACGCCGGCAGCGATGAACAGCAGCGAGAGCGATATGACACCTAGTCTCTCAAACCAGAGGTTCATTTCTTTTTTCAATGCGGCACTCTCAACACTTACTCTCGCAACCTTGACCGAAGATTGTCTGCACTCCAACAGATTTGCGGAGCGACTTTGCGCCCAAAGGCCCAAACAGATTTGTCCTCATGTTATTCATTGCGGCCTGCCAACGTCGAATAACGCTGGAGAAGTACCTTGCGAATCTCCTCAATCTTTTTTGGTTCTGTAAACGAGTTAATCAAACGCTGGACGTCCTTTTTAGGCAACGCCAGTGTTGTCATGATTTCATCAACCTGATCGCTTTCTGGATACGACTTGATTGGTTCGGTCGTAAAAGCGTCTCCAAAGCGAAGCTTCAACGCGGCGACGTTTCGATCTCGGGCTCGTTTCGCTGCGGAGTACACGCCGCGATTGTATCCTCCAAAAGGTTGAGTGATTCGGCTTGCCGGACCGGACTTTGTCACATCGCCCGATCCCGCTCCCGCATCAATCTCGATCAGGAAGATGCCGCGGCGTCGTAGTTCCTGCCTTAGCATTCGACCTTTCTCAGTCTCCAGGTCATCGATCTTTGACAGGATCGCGAGTACAGAATCGACACCGGTGTTGTCGACCATTCCTCCGTCGAGAAAGTGGACTTGGTCGACCGCTTCGTCATTGGGTTCTGGTACATCGACGGGAAGTCGCGTTGGTTCAAAGCCAAACGGAAACGACGACGACATTCGGACGCCTCGGGTCAACCGAACATTCGGATGAATCCCATCGCTTTGAAGCGTTGATAGGCTGTAAGGTTCGTGATCATCCTCCGAAAGCTGCCAGCGAGGGCCATCCTTCGTTTCAACCAGCCGGTAGCGATGGTACCAGTCGTCAGGTAGCCTCGGAAAACCCACCATCACGCGGCGTCCAGTATCGATGTCCGCCACCCCCATCACCAACAACGGCTTGGTCGAGTCGGTGGCGGCTTGATCAATGGATGCCCACGGGAAACTTCGATCCCAGTAGGCGGTCAACGATTCCCCACGATTTGCGAACGGCGTGATAAACCCGCGAAAGATCGGACCAAGGTAGTCTCGTGTCACGGCATCTTGAGTCGTGGATTGCCAAGTCGACGGATAGTAGTGTGCAGCTAGCGCAAGGGTACCGCCGGAAACCCCGCTGCCCAGCCATAGGCAGGCTGGTTTTTGACCGTCCTGATGAAATTCGTTCTCGATGATTTCCAGTGACAAGGCAGCGACCAACGCTGCGCGTGAACCACCTCCGCTTGCGGTGACAACAATTACTGGTCCATCAGGCTCTTGCGATAAGCGATCCAGTGCCGCGTCAACCCATTGTTCGGACACCGCTGATCGTAACGCTCCGTCATTGTCAGGGATGTCTGCCGGACCGAGGTCTACCTGACTCGACAAACTGGCGACTCCGAATGCTAGTACCAACGCCATCAGTCGCCACGGCAATTGCGTATTTCGATGCAAGTAGTCCAATAGTGCCGCAATCAGAATGCCGGCGAATGCCAGTGAGAAGAAAGCCCAAACGGTGTAGACCGTCATGGAAACGCTACTGAACAACTCAACGGCAATCCATAACACTTCGAGAATGACGGTCAGGATAAGCAAAACGGACAGGACTTCGCCGGTTCTTCGCCAAACTCGAACGCGACGCTGCGTCGTCTCGTTGGCGTGTTCATCCTTGTCGAGGACCTTGTCGGATCCCACCCGAGTTCCGAACCCAAGCCATAACGCAACCATCGCCGCTAGCAAGCCCACCATGCGGAAGAATCCGCCAGGCATAGGCCAAACTGAATCAAGGAACCACGTCCACGACGGAGAAAGGGGGCAAAAGAAAGCGACCACGAGACCAATACATAAAACGGTCAGATTGATGGCCCATGCCCAAAAACCTCCACTGAACTTTCGCCCGCGTTTTGCCATCCAGAACAAACCCTGCGTGGAAACGTCGAAAACCCACCGCGTTGGAAAAATTAAGGGCTTCCGCAGACCTTCAGGAATCTTCGCGACTGCTCGGTCAACCGGCGAGATTTCCGGCGCACGCAGCAAGAACTGGACGATCAACAACACTCCCCACATGATCAGTAGGCCGGTTGCGATTCCGATGAGGAGGTTTGTCGAGAGGGTGTCCTTGATCAGCAAACGGATTTGATCGACTTTCCATCCGATCAAACAGAAGGTCAGCACCGATAGAACGACGAAGAGATACCTTGCGATAAGACGCTTCGCCTTGCCAATCCAAGTCAACTCGCGATCAGTCATGTTTATACGCCTCTCGATTTCACTCATCGTTTAATTTGCTGCGACGTAGCGTCCATCGTCGAGTTGGCGGACGTTGCCGACGGCGGCGAGGGTTTCGAGGAGTTCGGTGACTTGGGACTTGTTGGCGCGGGTGTAGTAGGCGGCGACTTCTTTGGCATCCGCGGGGGCGGCGTGTTGTTGTAGCGCGGACTGGATCGCCACCATGCGGTCAGGCAGCGTTTTGGGCCAGGGCTGTTTCTTGACCTTGGTGGCAGTGGCCTTCTTGGTTCGCTTCGTTTTGCCATCGCCGGCGAAGGCGGTTTGAGTCGCGCCGTCTGGATTTTGAAAGTCCGGACGTAGCCAGCGGACCATACCTCGTGATTCTTCGTCGGCTCGCTCGTGATTCAGGTCGACCAGTCGCTGCAAGATTGCTTCGTCGTCTAAATCGTGAGGCCATCCGTAAGCGTCGAACACGGCGGCGTCCAAGTCGTCGTGAATTTGCTTCAGCACCGACACGATACCTTGCTCGTGAATCGTTTTCTCTTTCGCCGTCAGCGTCTCACCGGCCCGCAACTTTTCCAGCACGTTGTACATGCCAGTCATCGTCAGCTTCGGATGTTGTTCCTGTTGTCGCTTCCGATGAGCGTCAAGCTGCTCGGCAAGATCGCCGATGCGTTTTCGTGAGGCGTCGTCTGTGACTGGGAATGGGAACGTCTCGAAGCAGCGGGTTTTGTTGTAGCGTGGGTCATTGCCTACCCCAAGCCGGCCGCCAGCGGCGAGTGCCCAGCAGACGTGAATTTTGCTTGATAAAACACCGAGTACATGGGGTTCATCGCTCGCGATGTTGATGAGCATGTTGTCAGGACGAACATCTGCAGACAGAAAAAAGAACAGCCGGTGCTTTGATGTTTCGGGCGTCGTTATGAATCGAGGCAGATCCTGTAACGCCTTTCTAAGGACAGGCCGCTCCCAGCCAAACCGCCACCACTTGTCGCGTATTGCGGGGCGTCGGTTTTGGTCCCGGTCTGGTTTCACGCGGTCGACAACTATTTGCAGAACTGCGGGAAATTGGTCGCGAGCCTGTTTGCTGTCGAAACCAAAAAAGTCAATCACCATTACGTCTCGCGACCGTTGCATCAAGTCTTTGCCGTTGACATAGGGATGAATAACGGTCTCGTTCTGCTTGGATTGTGCCAACAGCCGATCGCTCTCTTCCTGCTTCAAGATGAATCCAGCTCCGTAGAGCTGAACGCCCGGTGATGAAACCTTGTCGTTCGCCTCAAGCTGGACTGCTAGCGATGTGTTTGCGCCAGCTGTCAGGTTTGAGTTTATTGCGTCGACTGAACGCACGGAAATTTCCGCAATCTCACCAGATTCATCAACGGATGCTAGTAGCGGAGGTTCTTGGTCCGGCGAAGCGATTGTCATGGCGATGCGAACGGCCGCACTTGATTCGCTGTCTACCCAAGGGTGGTCGGGAACCGCAAAGAGCAAATGAACCGGATTCTTTGCCAGGGTAAACTTTTCGATAACACGTCTTTGAAATACCTGGCGTATGCTGTTAGTTGTAATAAGTCCAAAACGCCGAATTAAGCGTTTGCATGCCAACTCGCCGCACATGTCCCACCAAAACATTACATAGTCGGCCTTAGGAGGAATATCCTCGAACACTTCCCAAATCGCTTTGACATATCCGTCGCCCTTTGCCTCACGCAATTTCCAACCACCAATAAATGGTGGATTGCCGACGATGTAATCCGTTTCCGGCCACTCCGCTTTCTTCGGGTTGATGTATCGTACCTCTTGGACTCGGGCGTCCTCGTCGGGGACTTCTTCTCCCGTGACATGATGCGGTTTGGTCGTTCGTCCATCCCAGCGGGTGACGGGGTTGCCATCATCATCGACGACCGGTTCGATGGAGTCCCATGCCATCACCGCGTCCCGGCACTCGATGTTGCCGTAGTCCTTCAAGATCGGCTCGGGGATGTTCACCGTGTCGCGGGTTCGCTTGTACCACTGGATCGAACCGATCCAAAGCACCAACTCGGCCAGCGCCGCCGCTCGGGGATTAACTTCGATACCGAGGAATTGGTGCGGGTCGATCGTCAGTCCGGGCAAGACCGCCTCGTCAAACTCGCGCAGTGTGTTGAGCACTTCGCCTTCGAGCCGTTTCATCAGTTCCATCGCGACGTACAGAAAGTTGCCGCTCCCACACGCCGGATCGAGTACTCGCGTTTCGCAAAGCTGGCCATGAAATTCTCGCAGCAACTTGCGAGCGTCCGCCCGCTTGCCTTCTTCATCCAATTGGCTGGCCGCCGCGTAGGTCGCGTCCCATTGCTGGCGCAGCGGCTCGATCACCGTGGGCATGACCAAACGTTCGACGTAAGCCCGTGGCGTGTAGTGCGCGCCCAATTTGTGTCGCTCGACCGGATCGAGGGCGCGTTCGAGCAGGGTGCCGAAGATCGCCGGTTCGACTTCTTCCCAGCGGTACTGGGCCGCTTCGACCAACAGCTCGACTTGATCGTGGTTGAGCGGTAACGCGGTCTTATCTTTGAAGAACTTGCCGTTGAACTGTTTGACCTTCTCTCGCAGGATCGTCGAAAACGTTCCTGTGTCCATCGACTCCCACAACGCTTCGGCCATCGGCTTGAAGTTCTGTGGTTCGGTACGAAGGCTGAGCAGTAATTCCGTGAACGAGTCGGGACGTAGCAGTTCGACGTCCTCGGCAAACATCGTGAACAGGCATCGCATCAAGAATCCGGCAACGACTTCGGGTTCGTGGTCGGCCTCGAGACTCTTGGCGAGCTTGGCCAGTCGCTCGGCGATCTCTCGCGTGACCTTGGCCGAGATCTTGCTCGGATCCAGGGAGTGTGGATCGGTCCAGATCGCGGTCAGCAACCCGCGAATTCGCTCGTCCCGTAGCCGATCCAAATGAACGCGGTAACCGCGGGGATCGGGAAACGGAACGTAGCTCTTGCCGGTGCCGGAGAAGTCAGCGTAGATATCGAAGCAAAATCCGACGTCCACGACGACCAAAAAGGGTGGCCATTCGTTGGGAATCGCTTCAGCGTAACCCTTGGCCTGCTTGTAGGCGGCCTTCATGGCCCGGTCCCATGCCGGTGTGCCGCGTGCGGCCGTGCCGGCGAGCTTCTTTATTGTCCTTGTCTTGGTTGCCAAGGCTTCAGCAGCCTCGGCCGCTTTGCGTTCGCTTCCCTGCTTGGATTCCAGCACGAAGCAACTGGCTTTAAATAGATCAACGCGGCCCTTGCTGACCGTGCCGTCGCCGTTGTTAAATTCGACGGCCTTTTCAAAGACGTAATTGTTCGCCGACGTGTCGGTGGTGGTTCCGTCAGGATGGGGAACGCCCAGCAGATCACACAGCTCGGTCAGGAAGAGCTGCGAATTGGCCATCTCGGCCCCGCCAGATTTCTTCCATCGCTCAACAAAATCGTCTGGAGTCATTGCGCCCCCGCACATCGCCGCTATTGGAAATCGAAACGGCGAGCCTCGAACTGATTAACGCTCCGGAAAGTGGTCGTTGTTCAACATCGCCAAAGGTCGCCATTCTAGCAGCTCGCCACACGACTCCACACCAGGGCGTCGCTGCCCTTTCACCTCATGCGTCTCCGTGTGCAATCGCCGGACGTTAGCGATCTAGCGTTCGCCATCTTTCGTGGCGATCCGCGATCCGCGATACTACTAACCCGACGCAAACTCACCATTCTTACGGAGTCAATGACATTCAATATCGTCAGTCGCATCTGGATGCCATTCGGCTTCTCTATTTGCTCGTGGCAGGTGGCGAGGTGCCTGTCAAAAAATCGTCTGCCAACGAAAGCTTGGTCTTCATCGGGAACACTCGGTTATGCGCATTCGACTTTTGGATGAGATACCCGGACTATCTGGCGGATGAACTCTTGGAGCGATTCGAGAACGATGGTGACGAGAAGTGGCTGGAAAAGGCCCGTGAAATATTTAAGAACGACGAGCCAGACATCCGCAATTTCCCGATGATTCGTTGGCATTTCGGAGCCTACGAGAATATGGACGATGCTCTGTCCGTACTTCGTTCTCGCGACCTAATACTTATCGGTGGTCGGAATACAGTCGAGAAAATACTTGAAACCGACTACCTGATCATGCCTGCCGCGACCGCATTGTGTAGGTCAATTGAAAAGACCGCCCCACCCTTAAAATGGTATCGGCAGCGTGCTGAGTTGGTGAGCCTGATTGCTAATGGACGAAATGGCGCGGCGCTCAAGGCTCGCCAGTATGAGCGATTGGAGTATGCGACGACAAAAAAGGGAGGCGTCATTCCATCCATCACCGACGATGTTCGTCGCCGCATGAATGTTCTGCAGGGTGCGCCAGCGTCCGGGGGATCAAAATGAAGAAATCTGTAAAGATTCAAGCTTGGAAGGAGGCGATAGCGAACCGCGCTGACGTTGAAATTTCCGTTGTCGAACAAGTCTTAGCTGAGTACCGCATCGAAGCGTCACCAGTTCTACAGACGCCAAAGACCTTGGTTCTGAAGGAAATCCGGTTTGTCGGTGTTAAAGATGAGAGGCACAATCATGCAAAAATTGACTTCGCGTGGGGAGATCTGGATGCGGGTATCTACGCCTGTCTCACCGAGAAAAATCTGAGAGGCAAGTCGTCGATCCTGGAAGTTGTTCGTTGGCTGTTGAGAGGTTGCGAGCCATCGAACTTGCAGACAGATGTGCGATCCTGGCTTACAGAGGCGAGTCTCAAGTTTGAGCTCGACGATGTTCTATTTGAGATTGAAGTTAAGTGCACGGAAGGTGTTCATGGCAAGCTAAGCCGATACAGCAAGGGAGGAAAAAAGCGACGTGTAAACGGCTTTCAGAGCGATGATGAGTTTGGTTCGGTGATGGCCAGCTTTTTCATGCATGAATTCCGCATGGATAGCGTTGCTGTTCACCGAAAGGTCGGAGAGTTCGGTGGCAAAACGGTGTTGCATGGCTGGCAAGCTTTGAGCAGCGCGATGTTTATCGGCACGGACTACACAACCCTGGTCGGTGAGATCCCCCCTGCAACGGGCTTACCATTCCGAATGATGCAGATGTATCTCGGTGTTCCCTGGGTTTCAACATTAGCGGCCACAAAGGCTGCGCAGAGCGAAATGACCCGTAAAGTCGCTGCCTCCGACCAAGTTCTCAAGAATGCAAAACAAGAAACGCAAAATCGGATCGAGGTCCTTGAGTCCGAGCTGATGGCGAAACAAAAGCAACTGTCAAAACTTCCAGATTTAGACACAACGACCGACAAGATTAGGAGGCTTCGGCATCAACATGAAAATCTTGTTGAAGAGTTGCGGCAACTTTCGCTTCAAGCCAAGGCAACTCTGGCAACTTTGGAAAAAGCGGAGCAAATGTTTGCAGATGATCGTCGCGAGTATCAATTGTTTGTCGATGGCAATGCGGCAGATTTCGTGTTTCGGTCTTTGGACCCGAGTTGTTGCCCGAGATGCGATCATGCCATTCCCGATGCACGGAAGAAGCAGGAGCATGAAAGCAATGAATGTGCGGTTTGCGGAGAGCAAGTGCATGCGGATGTTCCCACCGCGGAGATTCAGAAACAGCTCAAGGATCGAATGGCGGCGTCGAAAAAGGCTCGCACAGTGGCACGCAAGTCCTCCAAAGAACTGGTAGCTCAGCGCACGGAACTAGAACATTCCATTGAGGCTTGCGAAGCGGATATCGCGTCGGAGAGCCGGAAGCTATCGAAACCTAGCAACCGTGGCAATTTAAAGACCGAGATCGCGATACTAGAAGCCAGAATCGAAGAAGCTTCAGCAAATTTGCCGAAGGATTCACCTGAGAATATGGACCTGTTGGTATTGAATGCGGTTGCTGACGAGACAGAAAAGCTAGTCAAGGAAGTTCAAGCAGAAGTTTTGACAAAGGTTAGTGAGGGCATCGTCCAGTATGCCAATCGCTTCGGCATGACATCGTTGACCTCGGCAACATTGAGAGGAAACATGACGCTCTTGCTTGAGCGGGGCGAGTCAACGACGTCTTACAGCAAGGTTACAGCTGGTGAACAACTGCGGCTTAAGGTGGCAGCGATTCTCTCAATGCTCAAGGTCGGCGAAGAGCTTGGTGTAGGAAGGTATCCTGGATTGTTGCTCGTGGATTCTCCCGCTGCACAAGAGATAGCGCTAGAGGACTTGGAGCAATTGATTGGTGGGCTGGTGGATCTAGCTGACGAAATTAAGCATCTTCAGGTATTCGTTGCTTCGGTTGCGTCAAAGGCGATTCGGAGTCGAGTAGACGAAAGCCGTGTTCGGCAGGCTCTTGGAGATGATTACCTTTGGTAAAACAGCTTCACGCCTTCGAGCGAACGATCGTTGCGGACCTCGAACTTGGACGTACGCCTAGCCTCGCTTCGATTGGTGGAATCGAATCTTTGGTTCGTGCAAGAGAAAGCCTATCTAGGTCCCCTTTCTTAGCGGAAGTTGTTTTTGCAGTCGCAACTGACGCAGATTATTGCCAGAGCAGTGACGGAGAAAAGTTGATCGTTGATGCAGTGAAGGCTTGCACCAACGGAGTTGTTCTTCGCGACTGTGTGAACGTCCTCGACGCTTGCACGGAACCAAATTCGGAGCTCGCAGATTCGCTCTTCGACTGTTACCGAGTGAAGGTTCTCGACGTCGATCTTGAAGCGATCGGTCGCGCGGCAGCGTTGGATGGTGGTCTTCGATTGGTTGCTGTTGATCCGAGACGCAGGCACGGATTTATCGACACACTGCTGAAAGTCGATGTTCTAGCGTCACCAGTTTTCTCCCGATGGTTTGCGAAGATCGTTGGAGTAGTGCATTCGTTTTGGCCTGACGAGTCACTCAAATCGATTTTGGAATTATGTTCCACGATCCCAGAATCGGCGGACGAGGCAACGTTTGAATTAGCAATGTCTTCATTTGCGAGCGGAATGGCGTGTGTGTCGCCGACCGATGCAAAAAATGAATTCACTCACGCACGTAAGTTGTTTGTCGCAGCGGAGAAGTCACCCGGCGAGCGGCCGGATGCCGTGATGTACGCACTTTGCCTGCAAATTCTGATTGACTTCTACGAGTTGCAGGAAGTTCGACAATCAGACTCGGCAACCACCCAATTGGCTCAGCATTTAGTCGCGTTGAATCTCTACCACCGCTCTGAATCAGACCCACCCTGGTTGCGTGCGCGAACCGCTGAATCAATTCTGTGGCAGAAACTGGTAGACAAGCTAATGTCATTGGATACGTCGCTCTCCGAGCCTGGTTGGTTTGAGCCGGCGGCGATCATCGAGAATGAACTAATGCCCATTTATCGGGCGAGTCGAGCTATCCTTCGACGAAATGAATTGGGTGGAATTGAGTCGTTGATCCAGCCTCGAATCGTCGGCTGTATTAGTGATAACGCCAGTTTTGCACATGTACTCAAAACGTGGCTTCGTCAAAATCAATCACATAAGGATGCTGCCGCGGTATCTGAATTGTTAACTCAGGTAGCGGATGCGATAGGCAACAACCAGCCTCGTGTCTTGCACTCTGCCCGTATGCAGGGTCAGGCTGTTGCGAATTTTCTTGCTCAAACTCGTCTTTCATGCGACGATCAGAAGCGGCTTGGCGAAGTCTTTATGAGCACGTTGGGAACGTGGCAGCGAAGCTTCACTTCTGCCCAAGTTTCTGTGCTTTGCAATTGCATTAAGTCGATTGAGGTTCATCCTGACTATCAAGGAAATCCAGATGTCCGTGATCTTTGCAACAGTATCACGCTCTGGTTGACGGGTTTCGCATCAACGCGTTTGGAGTGGACCAAGGGGGATGAGCCCGCATTGAAATATCTGTTCAAGTCGGACGACGGGAAAAAGCCTCTCGAATTTGAGTTGCAGCGTGACTTCGTTCAATTTCTTACTTCCTGTGTTCCCGGCACAAAGATTGAGGTAACAAATGTCGGCGGTGGCCGCGCTGATGTTTACGTTCAACTTGGTGCGGAAAAGCTAGTTGTGGAGGTTAAGCGTGAATCCATTGATTGTTCGTTTGATGGGCTCACCGCAGCGTATGCTGGTCAAACGTTTGACTACCAGAACACGTCATCTCGACTCGGGTTCATGCTGGTTCTCGACCAAACTGACCGCGGTGGTGCTGCTATGCACCTTTCGGATCTCTTCAAAGTGATTCAGATGACAAGAGCAAATGAATCGCAACCTCGTTCGATCCTTATCGTAAAGATCCCTGGCGAGCGATTGAGCCCAAGTGGGCTGTCCAAGAAGGGCAAGGCGGATCTTGGTGCGAAACGCAAAAGCCAACGAGTTGCTAAAAGACGCAATCCGTAGTCCTAGGTAAAAAATGCCTAGCCGTGACCAAACGTGTCACACGCGTTGACTTCAATGATCCGGGCCGGCGTTTTTGCTAGCAAAATTGCGAATTGGGGGATTGTCCGGGTTTGGGGACACGGGATATGATGATTGCAGGGTTTAGTTCACGATATACATTGAGGGTTGGGGGCTCGTGTTTTTGCGGGTTTCTGGAGGAGAAAGTGGTTGATGGAGATTGCCATGCTTTGGATGCAGTGGATTTCGGGCGACGATTCGGCAGGGAGGCCTGCGCGATGAAAAAGGCTCGTGGTGCGAAGTCGTTTGGCGCGGTGCTGCGCGAGAAGCGAACGGCGAAGAAGATCACGTTGCGCAAATTCGCGGAGATGATCGGCGTTTCGGCGACGTATTTGTCACAGGTCGAGCAGGATCACTTTGCACCGCCAACGGCGGATCGTGTCACGAAGATCGCCGAGTTGTTGGGCGAGGATCCCGACGAATGGATTCGGCTGGCTGATCGCGTGCCGGATGACGTGGATGTCATGGTCCGACAACACCCAAAAGACATGCCCGAGCTGATGCGGTTGGCGACTGGGCTTTCACCGAAACAATTTGAAATCATCAAAGAACAGATTCGTAAAATGAAAAAGCGGGGGAAGTGACGATGGTCGTTGATTTGTGGGCACAGGGAATCGAAGTGCCGCCGCTGTCGTCTCGCCAGATCGCTGCCGAGGCCGACGCGGTGCTGGCGGAGTACGCGAAACGATTCGGGCCGATCACGAAACCTCCCATCGAAATCGAAGATGTCGCGACCTCGGTGTTGCCGCTGACTTTTGGCTTCTCGGATCTCCAGAGCCAACTTGGTGGTCGCGTTCATGGTGCGATCTGGTTCTCGCGACAGCACATCCTGATCGACGACGCGCTGAATCCAGATCGCTTTCCCGATCTTCTCGGTCGCTATCACTTCACGCTCGGCCATGAAATCGCACACTGGCAGTTACACCGGTTTTTGTTCCTGGACGAAGCCGGACATGCGGTCTTGTACGGTGACGAGGAAATGCCGGACGTGATTTGTCGCAAGGATCACGCTCGTCCCTTGATCGAACGACAAGCCGATGAGTTCGCTGGTTGTTTACTGATGCCCGAATGGTTGCTCAGGCCGGCGTGGCGAATGCTAACCGGCAGCGATGATCCGATTTGCGACTGCCGGCTTCGAGAACTCGTGCCGACGATCGAGCCGATTCGTTTCTTGATCGACGCCGATGGGATCGAGGTCCAGCCGGATCCGATCCGTTTGATGCGTGAGGTGTTCTGTGAATCGCTGGCGGATCAATTCGCGGTGTCGGACGAGGCGATGCGGATTCAATTGGAGTATCTGGGTTTGTTCGCTGAGTAGGCAGCTTTGAGGGTTTGTTCATGCCTCCTAATCGGAGGCATTCGTTTTTGATTCATTGTTTAGTGTGTAGTGTACGGTATGTTTCCGGGAGGGTGAAAAGACGATGTCATTAGCTGGGTTTAATCCGCGGAATGTCCTGCGGCAGACTTCCAACGGTTTGCTGGAGGAAATGTTTGGCGGGCTGAAGATTCCGATCGACGTGAATTGGTCCGAGGCGATCGAAACGGACGTGGAACCGATCTTTCAGGCGTATCAGTCGCTGGAGGAGCCGACGAGACAGAAGATCGAATTGCTACTGCGTGACTTGCATTCGATGGCCACGGAGTCGGGACAACGTTCGATCTTTCAACAAGCCATCCAAATTGGCGAAGACGATTTCCTTGCGGAACTAGAACGGTTCGATAGCCGGTACGACGTCGCGATGCTGACCTATCTGTCGAAGCCGGAGGTCTGGCAAGTGGCCGCGCGCTTCGCGGCAGCCGACCGCGTGATTGGCGGGCGATCGTCCCAGCGGCGAATCAACCTTCCGTCGGCGAAACCTCGAACCTCGCCCCAGCACATGAAGTCGTTCTCTGGTGCCTTGTCAGCGTTCTATTCGGCTCATCAGGGTCGCGGCCGGCAATGCGTGGCCGAGTACTTGCTGCGCTGCGAGAACCTGCACTATGTCTTCGCGAGCCTGGACGACTATCGCAAAACGTTCATGAAGCTGATCGACGGCGGCAACGCGTTCAAGCGGGTTTGTGAAACGCATGTGTTTGAAAACGTATTTGCCTACGACGAAGCGAATCACGTTCTCGACGTGTACGCGCTCGGTGGAAAACCGACAATCGGTCCGCTGCAAAAGATCTTTGCTCGCGAGTTCCTGGGGATCGAATTGCCGCCGGAAGATCCCAACGCCGAGCCATTCTCGCTGGGGATCCTGTTGGATCCGAAGTTTCGGTTTCCGACTGATCCCGAGGACGCTGTTCGCTCGGTCGTGATTGCGGCGGCTCGTGTGTTGATTCTCGGCTCAAAAGAAAAGTTGCACTTCAATCCGAACGTCGACTTCGGACCATCGAGTTTTCAACGCATGATCGAACGATACATCCGGCAAGACAACTTGCCGCGGTCGATCATGCATCTCGAGCGCGTCGACCTGCGATTCCTGATGGAAAACGGTCACGAGTTCAACCTCTCAATCACGCGGCCCAACCGTAGCACCATCAAATCGTTGGCGACGCGAGATCGCTTGTTGGCTGAAAAGTACCTTCGTCAGTGGGGGATCGACCTTGCGAGCGATTGTGACGCTGTTTCGGTTGCTTGACCGAGGCGATGAACCGTTGGTGGATTGCGACACGCTTCGATTACTGGGCGGTTGCGATCCCGACGACCTAGTTCGATCCGGCGTGTTGGTGCCGGCCGAGCCGTCGATGTCGCTGCATGCAAGTTGCGGACAATGCAATGTCCACGATGTGGTTCGTGTTCCGCGACCAACTGGGGTTGAGTTTTACGAAGCGTGCCCTTTCGACGGCGCAGACTTGGTTGAGAAAGAGCGATTGCGGCAATGGTCGATTGACGGTCGGGCGATCGCGGAATTGTTTGCCTCGGCGATGCCGGACGGCGGCCCGGCGGAAACACTGTTACCGGGTGTGGCGTGGAGAATTGGCGAGGTGCAAGTTGGTGGTGAATCGTTTCCGATTGTTTTGACGACGACCCGATCAGCATCGCGTCTGGCAGACCGGAGTGGTGCGTCACGAATGATTTTGATTGGCGATGAGCTTCCCGGCGAGGGTTTCGCGGGAAGACTGAGCATCACTGAAGCTTTCGCTATTCGCTCGAAACGGGTCCAGTCGCGACCGGAGCGTTTTGCACAGGTCTTGCCATTGTCGAGTGTGCCGCTGGGAAATGCGTTCTATCGCAAAGGCCAGATGTGGGTGGTGCGGTTCGAGGGGCAGGAGACCTACCTCGAGAACAATGTCGGACCACTCTACATCGCTCGGCTGTTGGCGACGCCGCATCGAGCGGTACCGGCGGTCACGTTGTTGGCCAGTCGCATCGGGATCGACGAGCGACAGCTGATTGGATCGTCCGGCGAATTGACGGACGAAGCGGCGGTGGAAGAGTGTCGGGGTCGGTACCACGAACTGCTGGACGAGATCGCCGAAGCGAAAGCGAACCATGACTTGGGATGGCTGGAAAAGCTGCAATCCGAACAGGACCAGTTGGCCCTGCACTTTGCATCGGTATTGGGCAAGGGTGGCAAACCTCGCGAAGTTGGCGACATCAAGAAAGTGAGCCAATCGGTTTCGGTCGGTATCAAGCGAACACTTGATGTACTCGACACGGAATTGAAACCGCTGGCAGATCATTTACGAGCGCACCTCAGTCGCGGTGTTTGTCCGATCTATTCACCGCCGTCCGAAATCGACTGGTTGGTGTGAACTATCTGGAAACAAGCTCGCTGCATAAGCAACCACAAGAGCTAACAAACAACACTTTAAGCCTTAGGACAACGATGACTCTCAGAAACCGAATCCAAAAAGCGTTAAAGCAAGAACGCGGAATCCGGCTATCGGCCGCGGAAGTACAAGGAATCGCTTCGGCGTTGCATATTGATTTCCCGGTGACGCGACCGATGATCGCACGGCGGTCCAAGCCGTCACCATCAAAAACGCCGATCGACGGGCACGTGCGTTGGATGATCAATCGAGATTTGAAAGATGTTGTGGCGATTGATGTTGCGGCAACCTGTGCTCCGTGGAGCAAAGACGACTACAAAAGTCGCCTGAGCCAACGAAATACAGTCGCCATGGTGATTGAGTTGCCTCGCGTCGGCCGCCGCAAGCCCGTGGTTGTCGGTTCCATGGTCTATCAACTCCACAAGCAGCATGTCGAGTTGGAACGGATCATTATCAAACCAGAGGTTCAATTGGGTTCATTTGGGCGGCAATTGATTTCCGAGCTGCGATCGAGATTGACCCGAGAACGTCGTACGCGAATCAAAGTCACGGTCGAGGAATCCAATCTTCGCCTCTTGCTGTTTTTTCAAGCGGTCGGGTTTTCTGCGGTTGAATCATCTGGCGGAAGAGTTGTCATGGAGCATTGGTGGAACGACGACCCCAGTCCGTTTCGCGACGTTCAAAAGCGTCAGCGATCCGGATCAACGCGGTCATCGCGCGAGGACCGTGATCAAGAGGGCGACAACCGTATCGGTGTCTAAAAACTTTTCTTAGCGACTCCAAATGTCGCTCGGCGACTTGAGAAGTCGCGGCACGTCTTCGCTGTGAGGACGTGACGAACGAACCTCGCCGGCCGCCTGCGGTTTTTTCGTGACATGGCTTGTCGCGACGCAGCTTCTTTGCGGTCTGTGCGAATCGCTCGCATCACGGGATGCCTCCAGCCGGAGACAACCATGAGTGCGAATACTCAAGCGGAAGGCAAACGGCTTGGCGAGGAGATTCTCAACGACTTTGCGATGAAGACGGCGCGGATCAAGGCCGAGCAACTCCATCGCCGACCGGAATTCAGCGACTGTGACGCCGAAGACATCGCTCAAGAGTTGCTGATGTACTTGATCCAAAAGGCTGACTGTTTCGACCCGTCGCGATCGAAGGTGAACACGTTCATCAATCGAGTCATCAACTCGGGCGTGCGAGAGCTGTTGCGATCGAGGAAACGCCACAAACGGCATCCGATCGAAGATGGCGTGCAAATGCAATCGTTTGAGACGCCCGTCGACACGGTGGATGAGACTTTCGCGACTCTGGGCGGCGAAATCTGTGACGAGGACCAGGTCCGGCGAAACCAGTCGTCTTACAGCGATCCATTCACGGCGATCGACGAAGCGGACGCTATGGAGGTCGCGCTGCAGAAAATGCCTGCGGAATTACGGCGGGTTTGCGAGTACCTGCGTTGTCATTCGATGAGCAGCACGATGGAAAAGTTTGGTTTGCCGCGTCGGCGGTTCAACACGGTGCGTGCCGAGATCGCCAAGCATTTGAAGAAGTACGGCGTGGCCAATTTCTGAGATTGGCGTACAGGGCGACCAATTCACGGCATAGGTAACCAGGGGCGGCCAACGGGTCGTCGGAACATCAAACCTCCCATCCACCAGGTTAGCGAATGAGTGATTTGGACATCGAACGCCGCGTGGCGCTTTCATTGGCGGTCGGCCGTTACTTGCGATCGGCCGACCGCTTTAACGAAGCGTCACGAGATTTCACCGGGGCGTGCAAATCGCTCCGCAAGCAACTGGGCACCAACCAACGATTCGTCGCCCAGATTGATTTCAAACACTACCTCGTGACCAGCGATCGCGATGGCAATTTCGACATCGAAGCGATCCCAACTCTGTAATTCCAGCCATCCCAAACATTTAGCGAAGGAACCATCCAACCCATGACCAACTTACTCGAAACCATTCAGTCTGGCCGGCAATCGAAGCCGCCTCGTGTCTTGCTCTACGGTGTCGAAGGCATCGGCAAGTCGACCTTCGGCAGCGAAGCCCCCAAGCCGATCTTCATTCAAACTGAAGACGGCCTCGACGAAATCGAATGCGATCGCTTTCCGCTGGCGACGAAATTCGATGACGTGATCGCAGCCCTGAAGACGCTCGTCAACGAGAAGCACGATTACGAATCCGTCGTGATCGACTCGCTCGATTGGCTGGAGCGTCTCGTCTGGGACAAACTCTGTCAGCAGTACGCCGTCGAGTCGATTGAAAAGGTCGATGGCGGGTACGCTCGCGGTTACATGCACGCCCTCTCCCTGTGGCGTGAAGTGCTCGACCTGCTCAATGTGCTGCGATCGCGTGGCATGGTGACGGTCTTGATCGCCCATTCCAAGGTCGAGCGGTTCGAGGATCCCGAATCCTCGCCCTACGACCGCTATTCGCCGCGACTGCACAAGCACGCCGCTGCCCTCGTGAAAGAGTGGTGCGACGCCGTGCTGTTCGCGACGCGAAAGATGCGCACGCAGAGCGAAGACGGAGGTTTCAACCGCAAACGCACCATCGCTCACGCGATCGGCAAAGACGGTGGCGAACGCGTCGTTCGTGCTTACGGATCGCCCAGTTGCGTTGCCAAGAATCGTTACGGCATCGCTGAAGAATTGCCGCTCTCGTGGGCGGCGTTCGTGGCAGCGATGTCGGCCAAGTAATTGACTCAACCAATTCTCTTTCTACAGACTCCAAACGAAGGACCACAGACTTACCATGGCAAACCTCAACGGCTTTGATGCCAACACCGTCGAACCAGCCGACGATCTCGAACCGATCCCTTCTGGCAAGTACGTCGCCGTCATCACCGACAGCGAAATGAAACCCACGAAATCTGGCACGGGCAACTATCTGCAGTTGACGTTTCAGATCGTGGAGGGCGAGTACGCAAACCGTCTTCTCTGGGTGCGTCTCAACCTCGACAACCCCAACGCGACCGCGGTGGAAATCGCCCGGCGGGAGTTGTCTGCGATCTGCCGGTCGGTTGGCGTCTTGGTGCCAACCGACTCGGCGGACTTACACAACTTGCCATGCGTGATTCATGTGCGAGTCAAACGCCGTAACGACACCGGCGAGTTGCAGAACGAAGTGAAGGGATACTCGAAGAAGGACGCTGTTGCCCAGCCGATCGCCGCCTCACAAGTCAGCGGTTCGGATGACCAGTCCGCGTCCCCGCCTTGGAAGCGTTAACCGCCCGACAGCTTCCAAGGAACGGCACCCAGTCAGCATTGGATTGTTGGCTGGGTGTTTTTATTCGCTCATTGAACATCGAAGTAAGCCACCATGATCCGACTCACGTTGCCCTATCCGCCTTCGGTCAATCATTACTGGCGACACGTTGGCAATCGCGTGTTGATCAGCAAGGAAGGCCGAAAGTATCGAGCGGCCGTCAGCTCGCTTCTGAATCGCAAGAACATCGAAACGCTGACGGGCGACTTGATCGTCGACATCGTCGTCCATCCGCCCGATCGACGCCGGCGTGATGTCGACAACTGTTTGAAGGCGATGTTGGACTCGATGCAGTGGGGCGGTGCGTACGAGGACGATAGCCAGATCGTGCGATTGACGATCGAGAAACGGGAACCGGCACCGAAAGCGGGCAACGCCGAAGTTGTGATTCAACGCATCCCGGCACCGATCGGGAAAGCCGGCTTTCGCTCATGCTTGCGTTGCGACGAGGCCTTTGTTTCCACCGGGCCTGGCAATCGCATCTGCGAGAGTTGCACTTTCATCAATGACCTGCTGCCACCGGCGATGCCAATCGAACGAGGTAGCAAACGGCACAACGGGGAGTTGATGTGATGAAACTGCGGTCCTATCAGCAAGCCGCCGTCGATGCGGTCTACGATCACCTGCGAAACCGCGACGACAATCCCGTCGCGGTTTTGCCGACGGGTGCGGGCAAGAGTCTCGTGCTGGCCAAAATCGCATCTGATGCCGTTGGGCAATGGAATGGTCGCGTACTGATCTTGGCGCACGTCAAAGAGCTGCTCGAACAGAATGCCGACAAGGTTCGTCGGTTGTGTCCCGATATTAAGGTCGGACTGTATTCGGCCGGCCTCAAGAAACGCGACACGAACACTCCCGTTCTGGTCGCCGGCATACAAAGTATCTACAAGCGAGCGTGTGACCTTGATCCGTTTGATCTGATCGTGGTCGATGAAGCCCATCTGATCTCAAAGAAGGGCGACGGCATGTACCGGCAGTTCCTGGCCGACTGCAAAGTCATCAATCCGCACGTTCGCGTTATTGGCCTGACTGCCACGCCATTCCGCCTCGACTCCGGCATGATCTGCTCGCCTGAGCATTTCTTAAATCAAGTCTGTTACGAGATCGGTATCAAGGAACTGATCCGTGACGGATACCTGAGTCCGCTCATTTCTAAGGCCGGCGTAAATCGTGCCGACTTCGGCGGACTGCATCTTCGGGCCGGCGAGTTCGTCAGCGAAGAAGTGGAGTCTTTGGTCAACGACGACGCCCTCGTGTCGGCCGCGTGTGGCGAGATCGTTGAACTGACGGCCGATCGCCGGGCAGTGTTGATCTTTGCGTCGTCCGTCGCACACGGGCGGCGTGTCGTTGAAGTGTTGCGGGAAAATCACGGCATCGAGTGCGGTTTCGTGACCGGCGAAACACCAGCGGGCGAACGAGACGAACTGTTGGCCCGCTTCCGTGGCGATGCCCCAACATCGTTGATCGAAACCGAACCGCTACGCTTTCTCTGCAACGTAAACGTGCTCACCACCGGTTTCGACGCACCGCGAGTCGATTGCGTGGTGATGCTGCGTCCCACGATGTCGCCTGGCTTGCTTTATCAATGCGTCGGCCGCGGCTTTCGCTTGCATCCCGGCAAGGAAAACTGCCTGGTCCTCGACTTTGGCGGCAACATTGAACGCCACGGACCGATCGACCAGATCAAGCCGAAAGACAAAGCCAAACGGCCGGACCAATGCCCACCTGCAAAAGAATGCGAGAAATGTCACGCCTTGGTCGCATGTGGTTATGCGAATTGTCCCGAGTGCGGTCATCCGTTCCCGCCACCCGAGCGAGAAGCTCATGATGCCGAGGCAAGCGAGGCCGGAGTATTGTCTGGCGAAGTGACCGACACCGAGTACGACGTTCAAGACATCATCTATCGCGTGCATCGTAAGCGAGACGCCGACGAAGACGCACCACGATGCCTGCGCGTTGACTACATGATCGGCCTCGAACGTTGGCAAAGCGAGTTCATCTGTATCGAGCACTCTGGCTACGCACGTCGCAAAGCCGAAGCTTGGTGGAGTGAGCGCTGTCTCGATCCCTGCCCATCGAATGCGGACGAAGCGGTTGATATTGCCGGCTCGGGGCTTCTCGCGGCGACCGAAACACTCTCGGTCCGCTCGATCTCAGGCCAGAAATACGACCGCATCATCAAGCAGACCCTTGGTGACATTCCAAACGCGGCACTGGAAGAGGCACCGTTTTGATGGCCGATGCGCGGGAGCAAGTTGCGATCTATCGACAACGTGGCTGGTACTGCGTGCCGCTGCGCCCTCGGTCAAAGTCGCCGTCGCGCCGTGACTGGACAAAGTTGCGATTGAAGCCCGAAGCGTTTCCCGAGAACAGCAATATCGGCATCATTCTTGGCGAGCCATCCGGTTGGATCGTGGACGTCGATCTCGATTGTCCCGAAGCGATCGAACTGGCCGATCAATATCTGCCACCGACTGTGGCAGTAACTGGCCGGCCGTCGGCACCCCGTTCGCACCGTTGGTACATCGCGGCTGGCGCGACCACGGAAAAGCACCAAGACCCCAACGACGGTTCGATGATCGTCGAGCTGCGATCCACCGGAACTCAAACCGTTGTCGGCCCCAGCATCCATCCCGAAGGCGAACCTTACGATGTCCTCGACAATGAACCCGCAACCGTTCCTGCGCCCATGTTGGCTGCGTGCGTGAAAGCTCTGGCTGACGCCGTGATCGTCAAACGTGGCGTAAGCATCCGGCTTGTGAACCCTGTAACATCGCAGGCTGGAAGCCTACGCCACGCGGGCAACGATGTCGAAACCCGAGCCATTGCCTACTTGAACGCCATGCCGCCGGCGATTGCGGGCAGCAGCGGTCACTCGCAAACGTTCGCCGCCGCGACCGCGCTGGTTCACGGTTTTGGCATCGAACCGGATCGTGCCCTGGCGATTCTCGCTGCGGACTACAACCCACGATGTTCGCCGCCCTGGTCCGATCGCGAACTCCAACACAAAATCAACCAAGCCGCCATCAAATCTCACGACCGGCCGTTTGGTTGGCTCCGCGATGACGGTCCGATCGAAACGGCAAGCGAAGTCGATCTGTCTGGGTTCATGACGAAACCGAAGATGACGGTTTCCGAAGACGCAAAGCCATCGTCCAAGTTCACGGGAATCGCGGATCCTGGGATGTTGCCCGAGCGGCTGTTTGAAGTTCCCGGATTCGTTCGCCGCGTCATGGACTTCTCGCTCGCCAACGCGCCTTACCCGAATATCGGCCTTGCCTTTTGCGGCGCGATGGCGTTGCAGTCGTTTCTGGCCGGTCGCAAAGTCGCCACGGCCGGTGATCTTCGTACGAATCTCTACCTGCTCGCGCTCGCCGGTAGCGGAACCGGTAAAGAATTCCCTCGAAAGGTCAACTCGCAAGTCCTTTTCCAGATTGGCGAGGCGACTTCGATCGGTGACAAGTTCGCGTCGGGCGAAGGAATCCAGGACGCCCTGGTTCGCAGCGGACGCATGTTGTTTCAGAACGATGAAATGGACGGTGTTTTGCGGCAGATCAATCTCGACCGAGAAAACAGCCGCGAGTCGATTCCGAACATTTTGTTGACGCTCTACACATCCGCTGGCGATGTCTATCCGATCCGCGTGAAAGCAAACCAGAAAGAGGCAATCCATGTCGATCAGCCCCACCTGACGTTGTTCGGCACTGCGACGCCTCAATACTTCTACGAGTCGTTATCGAAGCGAATGTTGACCAACGGCTTCTTTGCCCGGCTGAATATCATCGACGTCGGCAAGCGTGGCAAAGGGCAAACGCCCGGATCGGCAAGAGACGTTCCCGAGGAGGTTTTGGAGATCGCGAAGTGGTGGGCGGATTTCGAGCCGGGCACTGGCAATTTCATGAAGTTCCATCCCAAACCGCTGCGTGTAGCGTTCACGCCGGAAGCGGAGGACGCGATTACGCAGTTGCGTGAACAAACCGAGGTGGAATACGACAAGGCCGACGACGCTGGGGACGAGGTGGCTCGTGCCGCATGGAGTCGGACGTGCGAGCATGCCAAAAAGCTGGCGTTGATCTACGCGGTCAGCGAAAACCATCTGCAGCCGATGATTTCGATTGATGCCGTGCGTTGGGCCAGCGAGTTTTCACTGCACCAAACCCGCCGGCAACTCTACCTCGCATCCGTTCACGTCGCCGAGAACCCGTTTCACGCCGAGTGCTTGAAATTCAAAAAACGTCTCGCCGACCGACCCAACTACACCATGGCTCGCCGTGAAATGATGCGTTCGATGACGTTGAAGGCAAGCGACTTCGATCAAATCGTACAAACGCTGATGCAGCAAGAAGACATCGAACCGGTCACGATCGAAACGCGAACCAAACCGGCGTCGGGCTATCGCCTCACCACGGTGCCCGATCTGCCCAAACAATCCGTCAGCCAATCCGTCAGCGATGATGCGGACGATTCTGACGTGTTGGCGACCAATGCGAACGATTTAGGCCTGGAATGATCGAATCTGTCAGCAAACGTCAGAGAGTCAAACTGACGGATTAGCTGACGGTTTTGGTACGCGGAAACCCAACGATATACGAATAAAAACACTCTCTCTCCTAATGCGTCAGCGTGTCAGTCCCACTCGCCCGCGATACACGTTTGCACGCATGAGGGGGCTGTCTGACGGATTCATTCATGACGCTTCTCAACGCGTAGGTACTCCCGGCCGATCCGTTCTCTGGTCAGGGCCGCGGGAACAGCAGCCTTATTAGGCACAGTTAGTTTCGGCTGTCCGAACGAAAATTCACGTCCGTCCGAACGCATCGGATCCCCAACCAACCACCCATCAAACCAACGACCGACCCAACCCTTCCCGTTTCATTCTCTCGCCTTGGAAGGGCAAACATGCAGGTCGAAATGTGGTCGCTTGATCGAATCAAGCCTTACGAGAACAATCCTCGCATCAATGACGACGCCGTTGATGCCGTCATCCTCTCGATCAACGAGTTCGGGTTTCGCCAGCCGATCGTGGTCGATACCGACGGTGTCATTATCGTCGGCCATACACGGTTCAAGGCGGCGAAAAAACTCGGACTCGCCGAAGTCCCCGTTCACATCGCGACGGACCTCGAACCTGAAGCGGTAAAAGCGTACCGGATCGCCGACAACCGGACTGGCGAGAACGCGCAGTGGGACTACGACCTGTTGCCCTTTGAAATCGGCGGATTACAAGAATCAGGTTTTGATGTTGAGTTGCTCGGTTTCGACGATGATGAACTCGCCAAGCTGCTCGATCCCGGTGTAACGCAGGGTTTGACGGATCCAGACGACATCCCCGAACCGCCAGACGAAGCGATCACGCAGCGCGGCGACATTTGGATCCTCGGCGACCATCGACTGATGTGTGGTGACTCGACCAGCGTCGAAGACCTCGATCGTCTGCTCTCCGGCGCGAAGATTCACCTTTGCAATACCGATCCACCGTACAACGTGAAGGTGGAACCTCGCAGCAAGAATGCGATCGCGGCCGGCAATTCGTCGTTCGAGGCTGGCAAGGGCCAGACGAAGGAAGGCCCGAAGAAGATGCGGGCCAAGGATCGGCCGCTTGCGAATGACTTTGTGTCCGACGAAGAGTTCGACCGATTGTTGAAAGCGTGGTTTGGCAACATCACTCGCGTGCTCGAACCCGGCCGTTGCTTTTACATCTGGGGTGGCTTCTCCAACATCGCCAACTACCCGCCGGTCCTGGCCGCAGCCGGTTTGTATTTTTCCCAGGCCATCATCTGGGACAAGCAACACCCCGTGATGACCCGCAAAGACTTCATGGGGGCACATGAATGGGCGTTCTATGGATGGAAAGAAGGTGCTGGTCACAAATTCTTTGGGCCAAACAACGCGACGGACCTGTGGCACGTCAAGAAGATCGCTCCGCAGAAGCTCGAACACCTCACTGGCAAGCCCGCCGAACTCGCGGTTTTGGCGATGCAATACTCGTCGCGGAAACGCGAGAACGTGCTCGACTTGTTTGGCGGCAGTGGCTCGACGCTGATCGGCGCGGAGCAGACGGGGCGCAAGGCATTCTTGATGGAACTCGATCCGCCGTACTGCGACGTGATCGTTGATCGCTACCAACGCTTCACCGGCAAGAAAGCGATCCTCGAACGGACCGGCGAATCGCCGATCCCCGTTGGCAAACGTGAGGAGAACATGCGGTGACTAGAGTTCCTTGCAGGACCAAGCTCCGTCGTCAAAGACATAGACAAATCGAGCGCCGCAATTCCTCGCGAAATCAATCAGCGAGTCATTGGTCGGCAACTTGGCCGGCGGATCGCCGTCTGAGAATTGTTCGGCCTCGCCGGTCTCGCGATTCAGACATCGCAAGTCGCCATGGGAGACGAGTTCCTCGGCGGCGGTTTGAGTTTGGTAGCTTTGCATCAGAATTTCTCCGGTGTGTTCGGGGTAACCGTCGTAGTGAAGGTAGACCGCTGCATACGTTCGGTCGGGGCGGTGGACGGCGATCGTCGCTCGTGTGGACATGGTGGTTGCTCCTTAGTTCGTTGTGTCGGCCGGCAGTCGCTCGACGACGTCCGGAGGAATGGAAAGCATCAGCGACCGGCCGCCCGCCCAATCAACATCGACTTGAGTCCAATCGCTATGCGGATAGACGCCGACCACCGTTCCGGTGGTGCCGGCGGGAATCGGATCGGGGTCGTCGGTCATCGAAAGCAGCCGCACGCGATCGCCCGCCTTGAGATTTGTTTTCATCGTTTTGATTCCTAGTTGCGAGCGTTGTTGGTTTCGTCGAGCAAAGCAGCGACTTCCGAAAGTTGAGCGTTGACCAAGTTCAACGCTCGTACGTGTGTCCATCGCAACGCCTTGTTGTCCGGCCGAATCATTCGGTCGAGTTGCAACTCGATGTGTTGCAAGAGATCGCGGGCAATCTGGTGAGCGTTTTCGTAAGCCGGTGCGGGTTGGATTGGCTGAGCGTTAAGCGTTTGAACCTTGCTCATTGTTGGTCTCCTTTCTCGTTGAGATAGATTTCGGTGCCGTTTTCGAGTTCAACCTTCGCCGCGCCGGCGCGTTTCGCATCGGTGACGATCGTTTGCACTGGTAGTGGTTCTTCGACTTCGATTCGCCGTTCATCGGCGAATAAGACAACCGATCGCATTCGCTGCGGTTGCATCTTCATTTCGTTTCTCCGTTCGTGTTGTTTGAAAACCGTTCGTACAACCACACATGAGCCATGGGTTTGCCGACACATCAAGCGAAGTCCACGAAACATTCCAAAACTTCAACATGTTTTTCGCCGGAGTGCGTTGGGCCACGACGTTGCCGCGTCTCGCGTGACTCGGGTGCGCCGCGTGGTTACGGCCGTCACGACGAAACGCCCGCACGTTGCCAACGTCGGGCGTCGTCGGCGGCGTTCGGCCTAAAAGCCGAGCGGCACCAAAACGTGGGCGTTCTTGCCCGTGACCGCGAACTCTTCGCCGGCCGTCGTCCTAGCCAAGATCGCGTCTCCGCGGCGGACCAAATATTCCACGACGCCGGCTTCAAAGTTGTCGCCGGCGATCGGCCGCAGTTCGTAACCCATGTCGGGTTCCGGCGGTGCGGTTTCTCCTTCAGCCAAGTCGGCGACCTGGCGGACGTCGCAAATGTACTTCATCGCTTCGCCCTATGCTCTCGCCGTGAACCGACCGCGTTCTGTTTTGACGAAGCGGCTATCATCGCCGCGTTTCATGTCGCGGAGGATCGCGGAGTACAGCGTCGCGTGCGGCGTCTTTCCGCCAGGGCTTTCCCACAACCCAGCTTCGGTCATCGCGGCGATCATCTCTTGCGCGTTCATCGGTTCCCCGCTATCAGCCAGGACCTTCAACGCCGCTTTCACGCACGAGAGCTTCTTTTCGCCGCCAGTGGTTTCCTCCGTCCTTTTCGCGACTCGTTTCCTGACCCGCGTTTCCGTTGCCGGCGTCTCAGTAGCCCGCGCCGATCCCTTCAACCGGCCGGCCGTCTTGATTCGCACTTTCTTACCCGTCGAAAGATTGGTCGCGTCCCAGCCTCCGTTACGGTTTTCCGCGTCGATTCGCACGGTCACCTTTTTGTTGGTCACAGTAGCGAAATACTCGCCGCCGATCTTTACGTCTGTTTTCTGCATCGTTCGTTCTCCGTTTGGGTTTCGTTCGTGGTTGGCTGCCATCGTCAGGCCGCGGGAACCACCCGCGACAACGCCCGTGTGCGTTTCGGCTTCCGTCCTTGCGAGTCGCGCCGCGGTTCCGTCCGCGGCGGTCGTTGTGCGGCCGGCGGGTTAACCACCCCGCCGAGAAGGCTCTTATTGAGCCGGTCGAGCATCTCGCAAAAGATGTAGTGCTCTTCCAAAAGCGGGCCGTCCGGTCCCAGTTCCGCGTCGGCCTTTTCAAGGGCGTCGACCAAGGGGCGAAGCTCCTCGGCGATCTTGTAGTACGACTGGCGAATTTCCTGATACGTTTCGGGGTCGAGCTTTCGCATCTCTGTGCGAAGGGCGGCGACTTTCGCTTTTTGCGTTTCGTTCATGGCCATGGTCTTGTCTCTCGTGAAAAGGGGTTTCAAATCGTTTTGCCGTTTGGCGTTAACACACATGAGCCATGCATTTGGAAACACCTCAAGCGAAGTTCGGCAGCAATTCGCAGTCTTTTACGATGTTTTCCAACTTCGCCGTCGTTCGCGTTTGTTGGCCGTAAAGAGATGTCGGCATGGTTTGCCGCTTGTCGGCAACGGTGCGCGACACGGGCCAACGTCGGCGGCAATTCAACGAGAAACGGCCGCGCTGGCGAGCGAGGCCGAAAGGATGCGGGTGGGAATCTATTCGCCGGCGGGAGCAACGAAATCTTTCAATTCCTTGAGCCGTTCGCAAAGGTGTTGCAGCGAACCGACGTGTTCCCAATTGATGGGATGGTCGGTATCGGGGGCAGGCATGTCTTCGACGATTTGGTGAAGGTCTTCGAGCAAGGTCAAAGCCCGGACATGCGCGGTGGTGTAAGCGTCTTCGGCTCGAGCGGTGTTCTTTGCCATGGTTGGGTCTCCGTTGTTGGAAAGGGGAAATGCGTCTGCGTTGACACACATGAGCCATGCGGTTTCAGACACAGCAAGCAGAGTTCGGGAAAGTCTTTGAATGTTTCCCGAACTCGCTTTCGCTTGCCGCGTTTAGCAATCGCGGCACGTTTCCCAGGCCCGTTTGCTGCCGTAGCAGATCTGGCCTCCTTCGACGATGTAGACGATCGCGTCTTCGGCGACGTCTTGGTCATCGAAGTATTCGCTGGGGTCGTCTTCGCTCGCTTCGTTCATCTCCGCGCCGCTGGTGATTCCGGCAATGCGGTTTTCAAAAGGCCAGTTCTCTTGCGTCATCAAACGCACTTCGGCGTCCGGCCCATGTACGTCGCGGTACTCTTCGAGCAATCCGATCAGTTGGTCGATGGTCATGTTTGTGTCTCCGTTGGGGTGAGTGGAAAACCGTTTCGTATGACCACACATGAGCCGTGCGTTTCAAAACACATCAAGCGAATCCAGCCAGTAATTCGCTGTCCTTTTGAATGTTTCTCGATCTCGCCGACGTGGCCCGAAACTGCGGCGTGTGTCGCGATGCAAACCAGTGGCCCGCTATTAGTCACATACGCCGTTGACGCGACACGATGTACACGTGCCCCCGTAAAACCAAAGAAACGCCGCGAGATACATCGCGACGTTCGTGGGGTGGAAGGTCGTCAGCCGTTAGACCGCTTGGTCGTATTTGCGGGCCAACTCAAGAAGTTTCTTTTTGACCGGCTTCCAATCGCATGTTTGTTCGGCGGAGGAAAGCTCGCCGAAGCGTTTGTTGCGAAGCTCGCCCTTGTACCAACCCTTGGTCCAACCGAGGCGGTAGAAGAGCCGGTTGAGTTCCGTTTCGCCGTGGCCGGCATCCGGTCGGTCCCAGCAACTCTTCGTGCCAGGCTTCTTGGCGTAGTCCCATCCGCTGCAGCGTTTTGTATTGAGGGCGATTTCTACCAAGCCCAAAATCATCTGGATGTATCCGATCAGTTTCGTTTTGTTGAGCGTTCCGGCGAAGGCGCGAATCTCGATCCGGTTTCGGCCGGCGGCCAAGTGCGTCAAATTCAAAAGGTGGTAGCGGTCTCGTTCGCAGCGGGTCTTCGCGGCGTCCTTGTTGCCGTAGCTTTTGATTTGTTTCGCCCAGTGGGTTCGTTCGCGGCGCTTGGTGCCGGTCGAAGCGTAAATGGCTCGTTCGTGGTTCGCTATCAGCGAAATCAGTCGGGCCAAAGCCGCGGCGTCGCCGTTCCAGGAAACCGTTACGTGCAGGCCGCAAGATTCGTTGACCCGCGCGCCGCGTTCTTTGATCGCGTCCACCGCGGTCTCTACGTTGGCGAGTCCTTCGTAGCCGCGAAGGACCGGCGATACGAACTCGCATGGTTTGCGTCCGGCCGGCGTGCGGATGCTGCCGTCGCGTTCTGCTTTCCAACCCGCGGGCAGCCAAGCGACCGGCAACCCGTTGTGGTATCCGCCGATCGGCGTGCGGTCGGTGCCGGGCATGTGGGTTTCGATTTCGATACCGAAGGCGATGTCGTTGGCGTTCATTCGTGTGTCTCCAAAAGGCGTGTAATTCGTTTCGTTGACACACATGAGCCATGCGTTTCGAGATACCTCAAGCGAAGTCCGGAAGTAATGTTTCAGTAATTCCCAGGTTTCTTTTCACCCGCACACGCCGCCACTTCTGGCCCAACGTCGCCGGCCCAAACATGCGGCCGACGATGCCAAACATGCAAACAAACGCGACAGTCGCCGACGTGTGCGGCGAGTCGCGAACCAACCCACGGATCCCGTCATGGAAGGCAAACGAGAGAATGTTGACCCCACGAAACTTTCGGTCGAGCAACTTTCAAAGTTGTTGAGCAACGCGTACCGCCAGCGCGTTCCAGAGAAACAAATCGCCGCCGACCTAGAAGCCGGTGCACCGACAAACGTTGACGGCACGATCAACTTGGTCGTCTACACCGCTTGGCTTTTACAGGAGATACACCGTGGCGACTGACCCGCGACGAATGAAACCGAGCGAGTGCTGCCGAACGCTCAATAGCACGCCGCTCGGTGAGGTGATTAACGAACGCCAGCTCTATCGCTATCGAACGCGAGCTGGCAATCGCATCGGAGACGGAACGCACGTTGACCTTCTCCGGTTTACCGCTTGGCTAGTCGAAGAACGCCACCGTCCGAAACCGCCGGCCGACGAGGATCCGTACGGCAAGGTCAAAGACAAAGCCCGCGCCCGCAATGCAGCGATCGCATTGGCCGGTCGCGACATCGGTGACTTGCCAGTGATCGAGGATCCGCGGCGAAAAGCGAAGGCCGCCAGTAGTTTTCGATACTTTTGCGAAGCCTATTTCTCGCTGACGTTTCATCTGCAATGGTCGCCGGATCACTTGAAGGTGATTGAGCGCATCGAAGAAGCGGTCGTTCGTGGTGGTCTGTTCTCACTCGCGATGGCTCGCGGTAGTGGAAAAAGTTCGCTGGCCGAGGTTGCGTGCATCTGGGCAGTGCTAAACGGTTACCGAGATTTCGTATGTTTGATCGGCAGCGACGAAGGCCACGCATGCGACATGCTCGACTCCATCAAAACGGAACTCGATGCCAATGAAATTTTGTTGGCCGACTACCCGGAAGTCTGCTTTCCAATTCAGGCGTTGGACGGAATCTCAAACCGAGCCAACGGGCAGCTCTATCAAGGCAAACGCACGCAAATTGGATGGACGGCGAAAGAAGTTGTCCTGCCAACCATCGCTAACAGCAAAGCGAGCGGTGCGATCATCAAAGTTGCCGGCCTGACCGGACGCATTCGTGGAATGAAGTTCAAGCGGCCCGATGGACGAACGGTTCGACCTTCGTTGGTCGTGCTCGATGACCCGCAAACGGACGAGTCGGCTCGTTCGCTTTCGCAATGTGCCAACCGCGAAGCGATCCTCGCCGGCGCGGTGCTCGGACTCGCCGGCCCAGGTAAAAAGATCTCGGGCATCATGCCCTGCACGGTCATTCGTCCCGGCGACATGGCCGACAACATTCTCGATCGCGACAAACATCCGGAATGGAACGGTGCGCGAACGCGAATGGTGAACTCATTTCCAACAAATGAAACGCTATGGGAACGCTACGCAGAAATCCGTGCCGAGGGTTTGCGCGCCGGCGACGGAGGCGCGGCCGGCACCGAGTTCTATCGTCAAAACCGCGATGCAATGGACGAAGGTGCCGACGTTGCCTGGAAGGAACGTTTCAACCACGACGAACTGTCGGCGATTCAGCACGCGATGAATTTGAAACTACAAGACGAAGCCGCCTTCTTCGCCGAATATCAAAACGAACCATTGCCGGAAGAACGCGTCGATGCCGACCAACTCACGGCCGAGCAGGTCGCTGGCAAAATCAACGGACTCGAACGACGCTGCGTTCCGATTTCGGCGAACCATCTCACCGCGTTCATTGACGTGCAGCAAAAGCTTTTGTTCTATGTGGTCGCCGCCTGGGAAGACGATTTCACGGGCTACGTTCTCGACTATGGAGCGTACCCTGATCAAAGCCGAGCGTATTACACGCTTCGCGATGCACGCCACACGCTGGCAACCGCCGCGGATGGCACGGGACTCGAAGGCAGTATCTACGCCGGCCTTGCATCACTCACCGAAGATTTACTCGGCCGTGAATGGCAACGCGACGATGGCGCGGCAATGAAGATTGGCAGGTGCTTGATTGATGCCAACTGGGGACACTCGACGAATGTGGTCTATCAATTCTGCCGGCAAAGCCCACACGCTTCGATCCTATTGCCTTCGCATGGTCGATTCGTCGGTGCGTCCTCGAATCCATTCAGCGAATACAAACGCCGCCCCGGCGACCGCGTTGGTTTGAACTGGCGAATCCCCAGCGTCCACGGGAAACGTGCAATCCGACACATCATTTACGACACGAACTGGTGGAAGTCGTTCACTCACGCGAGACTCGCGGTCGCAATGGGCGATCGTGGTTGCTTGTCCGTTTACGGAAACCAGGCCGAAACGCATCGCATGTTCGCCGAACAAATTACTGCAGAGTACTTCATCAAAACCGAGGGCCGCGGTCGGACTGTTGACGAATGGAAAGCCCGACCCGAACAGCCCGACAACCACTGGCTCGACTGCCTCGTTGGTTGTGCCGTCGCCGCTTCGATGCAAGGCTCGCTGTTGTTTGGCACCGATGTGGAACCAATCCGCCGACGCGAGCGAGTCAGTTTCAAAGAGCTGCAAAAACGAAAACGGAACTAAATCAAGCCTTTCTGAATATTCGCGTACAAGTCTCGCCTCCCACGGCATAGGTAACCAGGGATGAAGCAATGTTTCTAATCAAACGCAAGCCATGCCTGAAGAGTTGAAAGATGTAATCCGTGAGAACGCTGCGGGGCCTGCGAAGGCTTCGGGGGATGCGGGGTCGGTTGAGCAGCACAAGCTGACGGAGCAGATTGCTGCGGACAAGCATCTCGCTGGCAAGGACGCGGTTCGCAAACCCAATCGCGGTTTGCGTTTTAACAAGATCGTGCCGCCTTCGGCTGGCTGATCTTTCTTTTCGGTTCGCGATGAGCACAGGGCTGCCGGGGACGGCAATAGGATTACAACACGGATGTTGAAGATGTTGTCAGGGATTATCGAGCAAGCATGGCGCGGCGGAGCTTCCCGCTCTTCATCCGCGCCGGGACGCTCGCCCCGGCAGCCCTTCTTTTCGCGGCTTCGTGCGAAGTACGACGCCGCGAATACCACGCTCGACAACATGAAACATTGGGCGCGAGCCGATGGTTTGTCGTCAGCTGCAGCGAATAGCCCCGATGTGAGGCGAACCCTTCGCAATCGGTCGCGATACGAGGTCGCCAACAACAGCTACGCTCGCGGGATCACGCTGACCCTCGCCAATGACGTGGTTGGCACCGGGCCGCGTTTGCAAATGTTGACAGCGGATGACGCTGCAAATCGCTTTGTTGAACAAGAGTTCTTCGCCTGGGCCGAAGCAGTTGGATTGGCCGAAAAGCTGCGGACGATGCGGCTCGCCCGCGTTTCGGATGGCGAATCGTTTGGTTTGCTGACCAGCAACGAACGAGTTGACTCAACCGTGAAGCTCGACGTGCGGTTGATCGAAGCCGACCAAGTGGCTTCGCCGACGTTGGTTGCAGACCGCTCTCGCTACATCGACGGCATTCAGTTTGATGTCGACGGAAACCCGCTCAGCTACGACGTGCTTCGCGAACATCCTGGCGATGTCACGTTCACGATCGACGAAGAATTCGACACGGTGCCGGCATCCGCGGTGCTTCACTACTTCCGCTGCGATCGTCCGGGGCAGATTCGCGGCATCCCTGACATCACGCCGGCACTGCCTCTATTCGCACAACTACGCCGCTTCACGCTTGCCGTACTTGCCGCTGCCGAAACTGCGGCTGACTTTGCCGGCATCCTCTACACCGACGCGCCGGCCAATGGCGAAGCCGACGCTGCCGAACCGTTCGAGCCAATCGAACTTGAAAAGCGAATGCTGCTCACGATGCCTGGCGGATGGAAGATGGCTCAAATGAAGTCGGAGCAACCTTCGACCACCTACGCCGAGTTCAAGAAAGAGATTCTCAATGAGATCGCTCGTTGCTTGAACATGCCGTTCAATGTCGCCGCAGGGAATTCCTCGGGATACAACTACGCGAGTGGGCGTCTCGATCACCAAACCTACTTCAAGTCGATCCGTGTTGAGCAAACGCAACTTGCTCGCGTCGTTCTGGATCGCGTTTTGATTGCTTGGCTTCGCGAAGCCATTCTCATCGAGGGCTATCTGCCCAATTCGCTTCGCACGCTCGACTCCACGTTCGAGCATCAATGGTTTTGGGACGGGCACGAGCACGTCGATCCCGCCAAAGAAGCCAACGCCCAAAAGATCCGTCTCTCGAATCATACGACGACTCTGGCCATCGAATTTGCGCGGCAGGGGCGTGATTGGGAGACGGAACTCAAACAGCGTGCCAAAGAAGTGTCGCTGATGCGTGAGCTTGGTCTGTCGGCCAGCGATGAAATTCAACCCAAACCCTCAACCAAGGTCACGGAAGACAATGCCGAAGACACAGCACGCGCCGCTTGAAGCCGACGCCGAATCCGTCCCGAGTTCGTTGCGAATCGTTTGTGATGATGCGGCAACGATCACGCTCGCCGCGGCCGAAACGCCGGAAGAAGGCAAGCCTTCGCTACGTAAGTTCTCGATGACGGCTTACACGGGTGGCGCGATGCGATTGGGCGGCTGGCCTTATCCAGTCGTCGTCGACTTGGCTGGCATGCGAGTGACTCGCAAGTCGCGACCGATTTTGAAAGACCACGATCGGGGAAGCATTGTCGGACACACCGACGACATCGCGATCACCGACAAGTCGCTCGAAGTCGCCGGCGTGATCTCGGGCGTTGGTGCGACGGCTCAGGAAGTAATCGCGACTAGTGAGAACGGTTTTCCATGGCAAGCATCGCTGGGGGCGAGTGCCGACAAGGTTGTTTTCATTCCTGAAGGCAAGACAGCCAACGCCAACGGCCGCGAGTTCAAAGGGCCGGTCTATGTCGCTCGTAAGTCCACGCTGGGCGAGGTTTCGTTCGTCGCTTTGGGTGCTGACGACGACACCGAGGCTCGCGTCGCGGCCGGCTTGGCTGACGCCGACGAGCCAGACGATGCCGAAACCGATCCCACCGACGATCTCGAACCCGTCAACGCAAGTTTGAATATGAGCACGAAGCCAAAGACCGAAACCAAAACAGCGACCACCTCACCGGTCAGCGACATGCGTGCCGAGGCCGCTGCGGAATCTCGTCGCATCGCCGGCATTCGCAAAGTCTGTGCGGGCAATCACGCCGATATTGAAGCCGACGCGATTGAGCAAGGCTGGTCCACTACCAAAACGGAACTCGCCGTGCTGAGAAGCGAACGCCCCAAGGCTCCCGAACAGACGCAAAACTCACGACGATACAGTCGCGAGGTCCTTGAGGCTGCCGCCTGCCTGTCGGTCGGCATCGAAGAGAAGACGCTGCTGGCCAGCTATGGCGAAAAGACGCTCGACGCCGCCAACCCGCTACGTCACATTGGCTTACGTGAACTCGTCGCCGAGTGCGCTCGCATGGAAGGCATCGACGTGCCTCGCGTCTTTGGCGACGGAACGGCAACCATTCGTGCCGGTTTCAGTTCCATGAGCTTACCCAGCATCATGGAAAACGTCATGAACAAGACGCTGCTGGCGGCCTATCAAAACACGCCGATCGCCGCCTTCGATCTTTGCAGCGTCGGAACGGTCACCGACTTTAAGGAAGTGGCTCGATACCGTTTGCTTGGCACTGGCGGCTTTGAACAGGTTGCTCCCGATGGCGAATTGAAACACGGCAAACTGTCCGAACAGAAGTACTCGAACAAGGCTGACACCTACGGTCAGATCCTCACGCTGACCCGGCACGACATCATCAACGATGACCTGTCAGCGTTCATGGATATCCCGCGGCAAATGGGACGATCGGGTGCGGAGTCCATCGACGACTTGTTCTTCACGCTGCTGCTCAAGAACGCTGGCTTCTTCTCGTCCGCCAACGCCAACTTGCTGCAGGGAGCGGACACTAAGTTCGGCCCGGATGCACTGACCGTTGCCAAGACAACCTTCCGCAAGCAGAAAGCTGGTCCTGGCGGCAAGCCCAAAGATCAAAAGCCGATTAACATCCGGCCTGAGTACTTGGTTGTGCCGGTGGAGTTGGAAACTGAAGCTGAACTATTGATGGGTTCGTCGCAGTTAATGATCGACGCGCAAGGGTCGCCGACGAAAATTCCTGTCGACAACCCTCACCGCAACAAGTACCGGATCATCAGCACGCCACATCTGTCGGACAGCTACTACCCCGGTGCCAGTGCTGCCGCGTGGTATCTCTTCGCCAATCCGCAGGTGCTGCCAGCGTTCGAGATCGTGTTTCTGAACGGTCGTCGAACGCCGATCATCGAGCGAGTCGAGATGCCTCCGAACACGCTTGGCATGGGCTTCCGGTCTTACATCGACTTTGGTGTCAACAGCCAAGACCACCGAGCCGCTGTGAAAGTCGCCGGCGAGTAATCGCCTGCTGACGTTGACCTTCTTCTTTCACCGTAAACACAAAGTCCCATGCAAGCTCAATTCATTCACGACGGAAAACAAGTCGACTTTACACCCGATGTCGATGTCCCTGTTGGATCAATCGTCATTCAAGGTGATTTGGTAGGCATCACCAAACGTGATCTGAAAGCCGATGTGCTCGGCTCGATCGCTGTGGAAGGCGTGTTCGACATGCCCAAGGACCCGGCTGATGCGGAGACCTACACCGCTGGACAAAAGATTTACGCAACCACCGACGGCATCGTCACTGAAGTGCCCGATGGATCGGTGTTGCTCGGCAAGGTCATTGCTGACGCCGCGCCGACCGACAACTTCGTTCGCGTTCGCCTGAGCCAGTGATGACCACCTGTGAGCAACCCCATCATCGCACCCGTCGGGGCGATCTACGTCCACGACGGCGTGACGGTCCCGATCGTCACCGACGTTGAGATTCCGGCCGGCAATGTCGTTGTCCTTGGCAAGCTGGTCGGCGTCGCCAAGTTCGGCATCTGTGCCAACTCTCGCGGCAGCATCACCGTTGCTGGCGTATTCGATGTGGTCAAAGACCCGACAACCAACATTCCCGCCGGCACCATTCTTTACTGGTCCAAGATCAGTCACCACGTCATCAAAAACGCTTACGCACACTCGATGATCGGCATCGCGGTTGAAGACGCGCCACCGAGTTCACTGACCGTCAAAGTGAAACTGCTTCAGTAACCACCCCAACACGAGGTCCTCGCATGGAAGCGAAACTGCGCACGCTTGTCGTCGCATGCTTGCTGCTGATTTGCACGGGCTGTTTGCCGGAGGGCGATGTTCAAGTCCGCTCGCTTCCGGCACCTCCGCCCGAACAACCGATCGCCAATCTCCCCACTCAGTTGCATCAACGAAATTGGACGGGGCGTCTCAACCAAGGTAGCTGTGTTCACGCATCGCTGGTGAATCACCTTCGTTGGCTCAACGAGTTTGAACTCGGCGAGCGTTGGCGAGCAACCTACAGCGACGGTGAATGGGATTCACGATTGCGAAACCGACTTGATGCTGCGGACATCGACTACAGCTACACCGTCAAAGCGGATCCTCGTTTCCTTGACTGGGCAACGGCGACGCGGCGCGGTGCGATTCTGTGGTGGAAGCCGGCTCACTGCTGCACCTTCGTCGGCTGGGTCAATCGCGACGGCCGGCAATACGCAGCCATTCTCGACAACAACTATCCCGGCCGATTTGAACTCACACCGCGTGAACAGTTCGTGCGTCTTTGGGCCGGCTACGGCGGGTTCGCCCTGACGGTGATGGAAGACCCCGCCAGTTCCTTGCCCTACCGAAGCTACGAGGTCATTGATGAAAGATGAAATCCGAATCCGGCTGAGCGTCGGCCTGATTGTAGTCGCAGTGCTGCATGCGGTGATGCTCGGAGCGGTGTTCACGGCGTTGCACCGAACACCGGCGGCTAACACGAGCGATTCCTGGCGTTTGCCGCCGGCGCGGCCCACAAGCGAGGTTGGATCGCGAATCCAACAGTTGCCGCAACCTTCGCGTGTCAACTTGGAAGCACAGGGCGAGCTGAAACAGCAGTCTGGTTACTGCCCGCCCTGTCCGCCGAACACGATTCCCGCTGCGGAGCCGCATCGAATTGTGCAGCCCTATCGTGTGGTGCCAACAGCTCCAACGGTTCCAGCTCCGATCATCGTCACCCCCGCGTCGAGCAGCACGCGACCCGTGACGCCGCCCGAACAAGCGAAGAATCGCTATCAAATCGCCTTGTTCGTTGCCAGTGACGCCAAAAGCCAGCGTCTGCTTGACTGGTTCAACACGGACCCAAACCTGGTGAAGTTGAAATCGAAGTGTGCATTTCAGGTCTACACTGAATCCAATGCACTGTATCGAACGCGATATGCGGACATTGTCCCGGCAAATCAATTCCCTGTGGTGCTATTCCAGGACTCGACAGGCGGGCATGTTCATGCGGCCGGTCACACCATGTTGCCGTCAACTGCTCGTGAACTCTTCGACGATCTGCGTCACGGATACGAACTCTATCAACAAACGCGGCAGGCCCAACGAACCGGCGCGCTAAAGACGCGAGGCTATTCCTGGGACGCTGCGATCTCACCAACGATGCAGCTTTCGTCCGAAGACTGCCCCGATGGTTACTGCCCTATCGAACCCGTCGACAACACTTGGCGGCCGTTCGATCGGGATCGTGACGGCGACCGCGATCGACTCTTCGACCGAGACTCTAGTGGTCGCAACGCATTGATTTGGGCGGGAGCCGGTGAATTGGCCACCCTCGCGTTGATCTTTGTGGCGGTTCTGTTGCTCGGATTCATTCTCATCAAACGAGGCCTGTAAAACTCATGATTCTTGGAATTGCAACCGTCGTCGTCCTGGTCTTGGTCGCGTTTGCGATTTTGCCGGCGAAAAAGCGAGATCGCGACGCATCGACCCCGAACTTCGTTCAGTCCTTCACACGGCCAGCGAACTTTCGGCAACAGCAGCTTAGCGAAGAAGCAGAGGCGATCGCTGACGAATATCAACGTCGAGCTGATGAAGCCTGGCGTGAAGAGCTTGGCGCAAAGGCAACCGTCTTGTTTCAGACCAAAACGACAGCAGCATCGAAGCCCCGTAAATCGTGAGTGACATGCTGCATCGAGGCCAGTCTTGGTTAGCTGCAAAGCTGACCAAACATGCCTCGCGAGACGTGGTGTACCAGCGTGACGAAGTTTCCGTCGAACTGTCCGCCACGATTGGCAAATCAGAATACGAACAGGACGACGGCGAAGGCGTCATCACGCGTGCTCAAGTTCGAGACTTTCTGATTAACACGAAGGACTTGCTGCAATCCGACATCGGCACCTGGCCTCGCCGCGGCGATCGCATCCTCGAAACCGACGGTGACACGACATTCGTTTACGAGCTGATGTCAATTGGCAACGAGCCACCTTGGCGATACAGCGATCCATTCCGCGTCAAACTCCGCATCCACACCAAACTGGTTGACACGATCACATGACAGCAACGCCTGCAACCGTCATTCAAATTGCCGAAAGCGTCGTCGCGGAAATCAACACCGGCGACTTTAGCAAGACCAACCTCTCCGCTCAGCGACTCTACGTTCCCAACTTCGATCTCGAGGACATGAAGGAACTGCGAGTCACGGTTGTGCCTCGCGAGGTGGAATACCTCCCGCTCGATCGAGGATCGAACAAATACCATGCCACGATCGACGTCGCCGTCCAAAAGAAGTTCAGCAAGGGCGATGCCAAGGAAATTGACCCATTGGTGTTCTTTGTCGAAGAACTGGCCGACTACTTCAGGCTCAAACGACTCAATTCGTTCGTGGCAGCCCGCTGCGTTAAGGTCGAGAACTCAGTCCTGTACTCCTCCGAGCACTGGACCCAGTTCAATCAATTCACGAGCCTACTGACGTTGACGTTTGAGCTGGCGAAATGATGCACATCAGGGCTCGCGTGCGATTCACACCGGCCCAACTGAAAAAGAAGGTCAACCAAGCGACCTTCAAAAGCATGAATCATGCGGCCGGCACCATCCGGATGACCGCCAAACGATCGATCCGCAAACGCAAGAAACCATCCAACCCAGGATCGCCGCCCAGTTCACCGACTGGAATGCTACGTCGTGTGCTTCGCTACGAAGTCAATCGGGATCGCGGCGAGGCAGTCATTGGCCCAGTCAACGAGATTGCCGGCCGGCTGTGGAACCTGCATGAGTTCGGAGGCGTTGTCACCAAGCGACGCAAACTGAAACGCCATCGGTTTCGCGTTGGCGAATTCGGGCCGATCCGTGCAAAACAGCCCGGCAAGTTTGCCCGCATCAAACTGCTAACGATCGCCCAAGCCAGCCGAGCCACACGACTAATAGAAGAAGAGAACGAACGCCGCGGAGCCAGTAAACCACGCCGCTATCCCGCACGCCCGTTCATGAAACCTGCCCTCATTGCCAATCAAGCACGCCTGCCAAAGTTCTGGCGTGACTCGGTCAAATAGTCTCTCGACCACGGATGGAATCGAAACATGTCAGCAGAAGTGAAACTCGGTCTCGATGCCGTCCTGACGATCGACGGTGCCGAGATCAAGAACGTCAAGGATTTGACGGTCAATCTCGAGAAGGCCGAAGCCGACGCATCGACTCGTGACAACAACGGCTGGCGAGCCACAGTCGGCACTCTAAAAGACGCGTCGATCGAATTCACGGTGCTCAACAAGAACGGCGACACCGCGTTTGGGATGCTGCAAGGACTGTGGAGTAGCGGAACGCCGACTGACGTTGGCATTTCGGATGCTGGTGGTTCGCTGACACTGACCTGTGAAGTCATGAACTTCAATGTCAATCAAAACCTCGAAGAAGTGGTGTCGGCCGACGTCACCTTGAAGCCAACCCAATCTTCGTCTGGCAGCGGCATGAACGTTGGTGGCGGAACGCCCTAAGTAATCCTCGGAACGGAACTCCATGCAGAAATTCATTGATCGTCGTGGTCGTGTCTGGATCGTTGACATCGACAATACGACGCTTCGCCGCGTGAAGGCACTCACCGACGTGCGATTGCTGGACGCGATCGACGGCGACCTTGTCACGCGACTTTCCAGCGATCCGTTGTTGCTCGGTGATGTGTTGTTCGCGATCTGCAAACCGCAAGCCGATCAACAAGACGTTGACGACGAAGCGTTCGCCGAGGGACTGGCGGGCGACTCGATCGACGAAGCCTGCAAGGCATTGGTGGATGCGTTGGTCGCGTATTTCCCGGAGTCCCGCCGCCGCCTTCTGCGGAAGGCGGCCGACAAGCAGAAGATGATCGAGACGCGGGGATTGGAAGCGATCGAGAAGCGACTGGACGATCCCAATCTGGTGGACCGGATTGTGGAGGACCTGGAACGCAAGCTCGCGGTGCAGACATCGAGCGACTCATCATCCGACTCGCCGGCATCATCGGAGTCGACCCCGGACCACTGACGCTTCGGCAACTCGTCCAAATGGCCGAAGCGAAACGCCAGCACGATTGGCACATCGCATCGAGCGTCATGGCACTGACGGCCGAGATCAATCGCGATCGCAAACGTCGTCGAAAACCGTTTAAGCCCGATGACTTCAATCCCTACACGGTCACTCGACCGGTTCCAGTGAAAGCCACTGTTGAACAAGTCGCCCATCTACTCGGCGCAGTCTTCCAGCCCCGTGAGAACGAGTCTCCATGTCCCAAGTCCGAGCCGGATCCGCCTACGTCGAATTGCTGACCAAGGATTCAGCATTCGTCAAAGGTCTTCGATCCGCTCAAAAGCGATTGGAATCATTCGGTGCGTCAACGCGGTTGCTCGGCACCAAACTGATGGGACTCGGCGCGGCTGCCGCAACACCATTGGCCGGTAGCGTCGCAATCTTCTCCAACTTCGACGATGCCATGCGAGGCGTCGCCGCGATCACACAAGCGACTGGATCGCAGCTTGAATCGCTTCGCAATACGGCAAAGAAGCTCGGAGCAACCACCAGTTACTCTGCCAGCGAAGTCGCCTCGCTGATGACCGAACTCGGTCGCGCCGGATTCAAGCCGGAGCAGATCGAGAAGATGACGGCGGCCGTGATGAACATGGCCCGTGCGACGGGAACTGATGCGACGCAGGCGTCCGGCATCATGGCAGCGACGATTCGTCAGTTCGGAATGGAAGCCGGCGAAGCAACGCGGGTTGCGGATGGCCTGACCGCCGCGGCGAACAAGTCGTTCAACACGGTGGAATCTCTTGGCGAGGCTTTGTCCTATGCCGGCCCCGTCGCTGCCGATGCGAACATGAGTCTCGAAGAGACACTCGCGATCCTCGGTACGCTCGGCAATATGGGTATCCAGGGTTCATCGGCCGGTAATGCGATGCGTCGTTTGCTGACGATCAGTGCCGCCGAATCGGAGAAATTCAAAACCACATTTGGCGTCACGACCAAGGATGCGAAAGGCAATGCCCGATCACTCGTCGACATTCTCGGCGAAGTCGCTGCTGCAACCGAGAAGATGGGAACGGCCGAAAAGGCTGAGAAACTGAACGAGGTGTTCGGGCTGCTGGGCATCACCGCTGCCAGTTCGATTGGAAAGAGCGTGGCCGATACCCGCGAGTTGTATTCCGAGCTGCAAAAGGCTGGCGGGATCGCAGGCAAGACTGCTGAGGAAATGGAAGGCGGACTCGGCGGAGCGTTCCGAATCCTGAAGTCTTCCATCGAGGGCGTGGCGATTGCGATCGGTGAATCACTCGAAGGCAGCGTCACCACGATGGTGCAAGCCTTCAGCCGCGCCGCGTCAGGTGTGATCGAGTGGATCAACAAGAATCAGAAGATCGTCAAGATTGCCGCTGCGAGTGCCATCGCCATCTTCACGATCGGCGCGGCATTGTTCGCTCTTGGTTCGTTCGCTGCCGTTGCGTCGTTCGCGGTTGGTGGGCTCGCAACCATTTTCTCATTCATCGGTGGTGCCATCGGCGTCATCGTCTCGGCGGTCGGAATGTTGTTCACACCGCTTGGCCTTGTTGTCGCGGCGGTTGCAGCGCTTGGTGGCTACTTCCTCTACTCCACAGGAATCGCCGGCCAAGCAGTCGAGTATCTGAAAGGTCTATTTGAAACACTCAAAGCCGACACGCTCGCCGCCTTTGGTGCTATCGCCAACGCGCTAGCTGCTGGTGACATCACTGCGGCGACCGATGTGCTGTGGACCTACTTGAAACTCCAATGGGTCAAAGGAACGAGCTACATCAAAGGTATCTGGGCGGACTTCACTCAATATATCTCAGACGTGTGGGCCGACTCCGCCTATGCGATCGGGGATGTTCTCATTGGTGCCTTGTCCGGGCTCGCTGGCGTATGGAACAGCACGCTCGGATTCATGGCAGACGGTTGGACGATCCTCACGTCCGCCGTGCAGAAGGGTTGGAACAACACAATTGGGTTTCTTAAGAAGGGATTCCTAAAACTTCACGAACTCGTTGACATCGCCGGCGACGTATCGGTGCAGATCGGCGGAGTGCTCATCAACGCATTGGCCGGCGTTGAGAACGCTTGGGTTGAAACCGTCGATTATCTTGCCGACACATGGACCGTGTTCGTTGGTCAAGTGAAGTCAATGTGGAACTCGACCGTCGGATTCTTGAAGAAAGCTTGGATCAAGCTCAAAGGCCTGTTCGACGACGACATCAATGTCGACGTCGAAATGGCGAAAATTGACGCTGACACTCGAGCGGCCGATTCTGCCGAGGAACGACAACGCCAGCAGGCGATCATCGAGCGCCAGCGTCGCCGGTCCAAACGCAAGGAGCAGATCGAAGCCAACCGCGTAGAAATGCAAAAGGGCATCGCCGCACAACTCGAAGCGCGACGCAAGGCTCGCGAAGGTCAAGACATCGACGCCGACATGCGGGCGATCGACGATGAGACCGACGCAAAGAACGCGGTTGTCGATCAATCCAAGGAACAACAGCTCCGCGAAAACGATGCGGCGCAGAACAATCGCCAACAAATCATCGACGACACGACCGTCGGGGTGCAACGGACGCTCGATCAAATGCGAGCGGAAGCGAAAGCGGCACGCGAGGCTGGGCGACCAACCCTTGAAGATCGCAACAAGGAACGCGACGATCAAATCGCAACCGCGCAGGCCGAGTTCGATGCTGCGGTGCAACGAGCCAACAACGCGACGGCCCCTTCCGATGCTGAGCCGAAACCCGACGAGGCCGCTCCGCCGGAACCACCAGTCGCTCCGCCCAAGATACCTGAGCCCGGTTCAGTCGACATTCCCAAGGTCGATCTCCCCGGCATCGACGATCCCGAGTTGCAGCCCCCCAACGCGAAAGACCTACGTCTCGACCTGAACCCAAACGCTCAGGCAGCGATGGATCAGTTCGCTGACGGTCCCGAAACTGATCGAACCGAAGTCGCCGGCAATTTTGATGCGAGAGGTTTGGGGCTCGGCAGTGGAGCTTCGACGATTCCGCAACGGGCTCCTGAGCCACTCAAGAAGCTGGAGCCGATTGCCGCTGAGAACGATTTCGTAGAAGTCATCGTTGCGCCGCAGTTGAGGTTGGAGCCTGAACAAGCCGACGATCCGATCGTGAGCGGCGAGCAAGACAACAAGGTCATCGCCGAGAACCCAGTCGATGTCCCGTTCGATCTGCCAGAGCCTATGAATCAGTCCGAGCCGACTGATCTGGAATCCTCACCGACGCTGGACGTTGCCGCGATTACCGAAGCATTCGCTTCCGTTGGACGTTCACTTGCGGCGTTTGACTCTGCGATCACAAACAGCACTTCGCAATTGCAATTACCTGCGACGTCCGGTGGCGAATTTAGCGAGGACATGAAACGTGCAATCATCCAAACCGCTGAGAACACTCGACGCCTTGTTGAGCGTTCGCAGTCGGGAGGATTGGTGTTTAGCTGATGTCAATATCTACTGGTGGATACGACTTCGAGGTCGCGGCTCTTTCCGAAAAGGCCTCACGCGGTAAATCACACTCCGACTTCACTTCTTATGTTGCGACGAATGGCGGGGCTGTCGATCCGGCCGCAGCTGCGAGTGCTTTGTATCAGTACTACAAAGCGAATCACAAGGAGCTGATCCCGTATCTGCAAATCGACTCGGAGTTCATCAACCAAAAGCATGCTCTGGTCAGCGTCACGATCAACAAGACCAAGCTCGATCCGGTTTCATTCAGTACAACGGGAGCGACAACCCATCTGAATCAGTCATTGCAGACTCGAGGCATCTACTCCGCGCCGGGGATCGCGGCTCCCGTCTATCACGGAGCGATCGGCGTCAGCGATTCTGGCGTTTCCGGAGTCGACATCACGGTTCCAGCGTTTGAGTTCTCCGTTCGCAAGAAGTTTGAGTTCGTCTCGACGGCTTATCTGCTTGCGATGGTGTCGATGACCGGCCGAGTGAATTCGACAGCGTGGTCAATCTTCTCTCCTGGCGAAGCGTTGTTTCTCGGTGGCGAAGGAGGCGAGGATGAGCAGAACTGGGTCGATGTGACTTACCACTTCGCCGCTCGTCCGAACGAGTTCGCGATGACGGTTGGAAACATCTCCGGGATCAGCAAGCAGGGTTGGGACTACTTGTGGGTTAAACACGGCGAGAAAGTGGTCGGCGATCGCGTGCTGCAAGTTCCTGAGGCAGCGTACGTTGAACAGGTCTATCACGGAGGAAACTTCAACGTGTTGGGGATCAGCTAGTGACCCGACGCGTAAAACCAGGCGATCAGTTTGCGATCACCGCCGCTGAATACAACCGATTGCTTGTTGCTGCCGAAGCCTCTCATCGCAATCGGCTGCCAGGAGGAGGTGGTCCTCGCACGCATCTGCGAAACGCCGCAACCGTTCGCGTTCACAACCTATCGGCAACCACGGTTCCGATTGGCGGAATCGTCGGCTTTGAGTCGCCGCTGACCGATCCGACCGTCGGGCCAATGGAACTGGCCCGCTTTGTTCGCGACGCAACGATCGAGTGCGTGCGCCCGACCGAGGATGAACACACAGGTCGCGTTGGGGTCGCCATCGAACCGATCGCGGAAGACAAGGTCGGCCGCGTGGTGTTCGATGGCGTGGTGGCCGCGCGAGTCAACGTCGTCAAGACTTGGCATAAGTTTGCAGACGTTGGCGAATCGGCCGGTGACACGCTGCAATCGAAACCAGATGGATCGGCACAGATTCTGTGGCGACGTGACCTTAACCAACTCGGTGACCAATGGGCAGTCGTTCGTGTCGGGCGGCCTGCTGATCCGGTTTACCTTGTCGAGGTTCCGACCGGCGGTATCGCTGGTCGCCGAGGAATGCGGACGGGCAGTGCGGACTGCGACCTCTATCAACTCGATAAAGCGGGCGAGATCGAAGCGGTCACCGATCCGGCTGGGGGCACAGTACGAATCACCGCTCGGAATCACTCGGCGCAGCGTATTCGCGGACCGATCGCCGATTCGCCAAAGCAATACTTGGAAGTTCAGTTCGACGGTCAGCGATCCTGGGTGATCGACCCGCCAAAGCAAACGCTTCTCTGCAAACCCGCAAAACGTATCAAAGCAAAGTCGTGGGGAACGGCTCGTGAACTTCGATTTGATGGCGGATGGAAACCGATTGGCCCTGCCGTCTCGGTTTACAACGTGTGCGACTACGCGTTGCTGGCGAGCCAACAGATCGTCTGCCACTTTCACGAAGACACATCGGCGTACTTGACGATTGGTTGCCGTTGCTGCGATGGCAGCAGTAGCTCGAGCAGCTCATCAAGCTCCAGCAGTTCGTCGAGTTCAGGTTCCAGCAGCAGTTCTAGCAGCGATTCTTCTTCGAGCAGTTCTTCATCGTCGCCCTCGTCATCATCTTCATCCTCGTCATCGGGAAGCTCATCAAGCAGCAGTGGCTCGTCGAGTAGTTCGAGCATGAGCAGCTCAAGCTCATCGAGCATGTCGTCGAGTTCCAGCAGTTCACTGTCGTCATCCGGCAGCAGTTCCTCTGGTACTAGTTCGTCTAGCAGCGGATCCTCCTCCTCATCGACCGGCAGCCCGTCGTCTTCGTCGTCTTCAAGCAGTGGTTCATCATCGAGCAGCAGTTCCGGCAGTTCGTCGTCTTCGTCAAAGTCATCTTCGAGCAGCGATTCTTCCTCCGACTCGTCGTCATCCGACAGCAGCGATTCCTCCCTCAGTTCATCTACGTCTAGCAGCAGCGAATCGAGCGACAGTTCAAAGTCTTCATCGAGCAGCGACAGCAGTAGTCAATCGAGCGATTCGTCGGACAGTAGCGATTCAAGCACATCGACAAGTCTGCCGAGCGTAAGCAGTTCATCCAGCTCCGATGGTTCATCGTCAGCATCGAGCGATTCATCCGGAAGTTCATCAATTTCTCAATCAAGCGATTCATCCAACAGCGAGTCCAGTGACTCGAGCGATTCGACCAGTCTGCCCAGCGTCAGTGGTTCATCAAGCTCCGATGGGTCGTCGTCCGGATCGAGTGATTCGTCAAATAGTTCGTCCAATTCCCAGTCCAGCGACTCATCGACAAGCGAATCGAGTGATTCCAGTACGTCGATCAGCATGCCAAGTGCGTCCGCGTCCAGTTCATCGGCAAGTGCGTCTTCGTCGAGCGATTCACATTCAAGCGACTCAGGTTCGTCGAGCGATTCGTCCGCCTCACAATCGAGTGAATCAACCAGCACGCCATCCATTAGCAGTTCGCAATCGTCCGCATCCGAGAGTGTGTCTTCCGCTAGCGAATCATCGACATCTGAATCCAGCCAGTCTGAATCAAGCACATCCGAAAGTGAATCACGTAGCGAGTCCGGATCGGAGAGTGCGCCTTCGTACAGTTGGAATTCGTCGACAAGCAGCCAAAGCGACTCTGAATCAAGCGGTTCCGAATCGGAATCCCAATCGCAATCAACGTCCGATTCCACATCGCAATCGGCAAGCGAGTCGGGAAGCGAATCCCAAAGTGAATCCCAAAGCGAATCAAGCATCGACCGAAGTTCGGACTCACAAAGCTACTCAGCGAGTGCTTCAGCATCGTACTCGGACAGCGCCTCCGCCAGCGAAAGCCAAAGTGGTTCTGCATCAGGCAGTGAATCAGGGTCAGGCAGCACAAGTGCATCCGAATCAGATAGCCGCAGCGGATCTGCTTCCGATTCACGATCAACGAGCGGGTCGGAATCCGGGAGTGACTCACGAAGTGATGACTCCACCAGCGTGCCTACATCATCCAGCGTCTCTGAATCCGATTCAACATCGCGGTCGACGAGTGATTCGGGCTCAGAAGGCTCTGACAGTGATCGGCCAAGTGCGAGCGACGATCCTAGCGTCGGTGATTCATCTGGAAGCGATAGCGATCAACCATCCGAAAGCAACGACTCGACATCCGGCTCAGACCCACCCAGCGACGGCTCCGATCGACCCAGCGAACGTGCGTCCGATAGCAGCGACGGCTCCGATCGGCCGAGCGAAAGCGATTCAACCGAGGAACCTTCCGAAGACAGCAGTGGATCAAGTGAACCTTGCAACAGCACCTGGATTTGGTCGTGCGGTTGGGAATTGGTGAGCAGTGATTGTGAAGACCCTGGCGATCCACCGAGTTCGTCTGGTTCATTCGATGGAGCAGTAGCGGGGATGACAGCATGATGCATTGCCCACATCTGACACCTGACAACCAATGCGAAGTGGCGTGCCAACTCGCTGGATGCCGCGTGCAAACGACTCCGGCCGCCTGTAACGCATGCCAAACCAACGACAACCCGTGCGCGATCAACGTCGTCACGATCGGCATGGCATTGGTCAACAAGAAGCGGCGCAAACAAGACATCACCGAGTTGGAAGCACTGCTTCGCAACTACATGCCGGACGACGATCTGATGCCGGCGACGTTGAAGATGAGCAGCTACCGGCCAGGCCCCGGCAACGAACTGAAAAAGATGATCGCTTGGTTTGCCAAGCCGAGCGAAACGTGCAACTGCGAAACCCGCGTCGACACGATGAACGACTGGGGTGCCGATGGATGCCGCCGAAACATTGACACGATCGTCGATTGGTTACTCGAAGAAGCCCAAGCAAGAGGACTCCCGCATGGAAGGTTTACATCAACAGTCGCCCGCAGTCTCGTCAGCACTGCCATCCGCAAGTACGAGCGAAAGTTCCCCGAAGGGGCACCCGAACCAGACCAAGACGATCCGGAGGACGAATTCGATCGTTGAACGTTGCTTCTTGATGAACCTCGATCGACGCGATGATCGGCTGCGTGACTGGATGCGGCAGCTTCCCGATCCGTGGCCTTTCCCCGAACCCGAACGATTTGCCGCGATCGACGGCCGGCGCGTGGCCACGCCCCCGCAGTGGCGGGCTGGGAACGGAGCGTGGGGGTGCTACCGATCTCACTTACTGATTCTCGAAAAGTGTTTGCTCGAACACATCGACTCGTATGTCGTCTTTGAAGACGACGCCGGTTTCGGCGATGACTTTTGCGAACGACTGCAGCAGTTCACTGCGGAATTGCCGGCTGACTGGGGCATGGCGTATCTCGGCGGCCAACATTTATACGCCGGCAAGAACCCGCCGCACAAGGTCAGCGAACACGTCTACCGACCTTACAACGTGAATCGCACGCACGCGTTTATGGTGCGAGGACGCGAGGCGATGAAAACACTCTATCGCCATTTGACTTGGAACGACTGGCACACCAAACATCACATCGACCACCACCTCGGTCGTTTGATCCAGCGACGCTACCAAGCACTCGTGCAAGGTAAGAACATCCAAAAGGAATCTATCGCGGTTTACACGCCCGATCGCTGGCTCGTTGGACAACTACCGACCAAATCAAACATCTGCGGACGGAAGTGGAGTCAAACTCGGTTCTTCAATGACGCCAAGAACGCTGACCATTCGGACGCACCGTTCTTTGCGGTGCTTGGACCGCACCGCGCCGGCACGTCGTGTGTCGCAATGGTGATGCATCACCTGGGCGTTCACATGGGTAACCAACTCGGTGGCTACGAGGCGACCGGAGGCGGCGAGGCAGTTGGGCTGGCACAGCTTTGTGAAAAGGTGATGCGTTTCCCGGCGACGGACCCGAATGTTAGCGACGACCAACTGACTCAAATGCTCAAGTCGTGGATCGTCAGTCGCAAATCGGAAGCCAATCGCGACAAGACAGTCGCCGGCGCGAAGTATCCGCATCTATGTCGCTTCGTGAATCACCTTCACGCCGGGCTGGCCGATTCACTGCGAATCATCTCCGTCGAACGAGACATCGAAGCGTCCATTCGTTCGCTGCAGAATCGTAGCGAGAAACATCGTGGCCAATGGTTCGCGGCGAACGACGAGGACTGTGAGGTACTTCAACGCAGTCTCCGCGACCACCGAGACAACTTCATCGCAGACCATCCCGACGTGCCGGTGTTCAAGATCGAGTTTGCCGAGTTGGTGACGTATCCCGAGGAAGTGATTGGCAATCTGATCGAGTTTCTCGGCATCACGCCGACTCCGGATGAAATCCAGTCTGCGATCGAACACGTCAATCCAGATCTCCGGAAGTTTGGGTAAGCATCATGGCAAAAAGTATTTCAACGGCAGACATCACGTTCTGCATCAAGACGATTCACCGGCCTTGGTCGTGCCATCGGCTGGTCCAGTCGCTGCGCGATCATATCGTCGACCCAACGATCGTCGTCGTCGACGATGGTCGCCCAGAGCTTCGCTTCAGTGCGAAGTATCCCGAAACCGCCAAGCATTGCACGGTCATCAACCTGGATCGGCACGATGTGGGCGTCGGAGTCGGACGCAATGCGGCGATCGATGCTGCGCAGACCGAGTACATCTTTCTGCTCGACGACGATCACGTCGTTACGGCGGATTTTCACATCGACCGCGTTTGCGAGTACTTCACGACGAACGAACTCGACATTCTCGCCGTCCGACAAGGTGGAGGCGGTCGACCCACGATGCTTTCGCCGCTGATGAACGGCAAACGCATCTGGATGCACCGCGGCGAAAAGAAGCGTGTTGGCACTGTTGCCTGGTGCGACATGGTCAGCAACGCATTCCTCGCTCGCAAGGAAACGATCGCTACGCTCCGTTGGGATGAAGCCCTGAAGACCTACGAGCACTGGGAGTTCTTCTACCGAGCGAGTCACCTCGCCAATCTGCAAATCGCGGTCGCCACCGATTGCTCCGTCGTCCACGCCCATGTCGCCGGCACTGGCTATCGTGACCTGCGGGGCAGAGCCAAGTTCCGTGCGATGGGCCTTCGCAAACACGGTTTCCATTCATTGCGATATCCAGGAGGTCAAATCGTCCGTGCGTAATCAAGCCACTTTCTGCATCAAGACGATCCATCGCCCGCATTGCTGTGCGGAGCTCGTTCGCAGCATCTACGACCACTATGGTGATCACCGTCCGCTGATCCACGTCCTCGATGACGGTAAACCGGAACTGCGATTCTCGGCCGTTTGTCCAGACGAAGCTGCCATGGTCGATCGACTGATCGAGACCAAATACGACATCGGCCTTTCCGCCGGTCGCAACAGATTGCTCAATTCTGGCGACACGCCGGTCGTTGTCTTCGCCGATGACGATCATCTCGTGACGAATCAAACGCGATTGCCAGAGCTGATCGCGACGCTCAATAAACATCACGATCTCGATCTACTGGCGGCGCTCAGCAACAACGACGAACGTCCTCGCATGTTGCGTGTCGACGGCAGAACGCTGCGGATTGCCTTCGGCAGCTACCGACAGCGGCGTTCGATTCGCTGGTGCCATTACGTCGGCAACTGCTTTGTCGCCTATCGCGACATCCTGCAAGCGATCCGCTGGGACGAGTCACTCAAGGTCGAAGAGCACTGGGACTTCTTTTGGCGAGCAAAGATCGCCGGCATGAACGTCGCAGTCGATCTAAATCACTCGTTCAAACATGAGCACGTTGACCCGCCCGGCTATCAACGACGGCGACCGGAGTTCCTGAAGGCCGGATTGGACAAACACGGATTGGAGAAAGTCATATGGAAATGAAACGAGTGATCGCGGTCCTCGACTTGCCACCACGGCGAGCATCGCAAAATGTGCGCGAAAGCTGTGAGGCTGCCGCGAAACGATGGGATGCGGAAGTGCTTTGGATTGACGAGCACCTTCAACCGGTGCATCCATTCTGGCAGAAGATGTTTGTCTGCGATCACGTGCATCAAAAAGCGGGGCCGGCGCACGTGCTGCAACTCGACAATGACATGTTGATCCGATCGGACTGTCCTTCGCCGTTTGATTTGTTGACGCCGAAGCAATTTGGAATGGTTGCCGAGCGTCAGTCTGCAAACAATCGCATCGACAATGGCGGTTGGCAGCAGCGGGCGCAAGAGATTTGGGCGAAGCGATGCGGTGTGCCGCCGGCACCGACATGGCTTCATCCGAACGGTGGACTCTATCTGTATGGCTCAGAAATGTATGGCCCGATGTTCGCTCGCATCATTAGGCATTTGATTCCGACGTGGGGTGCCAGCGATCAGGCCACCGACGAGTCGTTGATCGTCAACCAACTTTACAACGACCATCCGGGCTACATCAAATTCTTGCCGCCCGATTTCAACGTCAGCATGGTCTACTCGCCTGCCTGGGCCATCAATCCGGTCATGCAATCCTACGTCTACCATTTTGTTGGTCGCTCAAAAGCTCACATTGATGCCTGTCATTGGCAACGTCGCGTACCACCAGAACTGCCATTTCCGGGCAATGCTGAAACGCAAGATCTGATTCAACGATGGGGAAATGATCCACCGGCTGAATATGACATCGGGCCGATCTTCACTCCACAACTCGCCGCGAACCTGCTGGCCATCTATCCAGATTTGATTGTCACTGGTCAATGGTCAGACGAACCACACCAATTGGATCGACGGTTGTTCAGTCATACCGAGACCGGTTCGTCGCATTTGGTGCTAACCCGTTTTCTGTTGCAGCTTGGCGTCAACGCCCGGCGCTTTCGACTTCGCGTTAAGGAGGACGCCAATGCAACGCCACAACTTGCCGGCACTTGAGTATCACTTGGCCCACGGTTGCAATCTGTCCTGCCAGCAATGCAGCCACTACAGCGACCATCATTTGCCCGGCGCGATGCCCACGATCGAGCAAGCCGATGCCGACTACCAGAAATGGTCGCATCGGCTGAAGCCGACTCGGTTCGCGTTGCTCGGCGGCGAGCCTCTATTGAATCCCGCCATTTTGGAACACATCAAGCTCGCTAGGCAGCATTGGGACAGCGACTTGATGTTGGTATCCAACGGGTTCTTCCTGCATCAGTTTCCCGAACTGCCGAAAGTGCTCGTGGAAACGAACTGTCGACTCGAAGTCAGCCAGCACGGAATACACGATGAATATGTCAAACGATTCCGCGACGTCAAACACCTCGTTTGGCGCTGGCGAGAACAGTTCCCCGGCATTCGCATCAAGATACGACAATCGCACCGCGGCTGGATGCGTCAATACAAGGTGACGAATGGCAAGCCAATGCCGTTCAACTCCAAGCCCAACGCCGCGTTCAAAGTCTGCATGCAAAAAACTTGCACGCAGCTCTACGAGGGCAAGCTTTGGAAATGTCCTGCGCTCGCCTACTTCGCCAAGCTCGAATCCAAACTGCGCCTTCACGATCTGTCTCAGTGGCAACTCTTCCGCGACTACCAAGCGTGTTCAGCAACTGCCACGGATGAAGAACTGCAAACCTTCATCGAAACCAAATCCATTCCGCAGTGCGGCTTGTGCCCCAGCAAACGCACCGCATTCTTCCATCCCGATCCTCTGCAACGGAGTGCCCTGCAATGACGTATCCTTCCGACTATCCGGAAATGCCGCCGTATCCCTTTGTCCCGCCGTTTGATCCGCCCGGCAGCGAACCGCCCTACGATCCCGAGGAAGACGACGACGGTCCAATCATTCTCACTCCGCCGCCATCGCCACCGCCGCCGGTGTGGCCCGACGACTATCCGCCAGGCACTCCCGACCCTGGCCCACGCCCACCTTGGTGGCCGAACGATTACCCTTGGCCGCCGCCACCCGAAGAACCGGTCGTGATCGAGTCACCGCCGCCGATTCACGTCTGGCCGCGACTGCCGCCGGACCATCCCTATCACGTCCCGCCGGGTTACTCTGCGCCAGACAACCTTCAGTCAGGTCACCCCGGCGAAGCCTATCCTGGTATGCCCGATTATCCCGTCGTTCATCCCGGAGACTGGGGCGACGATTGGCCGAGCTATCCAGGCATCCTCGACGAGTGACCGCCGACCGTTGACGAAAACGAATAGCGTTACTCTACCAAGGCAATAAACAAAACGCCGGCGTCCCACATCGGGGAGTCGGCGTTTTTGCGTTTTGGGATTTCGGCTGGTGCTACGATGCCATCGACGAACAGCTTTCGTGGCACTTGCGGCAGCATTGGACGCATTTGTCCATGTTGCCAACTTTGTCGCAACTGTCGGCGCAGGCCTTGCAAATCGCTGCGCAAGCTTTGCAGTAGTGCGCATGGTGATCGCTATGGCGGCTCATGAAGTCGACGCAGGCGACACAGGCCGCGATGCAGTCGAGCATCAGCTTGACGTGCGTTTGCTCGACGTGGTCGCCACCTTCGGACAGGCAATGACTGGTCAGCATGTCAGCACAGGTCGTTTGGCACTCTTGGCAGTTTTCGATGCACTCTTTCATGGATGCGGTTGCGGTACTCATTCGTTTCTCCTTTGGAATTTTGCTAATGCGGCCCCTTTGCCGCTGCATTAGCGGTATGCAACTTGCATACCACTATGGGGTATATTGAAGGATGACTTTTTGACAGCCTGGAGAAATCATGGACCACGACAAGAAACACGAGACGTCCTTGCCGGTCGCCGATCCGTCAACGCAGATCGACCCGGTTTGTGGAATGACCGTTTCGGCGGATAGTCCACGATCGGCTGAGGTTGGTGGCAAGAACTACGTTTTTTGCAGCGACGGATGCTTGAAAAAGTTCCAAGATGATCCTGCAGGCGTGCTGGCAAAGCGATCACAGAAAGAGGCATCAGGCGGTTCGTCTTGTTGCGGTGGCGGCGCAGCGGTACAGATCGAGGAAACCTCGGACACGTCTTCGTGCTGCAGTGGTCACTCATCGACCAAGGCGAGCGATGCGCCCGCAGACCCGACGGCGATCTACACCTGCCCTATGCACCCTGAAATCGAGCAGGTCGGCCCCGGCGACTGCCCGATTTGTGGGATGGACTTGGAGCCGAAGGTCGTCTCGTTGGATGAAGAGGGTGAAGATAAACAATACGCCGACATGAAACGTCGCTTTTGGGTTGGCGTTGCGTTATCGGTGCCATTGCTCGTGATCGCGATGGGGCCGATGGTCGGATTGCGGGTCGCGGATTGGATGAGCCAGACGGTGTTTGGCTGGGTGCAGTTAGCTCTGGCGACGCCAGTTGTGTTCTGGTGCGGATGGCCCTTGTTGGTTCGCGGAGCCAAGTCGTTTCGCACGATGAACTTGAACATGTTCTCGTTGATCGCCGTGGGAACATTGGCGGCGTATCTGTTCAGTTTAGTTGTCGTGCTGCTTCCTGGTGTGATTCCAGAAGCCTTCTTCGAGAACGGTGCTCCACCTCTCTATTTTGAAGCGGCGGCAGTGATCATCACCTTGGTGTTGCTCGGGCAGGTATTGGAACTGCGAGCACGACAGCAGACGGGCGGAGCGATTCGGGAACTCATGAAGCTTGCTCCCGATACGGCACACCGAATCACGGACGATGGCGAGGAAGATGTCTCGCTCGATTCGGTCCACAAGGGCGATCGGCTGCGAGTTCGTCCTGGCGAGAAAGTTCCGGTCGATGGGAAAGTTCTTAGCGGGTCGAGCAGCGTCGATGAGTCAATGTTGACGGGCGAGCCGATGCCGGTGAAGAAGGTAGAAGGTGACGAAATCACGGGCGGAACTTTGAATCAGACCGGTGCGCTCGTGATGGAAGCCGTCGGTGTTGGCGGCGACACGGTCCTGAACCGAATCGTGCAAATGGTTGCCGAGGCTCAGCGAAGTCGCGCCCCGATTCAGAAACTGGTCGATGTGGTCGCGCGATACTTTGTGCCGGCAGTGATCGTTTGTTCGATTCTCGCGTTCGTCGGCTGGGCGGTGTTTGGTCCAGAGCCGCAACTGGCTCATGCGTTCGTAGCGGCCGTTGCGGTGTTGATCATCGCTTGCCCTTGTGCGTTGGGACTGGCGACGCCGATGTCCGTGATGGTGGGTGTCGGCCGAGGAGCGAAGGAAGGCGTGCTGATCAAGAACGCTGAAGTTCTTGAAGTCATGGAGAAGGTTGACACGATTGTTGTCGACAAGACAGGCACACTGACGCAGGGACGACCGGAAGTGACGGGTGTCGAGACGTTTGCTGACTGGAATGAGAACGATGTATTGACGTTAGCTTCTGCTGTCGAAGCACAGAGCGAGCATCCGTTGGCTCAGGCGGTCGTTCGCCGAGCGAAGGCGGATGAGTTGCAGCTTGTGGAGGCGAGTGAATTCAATAGTATCACCGGTGGTGGCGTTCGCGCTCGCGTCGATGATCATGATGTGTTGATTGGCAAGGCTGACTTGTTGGACGAACAAGGCATCGAGGGCGTCGATGCGGGGCGAGACAAAGCGGGATCGCATCAGGCCGAAGGTGCGACGGTTGTGTTCGTGGCGATCGACAACAAACTGGCGGCAATTCTCGCCATAACTGACCCGATCAAGCAAAGCACGCCTGCAGCGCTAAAGACGTTGCATGAACTGGGGTTGAGAGTGGTGATGTTGACCGGCGATGCCGAACCGACCGCGAAAGCCGTCGCGTCGAAACTGGGCATCGACGAATTTCATGCTGGGGTTTCGCCCGAGGAAAAGCATGATTTCGTTCGCAAGCTAAAGCAGGAAGGCAAGACAGTTGCGATGTGTGGCGATGGGATCAACGACGCTCCTGCACTTGCCGAAGCGAACGTTGGCATCGCGATGGGCACCGGGACGGGGGTTGCGATTGAGTCAGCTGGTGTCACGCTCGTCGGTGGCGATCTTCGCGGTGTGGCTGCGGCGGCGAACTTGAGCCGCAAAACGATGAGCAACATTCGTCAGAACTTGTTTTTCGCTTTCATCTACAACACCCTGGGAATTCCGGTCGCAGCTGGGTTGCTGTATCCGATCTTCGGCGTGTTGCTCAGCCCCATGATTGCAGCGGCAGCGATGAGTTTTAGCAGTGTGTCCGTGATCGCGAATGCGTTGAGATTGCGTGCCGCTAAACTCACCTAACCTGTTGCAAAGCAGGCTTTCGCTTCTAGAGGAGCCGATCAATACCCATCTAACGACGATCGACCTATCACGCTAAAATCTGGCTTCTTGAAAAGCCAGCCTATCCAAAAGTCTCCACGAATGCTGTCCGACGACGAGAAGAAGAAGCTCAACAACCGACTTCGACGTGTCATCGGACAAGTCGAAGCGGTTGGTCGTATGATCGAGGATGAGGAATACTGCGTGGATATCCTGATGCAGTTGTCCGCCGCGACGGGAGCACTTAACAAAGTCGGCCAAATCGTCTTGGAGCAGCACATCCGATCCTGCGTCAGCGAGGCGATCAAGAGTGGCAGTGCCAAGGACCGCGACGAGAAGATCGAAGAGTTGATGACGGTCTTTCGGAAGTACGGCGAGTGAGGGAAAGCTGGGCGTGGCGGAGGTGTCAGTGAAGAAGCGACGCATCCTTGTTTAGGCTCCCACCTTCCAGACTCCCCATCTTTTTCAGAAAGTCGTGAAGAAACGTCGGGACCGTGCATCCAAATAGCATCAAAGAAGAGATTCCCTCAGTGGGAGTCCTTTGAAAGCTCTTGGAACTGTCCGCCATGAACCGTCGTCACACCAACCCTGCCTCTCGATTGTTTGCTGCTTTTGCAGTAATCGCGGTGCTGTTGGCGTCCTCGCCGGCCGCTCGGGCAGGATCACACGACGCGAAGCCTTGCTCTCATGTGTGCTGCCAGCCGCGGCCGGTCGGGCACGGCTGCTGTGACAGTGATCCTTTGCACGAATGCCCTGCAATGGCTTCGTGTGAGACGACAGTCTGGTTGCCGCCGCGAACTTCTGGCGACGATCCGTCGCCTCGCGGCTTGGATCGCAGCGACTTCTCGCGGATCAGTTGGAAGACCGAATCGGTCGCCTTTGGTCGGCCGGATTCTTTTGTCCGTCCCAACTCTCTGATTGATTGGCACGTTCGTCTTCAGATTTAGCGGTTGGCTCTGCTTCGACCTGCGAAGCCAGACCCAATTCAAAAAACGAAGATGTTTCTGTTTCCCAATCGGTGCATGTCGATGTCGGCCGCGCCATCAATCCTGGAGTTTCCAAAATGTTAGCGACTGTATTCTCTGCTGTTTTGTTTGCCGTTTCGCTGGTCCCTGCTGGTGATGTTGGCACCGCCGCATCGGCTGAGCCGACGTGTTGTGCCAAGCATGCATACTGCTGCACCGTCCAAGCGGCGTGCTGTGGAAAACAAGCGGAAACGACAGCAACCACTGACGAAGTGACAAGGGCAACTTCTCAACCCACCTGCTGTGCCAAGCGTGCCTATTGCTGTTCGGTAAACGCACGATGCTGTGGGAAGCACGCTGGAACGAACGCAGCAACCGGCGACGTCGCCAGCACAACGGGTAAATCGGCCTGTTGTGCAAAGCGAGCGTACTGCTGCAGCGTCGGTGCGGCCTGCTGCGGAAAAGGATCGGTAAGTGCAACGGAAGCAAAATCGGCTGATTTCAGCTAATCGCTTCTGATTCCGTTCGATCCCATATCGGCCGGACGAGCCTAAGAAACTCGCCCGGCTTTTCTCTGTTAGGTTGCCGTGATGGAAGCGTTCAAATACCGATGGCATCAGTTGCCGATCAGCCGGCAACTGCTTGTCCTCGTCAATGCGATTCTCTTTGGATTTGTCGTTCTGTTTCTTGTCGTTGACTACCGCGTGCGGATAGATCGGCATTTGCATGAGAAGCAAATCGCGCTGACCGAAGAAGCTAAAACGATGTACGAATCACTGTTGGTCGCTGAATCCCACGGCGGCGAGGCGATTCAAAATCTGGTCGACAATGTCTGCGCTCGAATGAATACCGACGATTCGCCCGGTCACCATATTGCTGCGGATTGGCGAGGGCTTCCGTACCAGGCTGTCTCGCATGGGCATGCTTCCGACGAAATGCTCCTGGCAATGCGGTCGGCTGCTGATTCAACCCTCGCCAGATCAAATGCCACCGGCGCGCTCGTTGTTGGGTCTTTTACTGGACCAGCGGGCACCGTCTACATTTCAGAGAAACGTTCAGCCGTTGTGGGCGCAACACGCCGCTCGTTGTTAATCCAAATGTTCGGAGTCCTATTGCTGGGAGGGATTACGGCCTTCGTGGTCAGCGCGGTATTACGGCAATTGATCGCCAAACCAATCCAAGGCTTTGTTTCGGCGTTGCAGAGTGTTGCCACTGGAGACCTAAGCGTGATTGCTCGTACGCGAAGCTGTCGAGAACTGAGTTATCTCGCCGATCAAATCAATTCGATGACCGAGGCTTTGGATCACGCTCAGCGCGACCATCGCGTTCACATGGAAAAGGCGCGTCAAATTCAACAGAACTTACGACCGACGGTGAATGGATTGGTTGGAATCGACGTCGCCGAATTGTTCGAGCCGGCCGACGATGTTGGCGGTGACTACTACGACGTGATTCCATTGTCTGATGGACAATATCTACTTTGCGTCGCGGATGTGTCGGGTCATGGCGTGCCGGCCGCGATGGCGGCGACATTGTTGAAGGCGTTTGTGTCGGAAGCGGCAAAGAAATCGTCCAGCCCTGCCCAGATTCTGACAGATGTCAACGAGCGATACTGCGAGTACGTGATGATGGGACACTTTGCGACGATGACGCTACTGGTCGTTGACCCAAAAAGGCGACAACTGACCTACGCCAATGCAGGCCATGAATTTCCGTTCTTGCAGATTGGACGCGAAACACCGGTGCGATTGAATGTGGGCGACCTGATCTTGGGCGTCGAAGAGGATACCCAATACAACGAAGATACAATCCAGCTCGGTGATGCGGCCCGTTTAGTCATTGTTAGCGACGGAGTGACTGAAGCGTTTGACCCGAGTGAAGAACAGTACGGAACCGAGCGGATTGAGCAGTTGATGAACACGGTCAAACGCTGCAACGCTCGGGAACTGGTTGAAGCGTTTGAGTCGTCCATCGAAACGTTCCGCAAGGGGCGCAAGGCCTTCGATGACACCACGCTGTTGGTGGCTCAGTTAACTTGAATGGGCTGCGGTATCGTCGCCGAGATATCGTCCGATTGTGAATCCAACATCTTTTGAAAGCGTCGGGTAGGTTGATCGACTGAGTGGTCCGATGCGAAAGAACGATGCTTGGCCGACTTTTTGGAATTGCATTCGCTCGACCGCTCGCAGGGCGTTGTGGTTCGATCCTTCGGTCGTCAGCACCAGGTGTCGGATGCCGTCGCGTTGCAATTCGTCGGCCATTCTACTCAAGATCGCCGCGTACAGTCGTCGTCCTCGGTAGGCAGGAAGCACCAGGACTTGGAATACGAAAGCGGCTTCGTCGGAGAGTTGGATTGGCAGACCAGTTTCGGGCTTGCCGTCGTGGTTCATTTCACCGGGTATGTTTCCAAAGGCGACCCAAGCGAACCCGGCGAGTGACTCGGCTTGAAAGGCTGCAAAGCATTTGGCTGCACCGGCGTCCAGTATTTCCAAGTCCCGCTCTGGGATTGCGTAATCCAACTCGGATGCGTGTTCTCGTAGCCGTTTGGATGAACACGAACCAATCGTGTAGCTGTCAGGCGTTGGCGTTCGCGGCATCGTGTCGATCGGCGACTGATAGAAGTGACTGACGTTCGCGATCGCAAAACGCCGGACTACTCGATACGCCAACCAACGTATCGAGCGTGTGGAGTTAGACTTCATGGTAGAGCGCGCTCCCGCGTTAGTGGCAACAGCTTTCGCCGCCTGATGAGGGACGCTGCGAAACTGAAGTGGGACCGGTTGTGAACGCATTTGCTGCGGGCGGTTGGTAGTCAGTGTCGAAATCAATCGCCGTGTCGTATTGAATGTTGGCGGCAGCTTGCTCGGCGTACTGCTGAGCGGTCATTGCCGGTTCGTCTTTTCGATTGCCCACCCAGGGCAGCGAATGGCATCCGGCGGATAGCGAGAGGGGCAAAACGAGCGCTGCGGTTGCGCAATATTTCCATAGCGATTTCATGACGACGTCCTTGTCGTAAGTTGAAAACAAAAAGGCAGGGACGGCGTGGTGACGTCATCACTTGCGTGATTCAGCCGCGACACCGCCCCCGCGTGAGTCAGATCGGAAGCGAGCAGTTCTCGCTCCCGACTTAGTTAACGAATCAATGGAGCATCGACTCCTTGAGACTTCAGAACAGCCAACCACTTTTGCGGCTCGGCCGCAATCTTCTTCGCGCATCCAGGGCAACAGATGTAGATTGCTTTGCCATCCGCATTGACTTTGTACGGTCCACCCATCGCATCAAGCGGCTCGTCCATCACGGGACACTTTTTTTGGGCCGCGATGAAAGGTGCATCGTCAGCAACCACTTTGAAAATGCCTTCCCGAACTTGTTCGGTACCTGCGGGAACGGACGCTTGATTACCGCTTCCGTAAACCATTGCCAAATACTTTGCTGGCTCGGCCTGAATCTTCTTGATGCATCCTTTGCAGCACAGATAGATCGGCTTATCGCCGACCATCACCTTGATCGGTATACCCATGCCACCAAGTGGTTCATCCATGACGGGGCAGGTCTTCTGGGCCGCAATGGCCGCTGCGTCGGCTTGGGTTGAGGTCGAGACAGTGATCTTTGCCGTCGTCGTGGCAGCAGGCTGGCCACTGCTTTGCGTGCCGTTGCCATAAATCATCGCCAGATACTTGGCTGGCTCGGCCTGAATCTTCTTGATGCATCCCTTGCAGCACAGATAGATCGGCTTGTCACCAACCATCACCTTGATCGGCGTTCCCATTCCACCAAGCGGTTCATCCATCACGGGACAAACCTTCTGGGCGGCAATGGCTGCTGCATCGGCTTGGGTCGCTGTGGTGACCGTGATCTGCGGGCGACCGGCGGCATACTTAGCCGGGTCCGACTTGACCGCGTTCACACAGCCTGCACAGCAAACGTAGAGCTTCTGTCCGTTGACATCGACGGAGACAGGATCACCCATGCTGCCGAGCGGTTTGCCGCTGACGGGACAGATTTTTTGTCGTGCGATCGCCGCGGCTGCCAGTTGTTGCTCGCTGGCCGGAACGGTGGCGACTTCGTTGAAAGAGATTGTGCTGGCCGCAATACCGACCAATTGCACATCGACGTCAATCTGTCGACCAGCGATTTGCGACAAGTTCACAGGAGCAGTCAACGCTCCTTTGCCATCGGGTAACAGGTCGTAGCGATAGCGTTTCGCATTGCCTTCGACTCGTACCGAAACGGCACCGCGTCCCCGGTCAACCGAAACCGGCTGACCAGCGCGGTCATAGACGAACATTTGCAGCCCGCCTTGTGAAACAATCGTTTCGATTTGCAGGTTGCCGGTTTGTTTCAAACTGCCGCCATGCGGCCCTGCTTGCGTCGCTTCGCGAGCCTGCGTCATGCCGGGCATCACGTGGTTGTGCCCTGCGTGATTGTGCTGCGATTGAATCGTCTGCCCAAACACGCCCGATGTGGACATCGCGAGTGAGAAAGCGGTGATGATGAGTGTTCGTTTCATGGGAGAACTCCGTTGTAAAGTTTCAGGACACCGTCCGTTGGGTCCGTCGATCTTGGTGAGGTTGATTGATTGGATGCCTGAGTCGTGAATTCCTTCACGGTCAAACGAAAAGTTTTATGCCGCTTTCATGAGTTCCTCCTCCGGCATCGCTTCGGTGCCTTCCCAAAGCTCGTCTTGAAATCCGAAACGCATTTTCAATTCCAGGTAGCCGCAATAGAGCGTCGGCACAATAAACGACGTGAACGGTTCAGCTAACATGCCACCGAACACGGGAATCGCCATCGCTCGGGCGACGTCAGCACCACGGCCTGTCGCAATTAACACTGGAATCAACGCGGCAAGCGTCGTCACCGTTGTCATCATGCAAGGTCGAATGCGTTTCAGTCCAGCTTCGTAGACTGTGTTGCGGATATCTTCGACCGTTTCGACTTTACGTTTCTTCAGCAGTTGATGGATGTAGGTCGCCATCACCACGCCATCGTCGACGGCTAGTCCGAATAACGCGATGAAGCCAACCCAAACTGCCGTATTGAGTTCGACGCCCATCGTTGCCACTGCAATCATGCCGCCGGCGAAGGCGACGGGGATACCGGAGAACACGGCAAGCGAAATCGAGAGGTTTCGGAACTCCATGTAAAGCAACATCAGATTGATGCAGATCACCATCGGAATGATCCACATCAGACGCCGGTTGGCTTCGATCTGATTTCGGAAGCTACCAACGGCCTCGAGAGAGTATCCCGCTGGCAGCGATAACCGATTCGTGTCGGACGGAGGCAGCGCCTGTGCCGCGCGGAGCTGTTCTTCGATGGCGGAGACCGATTCCAAATCGCCCTTGCTGCCATTGGTCATGAAAGAAACGTGAGCGACCAGTCGGCCATTCTCACTGTTGATCGCACCCGGACCCCAAGTCGTTTCCAGCGTCGCGAGTTCTTCGAGCGGTACGACCGCCCCCGAATGTGTGACGACGGGTAAGCGTTTCAGGCCGTCGATCTGTTCGCGGAGGTCGCGGTTGTAACGGAGCCGCACTGGATAACGCTCACGTCCTTCAACGGTCTTGATTAAGTTCATCCCGCCGAGTGCGGTCTCGATGACTTGGTTCACCATCGACGAACTCATCCCGTACCGCGATGCCGCCTCACGATCGACGGTGAACTCGACGTAGGGTTTGCCAAGCACGATATCGGGATTGACGGTGCCGGCGTTGATCAGCGGCGACTTCTTCAGCTCAGCGGAGACATTCATGGCCGCGTCAGCCAACTCGTCGAGTTCGTTGCCGTAAACTCGAATGGCCATCGGTGCCTTGATGCCAGACTGCAACATCACGACTCGGCCCTCGATCGGTTGTAACGCCGACGCGGGCGTGACACCGGGCAACGTGGCGACTCGGTTGATTTCGTCCCACACGTCGCGAGCCGTGACGCCTTCTCGCCACTCGCTTTCGGGTTTGAGCATCACATAGGTTTCGACCATCGCGGCCGGCGCGGGGTCGAGTGCCGATTCGACGCGACCGATCTTGCCAAGCACATCTTTGACTTCGGGAATCTGGCCGATCAAAACATCTTGCGTCTGCAACACTTGCATCGCTTGCGAGAAACTGGCTGCCGGGTACAGCGTCGGCATGTAGAACCAGCTTCCTTCGTCGAGCGCGATCCAGTCGTCGCTCTGCAACCCCGTAAAAACATGCTTGGCATCGACGTAGCCGGGAAAGTCATTCAGATCGGCACCGAACAAGTTGGCGAACTTTTCGACCGGACGGAGCACGGTTGGCATTCCGACGTAGGCACCCACGCCGATGATCAACAGCATCAACGGAAACGAAAGCGCAACCGCTTTGTGGTTCAGGGCGTATCGCAATCGGGCTGCGTAAATCCAACGAACGAAGCGGCTGGAAGGAATCTCTTCGATTGGCCGAATTCGTTCTCGCAGCAATTGCCAACCGGCAACGAATCCGATCACTGCGGCGACGGTGGTCACGATCCAGGTTTCCAAGCCGAATCGCTCTGCGAGTCGTGACCCCCACAAGAAATGGGACGCGGCACCGAGCAATCCGGAGAGCGACAACGCGGCAACCATCGCGGTCGATTTTCGACGCACGCTGCTCCGCAACATCAATCGGCACAAAGCGGGCACAATCGTGACGGCCGCGATCATCGCTGCAGCGATCGCAAATGTCTTGGTGTAAGCCAGCGGAGAGAACAGCTTGTAATCGCGACCGGTCAAAAAGAAGACCGGCAAGAAACTGACAATGGTTGTCGCCACGGCGGTCACGACGGCCGGTGCGACTTCGACCGTCGCTTCGTAGACGACTTCCGTGCGAGGTTGTTTGATCCGAGCCTCTTCGCTACCAGACTCCCAATCCGAAAGATGCTGGTAGATGTTCTCCGAAACAATGATCGCCATGTCGACCATCGTGCCGATCGCGATCGCGATCCCCGCCAGCGACATGATGTTCGCTCCGACGCCGACGAACCGCATCGCGATGAACGACATCAGCACGGCTGCCGGCAAACAGATCGCGACAACGAAACTGCTGCGGATGTGCAATAGAAACAAGAGGATGATGATCGCCGTGATGATGATCTCGTCGCGTAACGCATGCGTCAGCGTCGCCATCGTCTCGTCGATCAGTCCGCTGCGATCGTAGACGCCATGAATGGTCACTCCTTGTAGCGATGGCGTTATCGCGGCGATCTTGGCTTTCACGCGGTCGATGACGACTCGAGGATTTTCGCCGTATCGCATCACGACCACGCCGCCAACTGCTTCGGCTCCGTTGTAATCCAATGCACCGCGACGAAAATCAGGGCCAATCTGCACATTGGCAATGTCGCGGACGCGAACGGGAACTCCGTCACGCTGCATGATGACGGTGTCCTCGATGTCCTCAACCGCTTTGTCTTTGTCACCGCCAGAGCCGAGGAACCCCTTGCTGCGGACGATGAACTCCATGCCGGTCGTTTCGACTGTCTTAGCACCGACGTCCAAATTCGATCCCTTGATCGCCATCGCCAACTTGTCGAGCGATACGTTGTGAAAGCGAAGCTTGTCGGGATCGACTTCGATTTGATACTGGCGAACGTAACCGCCGATCGACGCGACCTCGCTGACCCCTTCGACCGCCTGCAATTCGTACTTCACAACGAAGTCTTGCATGCTGCGAAGTTCCGCCAGCCCCATGCCTTCCTCGGGTGGCTGAAGCGTGTAGTAGTAAACCTGTCCCAATCCGGTCGCGTCCGGGCCAAGTTGTGGTACAACCCCATCGGGCAACTGTGACGCCGCACTGCCGAGTTGCTCAGAAACTCGACTGCGTGCCCAATAAAAGTCGATCTCGTCCTTGAACGTGACCTGCACGAAGCTGTAGCCGAACATGCTCTTGCCACGCACCGACTCCGCACCGGGAACAGCGAGCAACGAAACGCTCAGCGGATAGGTGACCTGGTCTTCGATGTCCTTTGGCGAGCGACCCGGCCAAGGCGTCAAAACGATGACTTGGTTCTCGCCAATGTTGGGAATCGCGTCGATCGGAATCGACTTAAAACTGATCCAGCCAGCGACGCTTAGACCAATGGTCAGCAATACCACCAGCCAAGGTTCTTTAACGCAGAAGCGAATGATTAGATTAAGCATGGTTCGTCTCCTTATTGCACCGTGCGCGCGATTGAGGGAACCATGCCCGCGGGCATTGCCATATCACGAACGACTTCGCCGCACGTCAGCATCTCGCTGCCCCAATACGGGTTCTGCAAGTCGCCGCCGGGCTGCATCCAGTCGCCACCGCCGCCGGGAACCATCGGGCAGTAATAGTGCGTCAACTTCACAGCCGTCTTCGGCCCGCGAGCCACCGTGGCCGCTCGCAACATTGCGTGACTGACGCCGCGATAGGCCTCGCGAGCCGTTTCTAACGAACCGTCCATGCGTGACGCCGCGCGGCGAGCGGTTGCGAATCGGCGTTGAGCTTCATCGGGAACATTGGCCAACATTTCCAGTTCGCGGAGTCCTTGGATCAGCGTGTTCAACGCGACGGGCGGCGGCGTTTGGTCCGCCGCCATCGCGCATTGGATCTCAAAGTAGGCGTCGTAGGTTCGATCGAGAGCCATGCCCGCGTCGCTGGCCAGCATGACGGGAGTTGTATTAGGAAGCTCAAGCGGTCCCGGCGAATAGCTCGGTGCTTTCGTCGGGTCCATCAACGATGGGTTGCCGGCGAGCTGCATTTGTGAGTCGATCAGGAAATTGCCGCCTGTCGCAACCGTCTCACCAGCCGACAGTCCTTCCACAATCACCGCTTCTTTGCGATTCATGGGACCGACCGCAACTCGGCGAATCTCAAAACGTCCCGGTTCGGTTTCGACGTAGATCACGCTGTTTTCACCAGCCAGAAGCACGGCATCGCGCGGCACGGTCACGACTTGTTGCATCGGCAAGGGTTCTGATGCGAACCCAAGCTGCGACGTCGGCACCAAATCCATATCACAAAGCGGGCACGTTCCCGGTTCGTCGCGGATGACTTGCGGGTGCATTGGGCTGATGTATTTGTTCGCCAGTGCCGGATCGTAAACTTGGTCCATTGGGATCGCCGGCACGGTTACCCGAGCGGTCGCGTAGTCGCCCGGTCGCAGTTTGCCGTCAAAGTTCATGATCTCGACTCGCACGCGTACCGTTCGAGTCTTCGGGTTCACGGTCGGATCAATGAAAGCGACGCGGCCCGTGAATACTTCGCCCGGCATCGACTGAATTTCCGCTTCGACTTGTTGACCAAATCGAACAGCCGAAGCGTCATCGGGAAACAGATCAAGCATCAACCAAACACTGCTTAGGTCGGCTACACGGTAAAGCTTGTCTCCCGTTTTCACGTAGTCGCCCTCAACCGCTGACTTTTCGATCACGGTTCCTCTCTGCGGTGACTTGATGCGAATGCGCGACATTGGTTTACCCGACTTCCCCAACTGCTCGATCTGACTTTCCGTCATGCCCAGTTCCGTCAAATTCTCCCGTGCCATCTTGTTCAGATCGCCGCCAGAGATTTGAAAGCGACCGATCTTGCCATCGCTGTTCATGCTGGTGATGAACTCGGTTTGTGCGGTGTAGAGCTGTGGGCTGTAGATCAACGCCAGGTCGTCGCCTTCATTGACTTTCACGCCGGCGTAGTTCGCGTACATCTTTTCCAAGCGGCCGTCGATGTATGCACTGATGGTCGAGAGTTGGCTTTCGTCGAAGTCGATCGAGCCGATGGTGCGGATCGTTCGATTGACTTCGCCCATCTTCGACATCGCGGTTTGAATACCGACCAATCGCCGGGCGGATGGTTCGATGGTGACCGAGATACCATCGCCACCGCCCCCGCCGGTCGCTTCGACTAGTTCCATCGCACAGACGGGGCAGCGACCTGGTTCGGTCGACGGTGGCGTACACATCATCGGGCAGATGTATCGCTTGTCTTCGCCGCCACCGGCTTCGGTGACAGATTCGCCTTGGCCGCCCGAGAAACCATCGGCAGTCAACCACTTCGTTCGCTGGGCGACTCCGAGTAAGAAAAACACAAGACCGGCGACGACGACGACCGTTGCGGCTTGCACACCCGTGCGCACCAGCCACTTCATCCCGCCATCACTTTGCGGTGGGGTCGGCTTGGCTTCAATAGGCGTGGTCGTTTCTTCGGCCACCGCTTCCACTGGCTCGCTATCGGTCGGCGCATCCGTATCCACGCTGCTGACTTTATCGTCAACGTCGGCTTTGTTGGGTTCGATTGGTTCGTCCTGATTCATGACAGTTCTCGCGGCGTTTTCCGGCACGCGTTTGTGGTTCCATCCACGAACGTCAGCTCAAGAGGTGACTGGCCGACGACGCGACGGAGGGGATCGCATCATCGACCAGTCATCGCCTCCAGGCTGTGACCGGTTCATTGTTTTGGTGACGCGATCAAATCGCGTAGGGATTGCATCTGGATAGACTTCATTCGGAACGAGCGCGCAGCATCATTCGCGTGAAAGCCAACTTGAAAACGAAGAGCTACGAGCGCGCAGCTCTCCTATCGAGACGACGCTAGATGCGCCAGATGCAAAGAAACCGCTGAGAGAAATGCGGTGAGTGATCGCCGATCGGCAATCGTGACATCAGTTGATCTGGACGAATTGAAAGTCCAGCCTCGGATGCAACGTGATCCAAGTACGCAATCACGACCAAATCACGAACCTGAGGAACAGGTACGCGATGTGGTGCCGGTGCTAGCGGTTCTGATCGAATGCCACACATGCACGATGACAACGCAAATTGGTCTTGAACCAATTTCTCGTCGTCGGATTTCGGTGGCTCGGGCACGACATCAGAAATTTCACCGAACAGGTCGTCGTGCTTTGATTGTTCGCCTTTCTTCGTGCAGCAACTGCTGGCGTCTTCTTCATTGCCGCTACAGCAACCGCACAGTTCGCCGTCCGTTTTCACTTCACAGCATTTGCAAGCGTGGCAGACCGTCTCGGCCTCGCAGCACTGACCTTGAGCACATGTTCCCTGCGCAGCCACCAACGTCATCGGCTGAATCACCATTGCAGCGATCAGACAAAGATTAACGGCGGTGCGAATTAGGGGGGAGTTACTCACTGTGACCTTCCGAAAAGGATACCCATGCCCGGTATATGAACTGTATCGGAAATTTTGCCGAAGAGTTCAATAGGAATTACCCGGTTAGGCAAACTTTGACTTCTTCAGTGTAACGGAACAGGACGGAAATGCCATGGATCGGCAATATTGGACACCTGCTACGAAACAAACCAAGCGAATATTGCTTGGTGCACTGATCGCCGCCTCCATGTCCGGTTGTGCGACCCAAAGAGGCGTCCAAATTGCCTCGGACACCCAAAAAGCGACCTCATTCGTCGCCGCTGAAACAGTCTCAACGAACACGCGGCCGGAGGCAATTGCCTATCGATCTGTCGAAACGCCAGTGCAATTGGCTGGCTTCAACGATGGCATGGTCGTCGCCTCGCCCGCCGCGTTCACGCTGCCACAAGACAACGACGGTGAGCTGGGATTGGACAGCGAAGAGGCAGATGTATCGAGCCGCAGCTTCAGCGACTTCCTGCAATTGGATCCACCTGAAGAAGATGGGGAGAGGGGGAGTCAGGGAGATGGGGAGAGCGATGAAGATGAAGTTCGAAACACCGACTCCCAGACTCCCCCTCTCCCAGACTCCCCCACTCCCAGCTCCCCCACCGCCCCAGTCGAGTTCTTCGTCAACGAAGCACTATCGCGGCACCCGAAAATCCTTGCCGCACGACAGCGAGTCGCCGCCGCATCAAACGTCATCCCGCAAGCCAAAGCACTTCCCGACCCAACGTTCAACAACACGTTCTGGCCGTTCCATGACAACGCGTTGCAAACCGCAGGCGGTCGTGTCGGAAATCAGATGTCGGTTAACCAGAAAGTCCCGTTTCCCGACAAGCTAAAAACGAAAGCCATCATTGCGAGTCGCGAAGTCCAGATCGCTCAAACCGAAGTCGACGGAATCGCTCGCGAGATCACTGAGTCCGTACGACTGGCATACTACGAAGTCTGGTTTGCCACACGTGCGATCGCGATCATCGAGGAAACCAAAGACCTCGTCGCTGACTTGACTGACGTTGCCGAAGCCCGCTACCGCAGCGGTGGTTCGCAACAAGACGTGCTGCGCGCTCAGCTTGAAACCGATCGCCTCGACGAACAACTCATCACGCTTCGCAGACAAAAGCAAGTCGCCCAAGCCGACCTCGCAACGCTGCTGCAACAACCTGTTGACTTGCTTCCCGAAGCAACGGATGAACTCGGTATCACTGACACGCCCCAGCAAATTGAAGAATTGATCGCGTTGGCCGAACAATGCAATCCAAAACTGCGGGGTCTTGCGTGGGAAATTCAACGCGACCGCGACAAGGAACGCTTGGCGTGTTTGCAGCAGTATCCTGACTTCAATGTCGGCCTCAGCTGGGGATTGATCAGCGACGGTCACGATGTGATCAGTCCTGTCGCCAACGGGAACGACAACCTGAGCATCAGCTTTGGGACGACGCTGCCGATCTGGCGGGAAAAGATTAACGCCGGCATCCGCGAAGCCGCTCACCGACGCAGCAGCACCACCCGTCGCCTCGAAGCCGAACGCGACGAACTCTACGGAAAGATCCGTCGCCTGATCGTTCAAGCCGACGCATTGGCGGAACAACGCGATATCTATGAAAACCGCATCATTCCCCGCACCGAAGGCACACTTGAACTTTCGATCGCCGACTACCGTGGCAAACGCACGGATTTCTTCACGCTGATAGAAACCTACCGCGAGCTCTTAATGTTCGAGACCCAACTCGCCCGCATCGACGCTACGCTAGCCGGCACGATCGCCCAGTTGGATCGCACTGTAGGTTGCCCTCAATAAGAAGTAGGGGTGTTGGGGGTGAAGGAGAAGGGAGAACACAACTCGCTCCTCCCTCACTCCCGACTCCCATCTATCAACCTCCGCAATTCACGCCGTGCCCGGTTCAACCTCGATCCAACAGTACCTTCGGGGATGTCTAGCGTCTGGGCGATCTCTTGGTATGACAGACCGCTCTCTTCTTTGAGCGTGAAGATCGCCCGTAGTTCCGGATCGAGTTGATCGAGTGCCTGGCGTACCATTGCGACTCGTTCGTCTTGCTCAATGTGGTCGGTTTGGTCAGCGGTCGGCTCGACCACCAGTTCTTCGGTCCGCCGATGTTTCTCGCGGCGCAGATGTTGCAATGCCTCGTTGGTGGCCAGTCGATACAGCCACGTTTCAAACTTCGACTCGCCACTGAATTGATCGAGCTTCGTAAACGCTCGGACGAAAGTTTGCTGCGTTAAGTCATCGGCGTCCTGCTGACCGACCATCCGAACCATCAAGCGAAACACACGATCCGACGTCGCCTGGTAGATCGAGCGCAACGCAGAACGATCTCCAGATATCGCAGCGGCGATTGTCTCGGAGGCGATCGTTTCGGTCGATTTGCGTTCATCGGGCTGGCCCATTGAAGAAGTTATACCAATACCCACCGGGGGTACCAATGCGGCTGGTCGCCGGGCAGGATTGCATTGACTTGAGAGCGGCTCTTGTTGTCTATCATGATTTCGTCGTCTTTTGTCTATTACGAAAAGCGGCTCCCGACCCAACGAGGGCTAGTCGTATGATGGGTCGGGAGCCTTGCCGTCTACGGTGAGACACCGCACACGACTGGAGCAAATTGTTTAATGCTCAATTGGTCAATTATCAGTTGTGGATTTCACGTTCTTAGTGGTCATGATCGTGATCATGCGAAATCTTGCCTGTGTAGGATTTGCCTTCGATTTGCACGATGACCGCACCTTCGGCCTCGGCTTCGAGCCACTGGTCCATTTCGGCATTGGTCGAAGCGAATCGTGACGACTTGCCAGCTGCGTCTTCGCCTTGCGGGTCGGCGGGAAGCTCGAACGACTTCACTTTGCCATCATGCTTTAGGCTGACCGTTAGCTTTTCGGCTTCGATCGCGACCGGCTGCGTTGCCGAACCATCAAGGACATACATGGCGACCGCTCCGGTGCCGTGCATCATTTCGATGTGGAACGCTTCTTTGCCTAGTTCGACCAACTCGCCGCCGTGGGGTCCGTGCTCGGGATGCCCATCCATCTCAATCATCGGTGGCATTTCGTCTATCTCGACAGGGCCAGATGCTTCCGGAGCTTCGGAGACCTGCACGTCCTTCTTTGAACATCCGAGAAGAGTGAAGCAAGCGAGGGTCAGAGCGAATAGATGAATTTTCATTTTGGATACCGATGAGAGGATGGGGATGAGCGGATGAAAGTCAGGGAATGGAATGGGGGATAGAACGAAGTTCCCTATCCCCCATTCCCAATTCCGCGATTCTTAGTGAGCGTGTTTGGTCTCGAAGCCGAGCTTCTTTAACCATGCTTCCCACTGGTGAGCTTCTTCGTGGCTTTTCAACGCCATCTGCTGCCACTTTGGACAGCGGTAGTTGACGTCCATGTGTCCGCCGTGCGAGCCGACTTTGACTTCGCAGCGAAGTTTCTTCAGTGTGCCGACCAACTTGTCCGCCTTCTCGCCTTCGCTGTGTGTGGTCTTCCACTTCTCCAAGCGATACGACACCAGTTCTTTGGCAGCCGTGTTCGGCTCAGCGGCCTTCGCCAACATGCCACCCAACGAAATCGATGCGACCAAAGCCGCGACTGCAAACATCCGTAAATTCAACATTTCAAATCCTCCGTGGAAACCTTCTCAAACAGAAAACATCACTCCGGCAACGCACCGGAACAAACAACTAGCTTGTGACCAATTCAGGTTCAGGACTGAGGTGTTCACTCCCCATGCCCGATTTCTCATCTCCTATGTCTCCCGCGTGATCGCGAACAATCTGCTGGCCCGCGCCGACACCGATCGTCCAAAACAACGCCGGTCGAACGAAGAACTCCGCCAACGTGCTGGTCAACAATCCGCCAACGATCACGGTGGCGATGGGATACAAAATCTCTTTGCCGGGTTCGCCCGCGGCGAGTGCGAGCGGAAGCAAACCGATGCCGGACGTCAGTGCCGTCATCAGCACTGGAGCCATCCGTTCTTGGCCCGCGCGACGCACCATCTCACCCGTCCACGATTCGCCTTCGTGTTCGACCAAGTGGATGTAGTGGTTCAGCAGCAGGATGCCGTTGCGACTGGCAATGCCGCACAACGAGATGAAACCGACCATCGCTGCGACCGTTAGGTTTTGATCCGTGATGACGAGTGCCGCGACCGCTCCGATGAACGCCGTCGGCAACGCAACCAACACCTGCATCGAGAAGTTGACGTTGCCAAACAACGTGTAAAGCACCAAGAACATGCCTAGCAACGCGACGCCCGAAAGAATCATCAATCGACGCGTTGCCGATTGCTGGCTTTCAAATTGGCCGCCGTATTCGATGAAGTAACCCGGCTCCAATTCCAAATCAGCCAGTCGCGTTTTGATGTCGCTGACAACGTCCACGACGCCTCGCTCGGAGACGTTGGCTTGCAACACGATTCGACGCCGTACCTGTTCTCGCTTGATCATGTTCGGCCCGCCGCTTTCGTAGATGTTCGCCACCGCCTCAAGCGGCAACGTGCCTCCATCGGGAAGTGGGACGGCAAGACGCTTGAGTTTGGTGACGTCCTCGCGGTACGGTTCATCCATTCGTAGCATCAGATCAAACGTGCGTTGGCCGAGCAGAACTTGGCTAATTACTTGCCCGTTCATCGCCGTCTCGACCAACTCCATGACGTTGGCCGGTCGCAGCCCGTTCTGCGTTAGCGCTTTGCGATTCAGCTCGATGCGAAGCTGTGGAATGTTGGTCTGCTGTTCGATCATCACGTCGGCCAAGCCCGGCACGTCCGCGATGCGTCGTTTCATCTCTTCCGCCTTGGTCCGCAGCACGTCCAGATCGTCGCCGAACAGTTTGATGCCGATTTGCGCTTTGACGCCCGAGATCATGTGACTGATCAGGTGCGCCAGCGGTTGCTCGGTGCTGGACACCACGCCCGGAATGTCCTCCATCGTTTCGCGAATCTGCTGGATCGTGCCTTCGCGATCCGCGTCGTCAGCGATCTCCAAGAACAACTCGGTTACGTTGACGCCTTCGGCATGTTCGTCAAGCTCCGCTCGGCCCGTTCGACGTGCGACGGACTTGACCGATTCGATGTTCATCAACTCCTCTTGCACGCTCTGCCCGATCTGGTTGCTCGTCGCCAGCGATGTGCCCGGTGCAAGCAACGCGTTGACCTGAACGGCTCCCTCGTTAAAAGGCGGCAAGAAGTCACGTTCTAATTGCGAAACCGCGAACAACGCGAACGTCACCATGACGGCCGCGACTCCCAGCACGGGACCGGCGAATTTGGTGCTGAAGTTAATCGCCAAACCGGCAACGCCCTTCAGTCCCTCCAGCAACCGGCCTTCCTCGGCTTCGGGACCGCCGAGCAGTCGTTCGGTCACTTGAATCAGAACCCAAACCACTGGCGTCAGGACGAGCGACCACCACAGCGGATTGCCTGGCAGTTCAAACGGCAAATGGAGAATGTGAATCGCACGCGGGACGACCCAGTACATCGTTAACGCGGCGATCCCAAAAGCAAGAATCGGTACCACGATTTGCCAGACGCGCCGGCCGACCAACAGTAACGATGCCAGTACCGGCGTGACGGTTAGCGAGACGCCCAGTGACGCGATCAGCGAGACGACATATCCCATCGCCAACGGCACAAAGAGCTTGCCTTCCATACCTTCGAGAGCAAACAGCGGGATGAACACCAGAACGACAATCGCCGTCCCGTAGACCACGCTGCTGCGCACCTCGATGCTGGCGTCGTAAACCACGGCGAGTGTCGGTCGGGGGGAATCGCAGTGGCGGTTCTCTTTCAACCGGCGGAAGATGTTTTCCACGTCTACAATCGCATCGTCGACCAGTTCCCCGATGGCAACCGCTAACCCGCCGAGCGTCATGGTGTTGATCGACAGACCGAAAGCGGCGAAAACGCACGCGGTTGCGATGATCGACAGAGGAATTGCGGTGAGCGTGATGAACGTCGTGCGAAAATTCAGCAAGAAGAGGAACAGGATCACCAAGACCAGCACGCCGCCGTCTGCGAGAGCTTCGACGACGTTGTCGATGGCTCGGTCGATGAATGAACGCTGCGAATAGACGTTGGCGATTCGGATGTCATCCGGCAGGGACACCTTCAACTCTTCGAGCGCTTCGGCAATCGCTTGATCGACGGCGCGAGTGTCGCTGCCGGGTTGCTTGTTGATGGTGAGAACAACTGCGGGGCCGCCTTCGACCGTCCCATCATCAGTGCGTAGATACGCGGACGAATCGCCACGCATGACTTGCGGGCCTTCGACGACTTTGGCCACGTCGCCCAAAGTGATCGGGCGACCGTCCCGAAGTGTGATCGCAATCTCTTTCAGGTCGGCGAGGCTCGTGATTCGCCCGAGTCCTCGAACCAGCAACTCGTTCGCACCACGCTGATCCAGATAACCACCGGTCGCGTTCAGATTGGACTCACTGACAGCGGTGTGGACATCGTCCATCGTCAGTCCGAATTCACGCAGCAAGTCCGGATTCACCAGCACTTGGTACTGCATCCGGCCGCCGCCCATTGAAAAGACTTGTGACACGCCGGGGATCGTCAGCAATCGTTGACGGACGACCCAATCGGCCAGCGTGCGAACCTCCATCGGCTCGGTTTTGCCGCCTTCACTCCACATGCCGTACATGAGAATCTGTCCCATGATTGACGAGATGGGTGCGAGTGTTGGTTTCACGCCGTCGGGCAATTGCTCAGCGGCAAGTTGCAAACGTTCATTGACGACTTGTCGGTCGTTGTAGATGTCCGTGTCCCACTCGAACTCGACATAGATCACCGACAGACCGATGCCGCTGCTGCTGCGGACTGCCTCAACGCCGCTGGCACCATTGAACGTGGTCTCCAACGGAAACGTGATCAGTGTCTCGACTTCCTCTGGTGCCATCCCCGGCGCTTCTGTGATGACCACTACACGCGGCCGGTTCAAGTTTGGAAACACGTCGATCGGCAATTGCAAGGATTGCCACGCACCAACGCCCAGCATGATCGCGGCAACCGCGAGCACGATCAGTCGATTGTTCAGCGAGAAGTGAATGATTTTATCTAGCATCTTGATCCCTCAAAGATTTGGTTTGGCAAAGCGAACAACTCAGTGGTTGTGCCCTGCGTGGGGATCAATGGCTCCGCCCGCCTGGTTCTTCATCGCCATCTGCAATTGATGAGCACCGCTAACGGCGATCGTCTGACCGGGCCAAACTTGGCCGTCGTTCTTGATCGCGACGTTGACGCTGTCCGACGCAATGACTTCCACCGGAACACGATCAAAGTGATCTCCGTTCTCGACGAACAAGAATCGCTCGGGGCCTTCTTCGGCAACCGCGTCCTTGGGAACAACAATCGCGTCGGCGACTTGCGACTGTGGAAGCCGAACGGTTAGCCGTTGGCCGGGCTTGTATCGCCAACTGACGTAGCGTTTGTCGCCACGCTGTTCGCTGCGTTCGATCTCATTGGTCAGTCCGACATAGAACGGCAGCGACCGTGATTCAGTACCGACTTCGTTTCCGATGTAGACCACGTTCAATCCCGTGATCGTTTCGACTTCGTCGCCCGCACCGGTCATCGTGGCTTGCAATTCAGCACCCGAATCGGCAGCCTTTCGCAACAGACCTGCGTCACGCTGGTAGGCTTGGCCTTCGATTAGCAAGCGGCTGTAATTCGACAGCTGCGCGATCTGCTGACCGGCGCTAACAGATTCGCCGCGTCGAACACTCAGTTCTGTGACCAAGAACTCAGCGTCAATGTGATTGTGCGAAGGCAGCGACATCGGCGGTGGTTGTATTGCCGCTAATCTTGCACTCGGGTTGCCCGAGACTCGGTTGTTCGCTTCGCCCAGCGATTCGTGATGCAGTGAATTGTCTTCTTCGACCAAGGGGGCCGTCACGACGACTTCGCGGACCAACGTGCGAGTGCGTTCGATGCTTGCGATTTGGTCTTCACTCAAACCGTGCAGCAACATTGACTGCTTCGCCGCACGGATTTTCGCCTGCAATTTGTCGCGTTCGTACTCGCGGGTTATTCGCGTTTTCCCAGCGATCGCGCCCGAACGGGACGCCGAAGTCAGCCGCTGAATCTCCCGCTCCTCGACATCCAGTTGCCCGAGCTGCGAGAGGAAGTCTTCTTGCGTATTGACGAGGTCTTGGTGCGTCAGCCGAAGCGTGAACAACGGCTCGCCGCTCTTAATCATCTCGCCACGAGAGATATTGATCTTGTTAATGACGCCCGTCAGTGGCGACGTGATCGACACATGCGTTTCACCGGGCCAGCGCGTCACCATGCCGGGGACCTCGATGTAGCTCGTGTACGGTCCAACGGTGACGGCCTCAGTCTTCAACCGCAAGTTCGCACGAGCCTGCTGGCTCAATTCGATCGACTGACCCGCTTCGTGACCATCGTGATCATGTCCGGCATGGTCGTCGTCGCCGTGGTCATCGTGTTCACCTGGACCGTGATCGTGACCCGCGTGCGGATCAGACTCAACGATTGCAGTGGCAACGAGGCCAAATTGTTGTGGATAGTCGGTAAAGGCGAACGCGCCGACGACGATCGCGATTGCCATCGCCAGGACGGTCAAAACGGGGCCGCGCAGGCGCACCAGCCAAGCTCTTAGCGTGTACATGCAAACACATTGATGATTTGAGATTGAAGAATGTAGATTTCAAAAGAGGACTGAAGGATTCAACAATCTGGCGACGCGCAAACGCCTTTCCAAATCGTCAATCTTCAATCAACAATCTTCAATTCAAATGATCCACGTGCAGAGAGAAGCACAATGGGAGAGAGAGTCCGTCGCAACCTGCGGCGACCGCTGATTCAAATGACGGGCCGATAGCGAACTAATGAAGCTCAGCATCGGATCGTGCTCATAAGTCACGAACGCGACCAACGGAGCATCAATGATGAACACGACATCACTTGAAGGCACAAAACTGCATTCGACGACGCCATGGCACCCCGGATGGTTTCCATCACAGGGTTGCGACTCGCAGGCACAACACGGAGCCGCTAACTCGATCGCATTGTGGATCGAATCCACCGTCTCTTCTTCACCCGAGCAATCATGCTCGTGATCGTGGCCACACGCGTGATCGTCGTGGACACTTGGTGAATCAGCCGCTGAACAGGTGTGCTGGCATCCGTCATGGTCGTGGTGCCCACACGCGTCAGCATGATGCAGCGAACACCCGAAAATCAGGTGCAGCAGTAATGCGGCGACGGTAGTGAGACGACAAACGACAGACACAAAAACATCCTTCGGGTACGGTACAACGGTATTATCGGTCGATACGGTGGAAACGACCATACCAGTCCAATAGTAATGTCAAACTTTCGTCAGATTACGCATCTTCTGGTGGCGGTATCGCGGGAAATCACAGGCTCAGAGTCACCAACAGGCCTTCGATTTCCGCAGCAGCCTGCTTGGCTTGTCCGGCGGCATCCAGGACGTTCAATTGAGTCGTGAAGAGTGTTCGCTGTGCTGTTAACAGTTGTAGGAAATCGGTTTCGCCCGCATCAAATGCCTCCAACGAGAGCTTGTAGGTTTCCTCCGAGGTCGGCACGACCGATTCCTGCAAGCGGGTGTAGCGTTCCAACGCGACTTGGTAGCGGCCGACGGCTTCGGCGAGCCGGGCTTCTAGGCTGAGTTGCGTGCTCTGGATCGCTGCCGACGCTGCGGCGATGTCGGCTCGGGCACTGCGTATGTTGCCCTGATTGCGGTTGCGAATGGGAAGCGGAACGCTGACGCCAATGACCGCGAACGTATCATCCGTAGCGGCATCGACACCAACACCGACGGTTCCCGTCACGTTCGGCGTCACTTGGGCACAGGCAAGTTGCAACGACCATTTAGCTCGCTCAAGCTCCGATCCGGCCCGCGATAGTTCGGGACTGTTGGTCGAGATTTCGGCGAGCAATGCTTCCCACGGCGCGCCGGTCAGATCGTCACCCACGTTGCCGCTAAGCGGTCCGGGCGGCAGTGTTTGCATCCCGGCAGCAGCGGCAAGCGTCCGCAGGTTGGCTTGCAACTGCGTTCGAGCGTTCTCCGCCGTAATCCGCGCTTGCTCAGCTTCAACGCGAGCCTGCAACAAAGCAATTTTGGAAACCTCTTCGGCTTCCAACAGGGCATTCACTGATTCGATCGACTTCTCAGCCAACTCGACAATCTGGTCAGCAATGTTGGCCCTTCGCTGCGATACGATGGCTGTCGCAAACGCAGCACGAACGCGAGTCAAAACGCGAAGCTCCGCAATTCGCAGCGCAGCTTGCTGTTTTTGGATCTCGCGGGCCTGCACCTGTTGAGCAATCCCCAGCTTGTTGGCGGTAACGAACTGCTGAGACATCTGCACCGAATGCAGACCGGTGGCATCTTCGTTGCCGATCTCATCCGACTGATATTGCAGCACCGGATTGAACGGCAAGCCCGCTTGAACGTATTGCCCGCGAGTTGATTCGACACGAGCACGAGCTTCCGCGATGGCCGGATGCGAACCCAATGCCATCGACTCAATTGACTGAAGCGTCAGTCCGGCGGGTTGCTCAAAACCGTAGGAATACTGGTCCTGAATGAACGGAGCGGTTTCAACCGTCTCGTTCGCCGCGTCCAAAGCCATCGCGTCGCGTAGAGACGCGGGATCGTTGGCAGAGGCACCACCATCCGAATCCAAATCATCAAGCTCGACGTCGAGTTCGTCCAATTCATCAAGATCTCTGACCTGCAAGTCGTCATCGTCCGTGAACGCAACCGTCCGCACGGTGATAGGCGGTTCAACAACCCGCGTTTGGTTCGTCGCCGAGACGTGTTCGCTCGAAGTCGATTGAGCGACATGCTGCCCAACCGACTGGCAACCACTCGTGAAACCCAAAGCCGCCAAAAGCAACAAGCGTCTTGCTCGCCGCCGGCGCGTACTGGTCCTATCGTTCGCGATCACCGCGTCTTCCTCCGTGAAAATACAGACCAGCCCATGCTTTCCATCGGATGGGTACGATCGGATTGTTAGTTGCGATTCCGCAAGTGCGAACATTCGGAAGAATCCGCGATCGGGTTGTAACGATTTTAACGTCTCAGCAGCGGAGCAGCCTCAGACCATTGGCGATCACCAGTAGGGAAGCGCCCATATCGGCCGCGATGGCGGCCCACAGTGATGCCACTCCCGCCAAGGTCAGCACGACGAACAATGCTTTGATTGCCAGTGAAAACCAAATGTTCTGGCGAATGATGGACAACGTTCGTCGCGAGTGCTCGATCAGCCAAGGTAGTTTCGACAGGTCGTCGGACATGAGGGCGATGTCTGCTGTTTCAATCGCGGCGTCGCTTCCCGCCGCTCCCATCGCAAGTCCCAATGAAGCCCGGGCTAGGGCGGGTGCGTCATTCACGCCATCGCCTATCATCGCGACATGCTCGTAACGTGAAACGAGTTGTTCGACCGCCGCGACTTTGTCTTCAGGCAACAACTCCGCGTGGACTTCGTCGATACCGGACTCCTTGCCGATCGCTTTGGCGGTGCCTTCGTTGTCGCCGGTCAGCATCACGATTTGCTTGATGCCGACTTGGTGCAAAGTCTTGATTGCCTCTCGAGTCTCGTCACGGATGGCATCGGCCAGCGTAATGAAGCCGCAAACGTGCTGGTCATTGCCGATCACGACGACGGTTCGCCCGGCCTCCTGCATCGCTTCGAGTTGCTGGTGAACCTCCGGGGTTTCCTGACCGCGTTGTTCCAAATAGCGATGCGAACCGAGCCAGTAGCTTTTACCATTAATGACTCCGGTCGCCCCCTTGCCTTGAATCGTTTCGAACGATTCGGCTGGCGGCATCGTCATGCCACGTTTCTTGGTTTCATCAACGATGGCTCGTGCGAGCGGATGGTTGCTATTGAGTTCCAAGGCTCCGCCGCGCGTTAGCAATTCTTCTTCGTCGTGGTCGTTCATCGGAACGACGTCGATGACTTCGGGGGCACCCTTGGTTAGCGTCCCGGTCTTATCCATCGCGATCGCGACCAGCTTACCAGGTAGCTCGATGAACACGCCGCCTTTAACCAACACGCCATTGCGTGCAGCGGCGGCCAGCGATGCGACGACCGACACCGGTGTAGAAATGACCAATGCACATGGGCAGGCGATGACCAGCAACACCAGCGACCGATAGATCCAAACCGACCATGGTTGTCCGAGCAGCAAAGTCGGAATTAAAAGCATCAACAACGCGACCGCCATCACCACCGGTGTGTAGACCGCGGCAAACTTCTCTACCCACTTTTCTGACGGAGCACGCTTCGATCCGGCGTCGCCGACCATCTGAATAATGCGGGCCAACGTCGTGTCTTCAGCGGCTTTGGTGCTTCGCATTTCCAGCAAGCCGTCGCCGTTAATCGTTCCAGCGAACACCTCACTACCGACCTGCTTTTCGACTGGCACGCTTTCGCCGGTGATCGGTGCCTGATTGACGTCGCTAATGCCCACGGTGACTTCCCCATCGAGCGGTATTTTCTCGCCCGGTCGAATGATCAGGGTCGAACCAACCGGCACCTCGGCAGGAACAACGTCGCGGACTTCTCCAGATTCGTGTCGCAGGTGAGCGACCGGCGGCGTCAGGTCCATGAGCGAAGCGATCGCCCGTCTAGCCCGACCGATGCTCCATGATTCCAGCAACAACGACAGCGAAAACAGGAATGCGACCGCCGCTCCCTCAAACCATTCGCCGATCGCGATCGCCCCGATCACCGCGACCGACATCAGCAAATTCATGTCAGGCCGCAAGGTGACCAGTGCTCGCCAAGCTTTCGGTAGCACCAAATACAGCCCGGCCAAAATTCCGATCAGGTAGCAAACGATCGCGGGCGTTGCGACGGCCCCGTCGAATCCGCCTGAGAGCAAATGAATCACCAGCCCGATCCCGCCGAACACACCGCTAATCGCGGTCATGATCGCCCGCTGATGCTTGACCCAGAACGATTGGTCGTCGGAGGACTGTTGTGCGTTCTCCCACGTTTCAGCTTTCAACCCGGTTCGCTCGATCGCCGCCAACACGTCACCGGAAGTAACGTCAACGCCATCGAGGTCGACGGTTAGTCGACCACTTAGCAAGTCGAAACCCAAACGCTCATCGCCACCGAGCAGCGGCACCAGTTCGCGTTTGATCAACGATACTTCTTCGGCACAATCCATGCCGTGAATTTTAAGTTGCATGTTGTTTGTATCACTCATCGTTGTCTTCCTCGTCGATTTGAACTTGCCATGCGTCGCGTCCAGACTCGTAGGCTTCCCAAGCCACATAGGGAACGATCAACAGTGCAGCCACCGGATCGGCCCACCACCAACCTTGCCACTGCACCAGACCGACGCCGATCAGCACGACAATGGTTTGGTACTCGCAGATCATCGTGTCAATGGCGTCGTATTTCAGAGTCGCCGAATCGGTCTTCTTGCCGTAGCGATACTTGCCCCATGCCAGCATCGGGTTGACGACCAACGACACCAGCAAGATGCCAATGCCCCACCACGACATCGACGCAGTTTCTTGGCTGATGAACTTGCTGATCGCCTCGTAACAGATGAATAAGACAGCAATCGTAAAGGCACCCGAGAGAACCCCTAACGCGATCTTCTTTCTCTTCCGCTTGTCTCGCTCGTTGATACCTTTGGCTTCGCCGTTCAATTGCCAGATCATGAACGCGGCGGAGTTCGCTTCGACGATGCTATCGACGCCCCAACTGATCAGCGCCGAACTGCCCGTCATGAATCCGGCCGTTAGCGAAATGGTCACTTCGGTGATGTTGTAGATCAGGCTGGCAATTTCGACATTGCGACCCCGGCGTATCAATTTTGCTCGTTCCTCGCTCATCGCACTTCTCTTAGCAGTTGAATGTTCGTCATGGCAAAGTGGTCAGCGGGAATGGCGGGAAGTCGATCAATCGCAATTTGCAAATCCTGTTCCGGGATCTCGTAGCTGCATCGGTTGACGAGCACGTCGGTGGCCGCTTTCATTTGCTCGATCGCGATCCATTCGCCGGGGCAGCGGTGGTTCTGGTAGTGATCGCCGCCGCCTTGAGGTATCAAGGTGAATGGATTCCCGTCCCATTCGCGAAAACGGGATGGTCTGAACGATTCTGGCTGGTTCCAAGGACGTGGATCATGGTTGGTGCCGTATAGGTCCAGCAGCACCTTCCGACCGCTCGGAAAGTGGTAACCGTGCCACTCGAATGATTCTTTCACCTTTGCTCCGGCAAACGGAAAGAATGGATAGTAACGCCGGACCTCCTGCACAAAGCAATGCAAATCATCCGGGGAGCCATCGCGAAGTTGTTCGCGAATCACAGGATGCTCGTTCAAGGCGTGCGCACACTGAACGATGTAAGCCGACACGGCGACCGTTGGACGCAAAATGTTGTTTAGCTCGACCGCAGCGATTTGAGCGTCGAGCAAGTTTCCATCGAGATCGCGATGGTTGGCGACGATGAATGCGGCGGTGTCTTCGAGGGGTTGATAGGTTCCAGCACGAATTTGTTCGATGATTCCACGCAGCCAAGCCTCGTTGCGTTTGCGTGCGATCCTTGCCCACCAATGGTTTGGACCAATACTGCCTGCATAGTCAAAAAGCGCCGCCAGCTCGCTGGTCCTGCGATCCACATCGGCGGGATCGAGCGGCACGCCTGCCCACTGACAAACCGCTTCGGTGAGAACTTCCTGAGCCTGTCGGTAAAGCACGACCTGATCCATGCGTGACCATTGCAGAATTCGACGGTTCCAAATGTCACGAGCAAGCCTCGTCAGTCCGCCAATTTTGTCTTCGGTCAGCAACGACATGAACATCATCTTGCGATGACGATGGGCCTTGCCGTCCATGCCCTGTACCCCGCCGCGTCCGAACAAAGTCTTGGCGATTCGCGGCGGAGCGACACCGACGCGGGTGAAACGCGAGGTGTCGTAAAACGCCTTGGCGGCTTCCTCGCCTCGTATGCAAATGACCTTTTGCAGCAACAGCCGAGTTTCAAATGCGTCGGTGTTGAACTTCTCGCATCGTGACGAAACAAAACGGTACGGATTGCGTGCGAGCGCAAGTGTGCTATCGAGTCTTGTTTCTACAGGCAGCTTGCTCATCGTTGTTTCTCCACGGCTACATGATTTGATAGCGCGTCGAGTAGTTGCTCGTGGGTTTCGCTTCCCACAAGTCTTTGCACCTCGATGCCATCGACGAAAATCAATAGCATCGGATACTTGTCAATGTCATACTTTTGTTGAATGAACGGGTTCTCTTCAATGTTCAATTCGGCCACTTTCACATCTCCGGACAACTCCGATGCAAGTCGCTGTATCGTCGGCTTCATCGCGATGCAGGGCTGGCACCACGGTGCCCACATATCGACCAACACCGGGAGTTCGCTTTCAAGGACTTCAGCTTGAAACGAATCATCCGTCAACTGAATCGGTCCCGCGCTGGTCGGTGACGGAACTACATTCGTTGGCGATGAGTCGCGATCGCATCCGACGGTTAGCAAAACGAGAGCGATCAACGCGGCGGCGATGTGGTGAGTTTGGTGAAATGGCATAGGTGGTTGTTGGCTTCCGACATTCGTTGGCCGACTGCCGCCGATGCGGAAGAAGTCTCCACATCGGCGGCGTATCAATTGAGAGTCGGTGTGAGACTATTGCTTCGGTTTGGACGTGAACGTTCCGCTCGGCCCGACGAGCTTCACTGGTTCCTTACCGGCCTTCTCGATCGCTTTCCAAAGTTTCAACGGCGACGGGGTCGCGTTGCTTTTGGGAACGACGGTCGCGGTCTTGGATTTGACGTCCGTCTTGACGCTTTCGACGCCGGGAACTTCGTTCAACTTGGCCGCCACCTTCTTGGCGCAGTTCTCGCAGGTGAGAACCTTCAAGGTGATGGTGGTTTTGGTCGTCGAAGCACCAGCGGCATTGGCCACTCGGCTTTGGGCGGTCATGCAAACGGCAAAGGCGAACGTCAGGGCAAGGCAGAGGGAGGTGCGGTACATTTTCAGATTCCTTCCAGGTAACAGATTGTGGTTTTCAAAATGGTCAGTCCTTTCGGATGGGGGCTGAGTGTCACATGGCGATCTCCTTTTGAGTTGGGAGTTGGGACGAAAGAGTGACTGGGAGCGAGCGTTTTCAACGGGCTGGTCGAAGCCACCACACCCCCAGCCACTTGGCTCGAGCAAATTACTCGGTCGGTTCGGGCGGTTGGTGACCGGTCTTCGCTTCGTAACGTGCGACAAACTTTTCGGCGCGTTTGGGGCTGCAAATGAAACACTGCGACTCGGGACGCTCGTGCTCGTCGCACCAATCGCCCGCTTCCTTGAACTCGGACACCAGCGTTTTGTCGCATCGGGGACATTCCTCCTCGGGCACGCCGTGTTCGACGCACCACCAACCACCGTGGCTGTGGTCCACGTTTGTGGCCGCGACGGGTTCCGCCACGCCCGGTTCGGTAGCAACGTCGTCGCTATTGCATCCTGCCAGTCCGATCGCCGCTGTTACCAGCAAACCAAACATCAGGCCGCGTCCATTCATCATCCAATTCATCTTGTTCTCCTTCGGCTCAGGGCCGAATTTCTAGGGGGTGACCGTCGTCGGTTCGGACCAACGTTGTGACTCTCGCTCTTGCGAAGCATCAAACTCCAGTCCGGCCTCCGGGTCGGTCGGTTCTTCCGGCTCAAGACAATGACCGTCATCGTCTCCTCCATCGTCATCGTGGCTCTCGGTGGGCATGTTGAAGACCACGTAAAGCACACGAAGTACAAGCAGGCTCATGATCATGGCGCTGCAAACGCCACCGATCACGACCGTCGCCAGCGGTCGTTGCACTTCCGCTCCCATGCCCGTGCTGAAGGCCATCGGCACAAAGCCGAGGCTGGCCACCAACGTGGTCATCAGGATCGGACGCAATCTTGTCATTGCCGCTTCCTCGACGGCTTCATCCAGCGAACGCCCACGCCGTCGCAGTTGTCGGATCGTTGAAACCAGCAGCATGTCATCGAGCACCGCAACGCCGGACAAGGCGATGAAGCCAACAGCGGCCGAAATCGAAAACGGCATGTCGCGAATCCACAACGCCAGCACGCCGCCGATCCATGCGAAGGGAACGCCCGTGAACACACGAAACGAGTCGATCCAGTTGCGGTACGTTGTGTAGAGCAATGCCAAGATCAACAGCAGCGCGATCGGCACGACGATCATCAACCGCGTCTGTGCTCGCTCGAGGTTTTCAAACTGCCCACCCCACTCGATGCGATAGCGACCGGCGGGCAATTGAACCTTGGCATCGACGACTTGCTGTGCCTCGGCGACGAAACTGCCAAGGTCGCGGCCACGCACATTCGCCTCGATCGTGATGCGACGTTGATACCAGTCGCGTTTGATCGTGTTGAAACCTTCCACACGCTCGATCGAGGCCAGACGCGAAAGCGGAATGCGTTGGCCCGACGGCGTCGCGACCAAAATTTCACCGATGGCTTCCGGGTCAGACCTTGCTTCTTCTGGCAATCGAATCACCAACGGAAATCGCAGTTGCCCTTCGTAGACTTCGCCGACATGATTGCTTCCCAAGGAGCGGACGATGTTCATCACCGTGCTGGCGGGGATACCGTAGCGAGCGATCTGATCCTGTTTGACTTGAATTTGCAAAACCGGCTGACCTGATATCTGCTCGATCTTCACGTCCGAAGCCCCGGCAATCGAATTCAATGCCCGTTCAATCTCGATTGCTTTCTCGTTCATCAGATCGAGATCATCGCCGTACAGGATTGCCGCGACGTCCGAGCGAACGCCCGAGATCATCTCGTTCATTCGCATCTCAATCGGTTGCGACAACGCCAAACGCGGCCCCGGCAAATCGCGAAGCTCCCGTTGCACCAGAGTCGTCAGTTCCTCTTGCGTTTCCGCCCGCGTCCATTGCTCGCGGGGATGCAGCGTGATGAACAGGTCGGTAAGTTCAGTCCCCATCGGATCGGTGGCGACTTCGGCGGTCCCGATGCGGCTCCAAACTTGGTTGACTTCGTCAGGGAACTTTTCCAGTAGCACCTGCTCCATCCGCGTGTTGTAACGCATGGATTCTTCAAGCGGCGTGCCCGCCAAACGCACAACATTGAGCGTAATGGCTCCTTCGGAAAGTCGAGGCACGAACTCGCTGCCGAGGTTAGGTGCGACGAGGGTGAAAACGCTGACCAACAACAGCACGGCCGAACCAATCACGAACGCCTTGTGATGCATGGTGAACCGCAGCACCGGGGCGTACAGCCATTTCAGAACGCGGATCAACCAAGGTTCCGTTTCCTTGATGTTTTTGGGCAAAAAGATGCTCGCCAAAACGGGCATCAACGTCAGCGAAAGAATCATCGAACCGGCGAGTGCCATGATGACGGTCAACGCCATCGGCCTAAACAGTTTTCCTTCGATGCCTTCCAGGGTCAGGATCGGCAAATAGACGATCATGATGATCAGTTCGCCAAACATCGTCGGCTTGCGAACTTCAATGGCTGCATCGCGAATAATCTCCAAGCGGCTCTTACCGTCCCGGTTGTGTGCTAAATGCCGCACGCAGTTCTCGATCATCACGACACTGCTATCGACAACCAATCCAAAGTCGATCGCACCGAGACTGAGCAAACTCGCGGCGATGCCAAACTTCAACATTCCCGAGAACGCGAACAGCATCGACAACGGAATCGCCAAAGCCACGATCAACCCGGCTCGCAAATTGCCAAGAAAAATGAACAGGATGGCGATGACCAGCAGGCCGCCCTCAAACAAGTTTTTCTGCACGGTATGGATGACGTGGTCGATCAGTTCCGTCCGATCGTAGACCGTTTGAATCGTTACACCGGCAGGCAGGGTTTCCTTAATCTGTTCGAGCTTTTCCTTCAGTGCCCATGTGACCTCGTCACTGTTCTCGCCCATCAGCATGAAACCGAGACCCAGCACGGCTTCGCCTCGACCGTTGGCCGTGACCGCACCACGACGAATCTCGTGACCGATCTGTACCTCGGCCACGTCGCGAACACGAACCGGCACACCGTCTTTGGCCGTGACGATGACTTCTTCGATTTGTGCAATGTTCACCGTCCGACCAACACCGTGGACCAACAGCATCTCACTGCCATCGGTCACCGTACCGCCGCCGACGTTTTCGTTGTTCTCCTGAATTGCCTCGCTGACTTGCTCGAACGTCAGTCCGTATTTGAGCAGTAGGTCCGGGTCGATCCGCACCTGATACTGTTTTTCATATCCGCCCCAACTGTTGACTTCCGCCACGCCACGCACCGAACGAAGCTGAGGCTTGATGACCCAGTCATGAATCGTGCGGAGTTCGGTCAATTGCTTGACGCGTTGCTCTCGCGACACCTGCGAAAGATCAACACCGTCATTGACCACGACGTAGTGAAAGACCTCACCCAGCCCAGTCGATACAGGCCCCATTTGGGGCCGCCCAATTCCGTCGGGTAATTCGACTGTGGAAAGCCTTTCGTTGATCAATTGCCGAGCGAAGTAGATGTCGATGTCATCGTCAAAGATGACCACGACTTGCGACAACCCGAACTTGGAAATCGAGCGCAGTTCGTGCAGTCCCGGCAAACCGCTAATGGCTTGCTCGACGGGAAAGGTGATTTGGCGTTCAATCTCTTCGGAGGCCAGTGACGGCGCAACCGTGTTGATTTGAATCTGTACCGGAGTCGTATCGGGAAATGCGTCAATGTCGAGTTGTTGCAGCGAGAAACCGCCGACAACCGCAAACAACAACGCCGTCACAATCACCATTCCGCGGTGCTTGAGCGAAAAATCAATGAGCCAATTAAGCATCCGTGCTCTCCCTATTCAGCGACGCAGTCGCAGCCTGCACCAAGATTGTTTTTCAGTAACTGCGCCTTCAGCACGTCGCTACCAGCGGTCGCGATGACCTCGCCGGGCAAGACACCGGAGATGATTTCCGTGATGTCGCCGTTTTGGGCACCCAATCGAACCGAGCGGACGTGGAACAGCTTGTAGCTGTCGGGGCCGGAGAAATAATCCTTGTCGCGAACAAAGACGACTTGGCAACAGCCTTCCCAATGTGACGCTCCGGTCGGAATGACAATCGCATCGGCTTCCTCACGCAGGACGATCTCTCCCATGCCGAATGTCTCGTTTCGAAGCCGCCCGCCGTCATTGGCCAGAACCGCCCGCACTTCCAACATGCGAGTGTCTTGATCGGCCGATGTGTCGATCCAGTCCAGCACGCCTTCGACGACCTGACGACTGCCATCGGGTGCGAACCGGATGCGTTGCCCGATCGCCAATTGGTCCATGTTTTCCAGCGGCACGCTCAGTTGCAGCCACATCTGGCGAGTGTTACCGATTTGAAATAGCATCCGCGACGGATTGACCACCTCGCCCGGCGTCACGGTTCGCTCGATGACGATCCCATCCATCGGCGACGCAAGCGGTAGCAGATTGGCAGTGTCGCTTTGTGCGTCGAGTTGCGAGCGGATTGACGAAGGAATACCGATGAAACGCAATTCATCGAGCACCTGTTGTTCGTCCATTCCCCGAAGCCGTTTGACGTCAACCGGCAACCCCAGATTCCGCAACGATTGCTCCGCACTCAAGACATCCGCACGTGCTTTAGCCAGCGCCGCCTCTGCATCCAGAACTCTCGCCCCCGCAATCGCGCTTCGTGCCTTGGTCAAACGCGATACGTTCTGTTGTTGCAACTTCTCTTCGGCGAGCGAACGCAGCAGCGAGGTTTTTAATTCCCCGACTTCGACCGCGTCGACGACCACCAACACTTCGCCCTTGGAGACTTTGTCCCCCACATTCTTGAAAACTCTCCAAACGCTGCCCGGCACGCGAGACGCCAGTTTGGCTTGCCGCGTCGGGTCGTAGACAATTTCACCATTGCCAGAAATCGACTCCACAATCGGATGCCGCTCAACCAGTTCGACATCAACGCCCGCCTGCATCACAGCTTCAATCGACGCGAACTGAATCCGCGTTTGGTAGATCTTGCAGCCGCTGTTGTTTTCCTTGCGCGGGGCAATCGCCAACGCACGGGCCGCACGCTGCAAGTCCGCCGCAAGCTCGCCCCGCGATGGCGGCTGCTTGAGTTGCGCGACATCGGGATGATCCAGCACGCAGTTGTGAACGCCATGATCCGAACACCAACCGTAGTCCGGTCCTTTGGGCATCAACGTCGGATCGCACTCGACGCAAATGGACTCCGGCACCGCGTGTTCCTCACACCAATCATCGACAACCGGTTCGACTTCGCCGGTTAACGCGGCGAATTTGGGAATCCGCCAATCGTTGTGATGCCCATACCAAAACACGGCAGCGAAACCGGCCAGAACCAGCGTCGGTCCGATACTACCGAGCACGAACGAGATACCGCGGCGAACGGGACCGCGAGGTTTTGATTTCCCGTCCTGAGTAATTTCAGTTTTGGCGTCTGGAACCTTGTGTCCGTTGACGGACGGCTTCACGGGTTCTTGCCGAGGATTTTTTCTCGGCGCATGGGGAATCGGATGACTCATTGGAAAACCTTGCTGGCTAGAGACGGTGCAAGCAGCGCACGCAACAACCGCGAGCGCATACAACGACTAAAATCGCAGCCAACCAGAAGGGAGAACCCAAGCGCGAAAATCCGTAGCCGGAATTACAAACCGAGTTCGCCGGTCAGCAGACGAAGTGACCTAGTCGCGGCTCAGAGCAGCCAAGAAGAGTGCGCAACGCGCACCGAGCGACCCGTCAAGAGATTGAATGGACGTGGTTGATGCTCGAATCGAGAAACCAAGACCTCAGAGAGATCAAGCGACTCCAATTTCAGCGGAGCGAGATCCAAGGCGAGCTGAAAATCAGCAATCGTTCGGTGGTTCAGCTCAGGCGTGACCTGGCACTCACATCCCGTTTCGCAAGGGCAAGGCGATTCCACCGGTGGAACGCTATCGTCATCACAAGGCGCGTTCTGTTCACCAGAACAACCACAAGAATGATGCACAACTGCCACATCGCTCACAAAACGATCATCAGACCCACCCAGGCAAAACACCGGGCACGCGACAACTCGCAATGCGATAAACGATAGTAAAAGCAGCCGAAACATCGTGTCAGTTGGTTCTTCTTAATAGGTAGGCCATTAAAAAGATTGTAGGCTACAACTAGCCTTGCGACCAGTCCAGTTTATCGGCAAATGCTTGCCGCGTTGTTCTGTCATTCTTGCATGGCCAGCCGCAAATCAAGCAATTCGCATACCAACACGCCCACTTGGGAGTCTGATTAACCCAGCTTCACTGCCCATCTTCCCTCAAGCGTCCTTCGCAAAGCGTTCGTCTCGGATACCCAGCCGCAACTTCCACTCCATCGCACTGCAATACAAAACCGGCACGATAAACATCGTGATGATTGCGATGACCATGCCGCCGAAACTGGGGATCGCCATCGGCACCATAATGTCGCTGCCACGGCCGGTCGATGTCAGGATTGGAATCAATGCCAGGATTGTCGTCGCCGTGGTCATTAAACACGGTCGAACGCGTCTCATGCCGGCAGCCACAGTGGCTTCGCGAGCGTGCTGGGCGTTCTCGATGCGATCCTTGCGGAAGCTTTCGTCAAGGTACGATGCGATCACGACGCCATCGTCGCTGGCGATGCCGAACAGGGCCAAGAAGCCGACCCAAACGGCAACACTTAGGTTGATCGTTTTGACTTGGAACAGCTCACGCATGTTGGTGCCGAGTAAGCTGAAATCGAGGAACCATTCGGTCCCGTACAACCATAGCATGATGAAACCGCCCGCCCACGCGATCAGGATGCCACTGAAGACTAGCGATGTTGTGATGGCTGATTTGAATTGCAGGTACAGAATCAAGAAGATGATCCCGAGTGCGAGTGGTAACACGATTGCCAGCGTTTTTTGCGATCGGATTTGGTTTTCGTAGTTGCCTGCGAACGTGTAGGTGACTCCAGCGGGCAGCGTGAACTCGCCCGAGTCAATCTTCGATTGCAAAAATGCCTGAGCATCCTCAACGACGTTGACTTCCGCTTCGCCCGGCTTCTTGTCGAACAAAACGTACCCAAGCAAGAACGTGTCTTCGCTCTTGATGACTTGCGGACCTCGCGTGTAGCGAATGTCGGCGAGTTGTCCGAGCGGGATTTGCGATCCGGTCGGCGTTGGAACTAGAATCCGTTCGAGCGATTCGAGATCGTCCCGCAGTTCGCGGGCGTAACGCACTCGCACCGGGAAACGCTCACGACCTTCGACGGTCGTTGTGATCTGCCGGCCGCCAATCGCGACTTCGATCACGTCCTGCACGCTGCGAATGTGCAGTCCGTATCGTTTGATCGCATCGCGGTCGATGTCGATCTCCAAGTACGGCTTGCCGACGATGCGGTCAGCGATGACGGCTGACGATTGGACCGTTGGAATTTGCTTCAACAGCGATTCCAATTCCAAGGCAACCCGCTCGATCGTTTCCAGGTCCGGGCCTTTCACCTTCATCCCCATCGGCGCACGCATGCCGCTCTGCAGCATCACGATCCGAGCCGCGATCGGTTGCAGTTTAGGAGCGGACGTCGTGCCTGGAATCTGGGCCGCCGTCGTGATGGCTTGCCAAATGTCGTCAGGCGTGCGTATTTCGTCTCGCCATTGCCGGAACGGACGACCGGTGGGATCAAGGATCAGCTCACCGTCGTCGTCGCGGATATACTCGTTTGCTTCCGTGTCATAGCGGAAGTTCAGCCGGTGACCGTCTTCGTCGGTTTTGTATTCCGACTTGTAGGTGATGTAGGTTTCGATCATCGACACGGGTGCCGGATCAAGCGGAGTGTCGGCGCGACCAATCTTACCGACGACCGATTCGACTTCGGGGATCGAGACGAGCAGTTGGTTCTGCAACTGCAACACGTCCATCGCTTCACCGATCGAAGCGTGCGGCATCGTGGTGGGCATGTAGAGGAACGAGCCTTCGTCGAGCGGCGGCATGAATTCTTTGCCGAGTCCCGGTAGCACGTTGGTTGCTGTTCTCCAAGGACCGGACTCCCGAACAGTCGAATCTGAAATGCCAACCATCGAGAACGCCTTGGGAACGAAACCAAAGACCTTGTCGAAACCCAACCAAGCCGATCCACCGAACAACAGGATCGCAGTTGGCAAGCAGAGAAACGCGAGCTTGTGATTCAGGCACCAACGCAGGATCGGTTCGTACAGGAATCGTTGAAAGACAGTAAAGAAGCCGAGGATGCCGCCAATCAATCCGCCGACGAACAGCAAATTCAGTAGCAAACCTTTCTGCGGTCCCAGCGGCAACCACTCCTGCGTCAGCAGAACACCGACGACTATCGCCGCGAGTGCACTGGCCGCGTACGGTCCGAAACGGTGGTAACGCTCAGGAATCCGTTCTTCGTACAGTTTGTATGCGGACAGCACGATCAAGATTGCACCGACCCACCACGTCAACATCATCGACGCCGCAATACCGAGAATCAGTAACGCGAACCAAGCCCCACGACGCAAACTCTTTGACTCAATGCGCCCGCCCATCAACACGTGGGCGGCTGGCGGAATGATTGTCAGCGCCACAATGACGGATGCCGTGAGTGCAAACGTCTTGGTGAATGCGAGCGGACGAAACAGCTTTCCTTCCGCACCGATCATCGTGAATACTGGCAGAAAACTGACCACGGTCGTTGTCACGGCGGTCAGCACCGCACCGGCGACTTCGTGAGCCGCTTTGAAGATCACCGTCAACTTGTCGTCTTCGGGCGCAGCTTCATCCAGGTATTTGAGAATGTTCTCGGTGAGAATAATCCCCATATCGACCATCGTCCCGATCGCAATCGCGATGCCAGACAACGCCACGATGTTTGCGTCCACGCCAAACGTCTTCATGGCGATGAAGCACATCAAAACGGCCAGCGGTAGTAGCGCACTAATAAGAAATGAGCTGCGTAGGTGGACGACCATCACCAGGATCACGATGATTGTCACGAGGATTTCTTCAAACAGCGCTGTGTTCAACGTGCCCAGCGTCTCGTAGATCAACCCCGTGCGATCGTAGAAGGGCACGACCGCGACTTGACTGGTCGTAATCCATGTCGGCCACTGTTCTTGGGGCATGCCACGAAGATGCTTGACCCAGGCATCGCTACTGGCCGTCGCTCCCGTGATCGGTTCCAGGTCATGCCGGTCGGCGTAGAGATCAACTTCATCGGCCGACGTCTTTGTGTAATCGACAAGCACCTTCGTCGGCAGGCCCGGCGAAACTTCCTTGATACGCTGTTTGATGTTCTTGATCGCTGCCAGCGGGTTGTATCCGTAACGCACGACCGCGACTCCGCCGACGGCTTCCGCACCGGCCTTGTCGAGCGCACCACGCCGGAGAGCCGGCCCGAGTGACACGTTGGCTACGTCGGCCACCGTGATCGGCACGTTGTCCGTCACTTTTACGACCGTCTTCTCGATGTCTTCGATATCCTCGATGAAGCCGAGACCGCGGATGACGTATTCCGCCTTGTTCAGTTCGATCGTCCGAGCACCCACATCAACGTTCGTCATGCGAATCGACTCAAACACCTTCGCAAGCGTCACTCCAGCGGCCCGCATCGCATCGGGATCAACGTCGATTTGGTACTCCTGAACGAAGCCGCCGATCGACGCGACTTCGCTGATCCCTTCCGCTGAAGTCAACGAATAGCGAACGTAGTAGTCTTGAATCGTTCGCAGCTCTCGCAAGTCCCAACCGCCGGTCGGGTTGCCATCAGGATCGCGGCCCTCGAGCGTGTAAAGATAAATCTGCCCCAATGCTGTCGCGTCCGGTCCGAGAGTCGGTTGCACGCCATCGGGCAAGGTACCGGCGGGCAAGCTGTTCAGCTTTTCCAGCACTCGCGTTCGCGACCAATAGAAGTCTGCGTCTTCGCCGAAGATGATGTAAATCGACGAGAAGCCGAACATCGAATAGCTGCGGATCGTCTTGACTTCGGGAATGCCCAACAGCGCAACCGTCAACGGATAACCGATCTGGTCCTCGACGTCCTGTGGGCTGCGACCCATCCACTGCGTGAACACGATTTGTTGGTTCTCGCCAATGTCGGGAATCGCGTCGACGGGAACGGGATCGCGAGGCAACGCGCCGGTTTCCCAATCGAACGGCGCGACCATGACGCCCCAGCCCAGCGTCGCAATGACCAGCAACAGGACAACGAGCTTGTTGGTCAAGCAGAACCAGATCAGCCGGCCGAGGATCGAGCGTTTTGCGTATTCAATGGTTTCATCGTTGTCAGTCATGTTGAATTACTTGGCCTACAACTTTTCGACTTTGTCGGCACACTTCAGCATCGACGGGCCGTAGTACGGATTGCGAACTGCATCGTCGGACTGAATCCAAGATGCACCACGTCCCTCAAACGCCATCGGGCAATGCAGTTCGTAAAGAGCCGCGTCGGTGGGAAGGCCGAACATCCGCTCCAGGCTCAGCATCTGCTCAGACAGCAACGCGAATCCGCTCCGCAAGGCGGCGAGGTCGCTTGCTTTCTGCATTCTTGCGACGATCTCGGACAAGTCGCGTTTCTCTTTGTTCCACATTTCGACCGCTTTGGACTCAGAGACGATCGGCAGCAATGAAGCCAATCGCTGATGCAACGGCTCGACGGCTTGCTTCGCACCCTCCAGATCGTCGGCCGCGAGCGCCTTACCAAGTCCCAAATAAGGACCGACAAAGCCGTCTAATTGCTGGGTCACTTCTGGCGGAGCATCCATGTTCGCCATCGCTGGCATCTGCATTTCATCGTGAGACATCGGCAACGGGAATTGCGTCTTCATTTGATCGACGTGCTGGCGAGTCAACGCGAACACCCGATCGGCTTCACGCATGGAATTGGTCTCACGGCCTTCGGTGACGTCGTTCCGCAATAACATCGCAATCTCGAACCATTGCGGTCGCATGTCGGGGCCGATCAAGTCTGCTGGCAACGCCTCGACCGCTTTACCCAGTTCGTCGTAGCCGGCACGAATCTCTGCGAGGTTCGCTGCTTCGACCTTTTCTTGAATCGTTTTGTATTGCTCAACAATGCCTTGCATCGCATCACGTACCGCTGGCACCAACTCCATCGGACTCGCGTTCATCGTGACACCTTCGTCTGCCTTTGGCATTTCCATACCGCCGTGGTTGTGTCCACCGCCGCCGCCACCTTGAGGTGTCATCATCGAGGGCTTCGCAGAAATCTGCAGCGCACTGTCGAGCTTGAAGTTTCCGTTGGTCACAACGAGGTCGCCTTCGTTGAGACCGGACTTCACCAGATAGAATTCACCTGCTCGCGGACCGATCACAATCTCCCGACCTTCATAAGTCGGCTTGTCTGCGTCGGGAATCTGAACGTAGACGATCGCTCGTGTGCCGGTTAGCAACACCGCTGACGTCGGTACGATCAACGGCTTCGCAGCATCGGTCGGTTCCGCAGTGACATAGCCCAATGATTCGGCCCGTACCAATGGCATCCCGCAAATGTCGCAGTCGCCCGGTTGATCTTTCACGATCTCGGGATGCATCGGGCTGATCCACTTTCCAGCTAACGACGCATCAAGCACTCGGCCGCCCGCCGCGACGTTGCTCTTCACGATCGCCCGCACGAACATCTCCGGCTTCAGTCGGCCGTCATCGTTGCTGACGTTCACGCGAACCTTCACTGTTCGCGTATCTTCGTTCAACACCGGGTCGATGAACGCGATGCGTCCGTGAAAAACCTCGCCCGGATAAGCTTCGGTCGTGAACTCGACGTCTTGCCCGTATCGCAACCAAGCTAGGTCCGATTCGTAAGCATCCATTTGAACCCACAAGTGGTTCAAATCAGCGACAGTGTAGATGCGGTCGCCGGTCTGTACGCGATCACCTTCTTGTTTCAACTTGCCGACGACCACGCCGCCGACCGGCGAATAGATCGTTACGGTTTCGGATGACTTACCACGTTGCTCGATTGTCTGAATCTGTTCTGGCGTCAGTCCCAGCAACCGCAATTTCTCGCGAGCGGATTCGGCAAGATCGAGTGGTTCGATGAAACGCGATGAGCTTTGCGGCCGGTCCCGCCGAGTGGCGGCAAGCAACTCTTCCTGTGCGGTGTAGAGTGCCTCGCTGTAGATTTGCACCATGTGGTCGCCCTTGTTGACTTCGACGCCCGTATAGTCAACGAACATGCGTTCGAGCCTGCCGGGAACCCAAGCCGTGATGTGGGCAAGTCGTGTTTCGTCGTACTCGATCTTGCCCACCATCCGAACATCGGCCGTCACGTATTGCCGACGCACGGGGCTGACCTGAACGTTCATTAGGCTCTTGATCTCAGAGCTGATCGAAACGGTGCGAACACCGTCGGCCGATTCTCTGACCGGAACCAAGTCCATCCCGCAGATCGGACAACTGCCCGGACCATCGCGACGGATTTGCGGATGCATCGAACAAGTCCAAATCGACGGTTTCCCTTGCATGGCCTCCGAATTCGACGTACCGGAATTCGAGGACACATTCGGCTCATCCGAGCCGCCGCCAAACCAAGAAGCGACGAAGACACCGAGCAGCACAAACGCCACCGCTTGTGCAATCCAGAGTTTCCCGCGGTGTTGTTTGAAGAATTCGTTCATGAGTTCGCTTTAGGATTTGTCTAACCAGGTCACCAGCTTCGCCACTTCATCTTGGTCGCGAACACCGACGGCGGTGACGCTTCGAGTGCCTTGCTTCCAAGTTGCCGCGATGCTGGAATCGAGATCGACGAGGCAGCAATCTTTGTCGCCGCACGTTGCCATGCTTTGGCGGCGATCGCCAAACCAAGCCGTCTCTTCGTCGTCGTGTTCAAATAGAACCAACGTCGAACCGTCGTTGCGTTTGCAAACCGCCTTTACGCACGTGCAACAAGGCATTTTCAAGACGCTGGTTGATGCCAACGAATATCCCTCGGGCAATCCGCCCGAGACGATCGGTCGATAGCCGACCAACTTAACTGCTCCGTCCGCGTCGACTTTCTCACCGTCGTACTTGGTAAGCAGCATTCGTTCCGCTGCGTCTGGATCGCTGGGCAGCTTCTGCAAGTATTCGTCCATCACGCCAGCGAACTCGACCATGTGTTCGGCTGACATCTCACCATCAGGCGAATGTCCATCGGTGCCGTGCGTCGCCATCGCACCACTGCTGGCCATGTTGTGATTGTTGCCGCCGCCGTACCACAGACCTGCACCCAATAGAACCAAAACGGACGCGGCCATCGACACCAGCCCCGCGCCATACGGCGACTCGCGAATCCAAACGCTAAACCGTCGCGACAGTGTCACCGGCTCAACGGCCGTCGGCAATTCACGCTCAATTCGCTGCCACAGACTAGACGGCTTTGCTGGGATGGGCGTTTGAGCGAAATTCGACCCGATTGACCTGAACGAACTCAGCTCTGCCGCACACGATTCGCATGACTCAACGTGTTTCGCCACCGTTGCCGCTCGTCCAGCCGCAAGCTCGCCGTCGTGATAAGCCGACAGGTCTGGCTGCACAGTTTTGCAATCGTTGGTTGACATAACCCACTCATTCTCTGGGAGACGCTTCTGCTGATGTGTTTTTGATGCCCGAAGTACGTGTTTATTCACGCATTTCAGTGAATTTGCAGAATTCTTTCCGCACGGCGTGAAGAAAGCGACCGCCCAAGTATCCAAATGCACGTCAATCGAAAAATTCGCCCTCCTCATCCGCGAAGGCAAAACCCCATGCGACTCACGAAATTCATCCCGTTTCTACTCGGCGGGTTGCTCATTCTCGGCATTTTCGGCTGCAACTCGCCCGAATCCGATCCTGTGACGCCACCCGCGACTCCCGCCAGCGACACGGCCGAGGACCACGCAGACCATGACCATGGCGACCACGCCGATCACGATCACGGCGACCACGCCACCGCAGATTCCGATTCGCCAATGGCCAAGATGATGGCGGGCTTGAAAGAGCTATCGCCGGAAGATCACAAGTCCGCCATGGCCCAACACATGTGCCCCGTCAGCGGCGAGATGCTTGGAACGATGGGAGCCCCTGAAAAGGTCGATGTGAACGGCAAGTCAGTGTGGATTTGCTGCGACGGCTGCAAAGACAAGCTGCTCGCCGACCCAGACAAGTACCTCGCCAAGTTGAATCAGTAGCCCCACGTTCATCACCCTGTACCATCACTATTTTCAAAGAACTATTTCAATGAAACTTCGCATTCTCACTGCAATTGTCGCGGCCACACTGTTCGCGTCGCCCCAACTCGCGACCGCGCAGGACGTCCACTCCGGACACGACCACGCTGGGCACAGTCACGCCACTGCGGCAACTGGCCCGCACGGTGGCACTGTGCAAACCGTTGGCGACCGCCGCGTTGAAACCGTGATCGCCGACAAAGGCATCATGTTCATGATCCTTGGCAAGAACGACCAACCGATCGCCCCGCCCGACGCGACCGGCACACTGAAACTGCGAGTCGGCGACAGCGAAAAGGAATACGCCTACGAACTCAAAACGCTCAAAAACCTAGCAATCGGCGTCGGCATCGACCTGTCTAAAGTCGTCGATCGACCGTTGCACATCAACGTCGAGATCACCAACATCGGAAGCCAGCCTCTGGTCTTCCATGCGATGGGCAAACTCGCCAGCGGTAAGCTCTCTGACGAACTCCTCATCAGCCTTCAAGCCACGTGCCCCGTCAGCGGCCAACCGCTCGGCAGCATGGGCAAGCCACCCAAGATCACAATCGGTGACAAGTCACTCTTCGTCTGCTGTGCGGGCTGCACGAAGAAAGTCGAAGCCTCACCCGACCAGTACCTCACCAAGTACTACACCGCCAAAGGCGAACAAGTCCGCGAGGGCGTTTTCAAATCGACGCTTGCCGATGCTGCCGCAATCGCCGCACAGAAAACCTGTCCCGTGATGGACGAACCGCTGGGCGGCATGGGCGTCCCAGGCAAGGTCAATGTCAATGGAAAAGCTGTCTACATCTGCTGCCCCGGCTGTGCCAAAAAGTTGGTCGCCGAACCAGACAAATACCTAGCCGCCCTCAAAGCCAAGGGAATCACGCCACCGGCGTTCTAAATATGGCGTCAAACATCTTTCGCCGCCGGACCGACTGAGCGAATCAGATCGCTCCACATTTCACGCTGCTTGACCCAACACAGTTGCTTCGTGATCGGACGCAAGTTCCTTTCGTGAATTTTGGAACGCCCCGTCATTTCGCGGGGCAGGTAGAGCAACGCTTCTTGGATCTCGGGGGCGAGCAGTGATAGGCTCAGAATTTGAGTGAGACGGGGCTGCGAGACTTTGCCCAACTCGGCAAGTTCGATCGTGTCCTGTGCCTCGCCACGCCGCAGCATCTCGTCCATACGAATCGCGAGCGCCATCAAGCGAGAAATCCTGGGAACCTTTCCGCGCCTTTTCACCGGCGGTTCGTCGGCCGATTCCGCCTTCTTCTTGGCGGGTTTCTTCAGGTTCACGTTGACCTTACATTTGACCGTAATCATGAATTCGTCTCCTGTTGTTGTTCGGTCGCTTCGGCGGAAAAGGCTTTGATGCCCGCCGGGTGCATCGAAATCGAAAGCGAGCTTTCGTCTGCGTCGAATTCAATCCGACTGATCAGCAACGTCAGCACCGCCGACTTCTCGCGAGTGTTCAGCTCATTCCAGACGTTGCCAAAATCTGCAAAGGCGGCGTTCACATCACGCTCGTCGATCTGTTCCGCAGTCAAACGTTCGATCTCGCCGTTAACGATTTCAAGCGACTCGATAATGCCGGCGACCTCCTGGTGCAATGCGGCCAATCGCTCTGAATCGCCAGACCCGGCATCCGTCGAATTGCTCACATGTTTCATCTGCTCGTGCTGGTGATTCAACCGTTGGGTGAGCTGCGTTCGTTGGGTAGTCAACTCCGCCAACTCCGCTTCACAACGTTTGCTCGACTGTTCCAGCACATCGCGGCGCAAACCTGGATCATCCGCGATGCAGCGAATCTGGTCGACCACAGCGGCCTCGATATCAGCCGCTGGCAACGAGGGTGACGGACAATACTTCCGCCCGCGTTTGATTGCCGTCACACACGTGTAGTAGCGGTACACTTTCGACCGGCGGCGAGCGACGTTGTGAACCATTGAGTAGTTGCACGCCGGGCAATAGATCAAACCTTTCAACAACGCCTGATACTTGTTGACCAAGTGATTGCCGCCGCCGCGAGCGTGACTACGCATCATCGCCGCGACATCGTCGAACAACTTCTGGTCAATGATCGGCGTGTGCTCACCCTTGAACGTCTGCGTCTTATGCTTGATCCGACCAATGTAGGTTTGGTTGGTCAACATTGTGTGCAGCGACGATTTATCAAACGGCTTGCCGCCTCTCGTCTTTCCCGATTTCGTTTTCCAAGACTTCAAGCACCATCCACGACGGTCAAGTTCTTCGACCACCGGCGTCATCGACTCCATCTCGAGGTACAAGCCAAAAATACGCCGCACCTTCGCCGCCTCGTCCGCGTTGACCACCAACTTCGGGCTTGGCCCGGATCGGTCGACGTCGTAGCCCAGCACCGGGATACCGCCTGCCCATTTACCACGCCGTCGCTGAGCCGCGATCTTGTCGCGAATCCGCTCGCCGATGATCTCTCGCTCGAATTGTGCGAACGAAAGAAGAATATTCAACGTCAACCGACCCATCGAGTGCGTCGTATTGAACTGCTGCGTCACCGAAACGAACGACACGCCATGGTTGTCGAACGTTTCCATGATCTTCGAGAAGTCCAGCAAGCTACGACTCAATCGGTCGACCTTATACACGACCACGCAATCAATCTTGCCCGCCGCGATATCCTCCAGCAATCGTTTCATCGCGGGCCGGTCAACGTTGCCGCCCGAGTAGCCGCCATCGTCGTACCTCGTCGAAATGACCTTCCAGCCCTCTTGCGATTGACTGGCGATGAAGTTCTCGCCGGCTTCACGCTGGGCGTCCAACGAATTGAATTCTTGATCGAGTCCTTCCTCAGTCGACTTACGAGTGTAAATCGCGCACCGAATGATCCGCCGTTCAGATTCCGTTTTCTTTTTCATTTCTGTCTCCTTCCGAGCCGAAAGAAGAGGAATCCGTTGTAGCTGACCCCGGTGATCTCGCCAGCGACTTTCGACAACGAACGAAACCGTTTGCCCTCGTACTCAAATCCGTCCGTCAATACGAGCACCCGAACCATCTGGCCCTTGTATCGCCGCTCCAGAAAGCTGCCCGGCGGTGGCAAGCGAGGATCCCAGTCGACGTACCCATCTTCCTCCGGCGTGGCCCGACGAACGTTGTCCAGAACTTCTTCGCGTGGAGCCGTCATACGAAGATCCGATGTTGCCGCCAACTCTCGAGCCTTCTGCTTCGCTTCGTTGCTCAGCCCGCCTTCGTCCAACGCTTGCAGCCGCCAAGCGATTCGTCGCACCAAATACTTCTTGTGGCGACTGCGACAAACTTCATCAAACACTTCTTCGTAGAGCGATCGCAGTTCATTGACTGTCTTGTCCTCAAGCGCGGCAACCGCCAGTCGAGTTTCATCCGTCATCGGCTCACCTCCGTGTTAGCTTGCTCCGTTTCGGAGACGATCGACATATCATTTTTGTCGAGCGAATCGGAATCTTGTTCGACGTCAACTTGATTCGACTGGCGAGTGTAGATCGCACATTGCGTCGAAGATTGTTCTGCCTTGGTCCGGCATCGAGTCAATGCACGCGAAAGAATGGCAGCGATATTGCTGCGTCTTGCATCACTCATGAATGGGTACCTCTGTGAAAGAAGGAATGGATTCGGCCGCGGTCATCTGCCGCTCAGAAACCGCGTCCGTCACAGAGAGCCCTGGAAACCGACCCGCCTCAAGCCGTTTTCCCAAAGAGTCTTCAAGAGTTCCCGAAACAGCTTCCAGGCAAAACCGTTTCCATCGCCCCACACCGCGACCAAGCAACTCAGCCACAGCCCGTCGTCGCGCATCTGGCGACAACTCAGCCACATCAAAATCCGACTTACCCACACGCAACCCTTTGAAAGAACGACAAGCAACCGGGAGCAACCAAACGCTCCCTCCCCGGTTACCTATGCCGTCCTACCGTTCGCCTGCGCGCCAAAGTAGAATTCAAGCCAATCAAAAAAATATTCACCCCACCAAGGAACGGTAACGAACAAACCGATCCCCGAGATCGAGCAATTCCTAAGAGAAAATCACTACATAATCTGCCAAGTGTTCTGACCAACGGTTAGAATCCCACAAGAGTTTGAAAACCGCCGGTCGCCCACAACTTCTCTGTTCGGTTGGGAAACTGACCGTCAGGGGTAAACTCCGAAAGCCGGCGTTTTGCTATTCGCGAAACGCCGGCTTTTTTCGTGGTTTCGCGGCGTTCTGCTGTTTTCTCGGACTCTCTGGTGAGAGAGTTTGGGTCGGCTGGATCTTGGGGCTGGCGGTGATTTTTTGGCCAGATCGGGCCGAGACTCTCAGAGCTCTCTGGGTGATGGCGGAGACCGGGTTTTGAGGCTGAGGTTATTCGCTCTTCGGCCCACTCGGGATCTCTTTTCGGCACCTGTTCCGGCTCGGTCGGTCAGAGCCAATTCGGAATTTTTTGCTTTCGGGTGATGCGCGCACGTTCGGCCCAATCGCATAGCTAAGAAAGGGAGGCCGCCGGCGGGGTGGCCCCAGTTCTGACTGCGATTGATTGGGGTGTCGTTATTTCTGATTCGGTTGATTTGGGTGCGAGCAGAACGAAGGCCGAGCTAGCCCGGTTTCGTTCGGTCGCGGCAATCTTGGCCCGTGCCGTCGGGCGTGTTCGGCGTGCGGCGGATGTGTCGCCGGATGGAACGCCTGTTTCTGAAAATTCGGGCGACTCTCTACCCGAGCGGCTTGAGATCGCCGGCGAACCACCGCTCTCTGTGTCTCACGAAGTCTCCGACCGCGCTGGTGGGGACCAAAGTTCGATTGAACCGAGACACGGAGAGACAAATTGAAAAACGAGATGCGATACCAAATGATCGCTGCTTTACTGGCCAAATCGCTGCGACGACGTAAGCCGTGGGTGGGCGAGGCCGTTTACCCGAAGAACGAAAGTGAGCAGTCGGGTGATGACCGTCGAGCAGAGACATCCGAGATGACGGAAAAGATCGGAGGTGAACGATGACACCGAAAATTGCCGCGGAAGTCCATCGGTTGCCGGACATGACAGTCAACGAATTGGTGAAGCGATACGAGCAGGTGTATCGCGAAGAATGTCGTAGTCGCAACAAGCAATATCTGATCCGACGCATCGCGTGGAAACTGCAAGCGAACGAAGAAGGCGGAGTGACGGCCGAGATGCTCTCGAAAGCGGAAGGCTTGGCGGCCGACGCCCAGACCCGTGTAACTGCACCGCGGGAAAACCGCAACGTTCAAGTCACACCACGACAGGCCAGTGCATTCGTGGACTGGGATCCTCGATTGCCTCCGCCCGGTCAATGGCTCGAGCGGCAGTACAAAGGCCGCATGATCAAAGTCGCCGTGTTGCAAGAAGGCTTTGAATACGAAGGCGAGCGGTATCGCTCGTTGACCGCGGTGGCGAAGAAGGTCACCGGCACACACACCAACGGCTTTTTGTTCTTTCGACTGGGGAGGCGTGAATCGTGATCGCGAGCAAGACGACATCGACGCCAACGATTCGTTGTGCCATCTACACCCGCAAGTCGACCGACGAGGGATTGGATCAGGAATTCAATTCGCTTGATGCTCAACGGGCCGCGGCCGAATCATTCATTCGCAGCCAAGCCGAAGAGGGTTGGGTGGCGATCGAGGACCGCTACGATGACGGCGGCTTCTCCGGCGGAAACATAGACCGGCCCGCTTTCCAGCGATTGCTTGAAGACATCGAAGACGGAAAGGTCGACTGCGTGGTGGTCTACAAGGTCGACCGGCTGAGTCGGTCTTTGATGGACTTTTCGCGGGTGATGGAAACGTTCGACAAGTACGGAGTGTCGTTCGTATCGGTCACACAGCAATTCAATACGACGCATTCGATGGGGCGACTGACGCTAAACATTCTGCTGTCATTCGCACAGTTCGAACGAGAAATTATCGGCGAACGCATCCGCGACAAACTGGCCGCGAACTGCCGGCGTGGGCAGTGGACGGGCGGGTATCCGGTGCTTGGCTACGACGTCGACCGAACTCAGCGGCCACCACGATTGGTCATCAACGCAGAGGAAGCGGTTCGCGTTCGCCGAATCTTTGCGATGTACTTGGAATTGAAATCGTTGCTCGCCGTGGCGGAGGAACTCAACAGGCTGCGCTGGTGCAACAAAGTCTGGCGAACCAAGAAAGGCGACGAAAAAGGCGGCCGTGAATTCAACACAGGCAGCGTTCACACGATGCTTACGAACCCGATCTACATCGGACGCATCAAACACAAGTCCGAAACGTACGCTGGGCAGCATGAAGCGATCGTCGACGAAGCGATCTTCGAGCAAGTTCAATCGCAACTGCGGGCGAATCAAAGCAATCGGTCCAGTCGCCTGCCGTCCAAGAACGGCGGTTTATTGAAGGGCATCATTCGGTGTCCGCAATGCAATCTGGCGATGGTCCACAACGTCTCTCGGCGGAAGTCCAGAAGCTACCGCTACTACACGTGCGTCGGAGCCATCAAACGTGGTCGGAAATCTTGTCAGCATCCGTCACTGCCGGCCGCGGAGATTGAGAACGCGGTGATTGAACAAGTCGCTTGCATTGCCGGCGACGCAGATTTGCGTAGCGAGGTCGTACGGCAATCGCAGGAAGCGGTAAAGCTGCAACGCGCTGAGTTTGATATGCAACGCCAGCAACTCAAACGGCAACTTTCGCGAGACCATGCCGAGGTGCGACGATTGTCGACGAACGAAACCATCAGTTCCATCACGACGATCCGTTTGGCCGAGTTGCATGAACGCATCGAAAGGTCCGAACGAAAACTCCGCAACGTGGGCAAGCGTCTTCAGGAGATTGACTCGGGCGTGTTGTGCGAAAGTGATGTCGACAACGCCTTCGCCGACTTCGACGGTCTTTGGCAAAACCTTTCGATTCGTGAACAAGCCGAGGTGCTGCAACTGTTGATCGCAAAAGTCGAATTCGATCAGAGCGATTGCACGATCGAAATTTCGTATCACGCCAGCGGTATCGCGGCATTGGAATCACTCAACGATGAACCGGAGACCGTCGCTTGATCAAAGTCAAAACGAAACTGAACGTCGACATCAAGGCTCGCGGTCGAAAAGTCATCTCGTCAGTAACCGAGGTCGACATGGAAGACGACCGCCCGGTGCGTCCGAAGCTACATCGCGTGACGAAACTGATGGCGTTAGCGATCCAGTTTCAGGAGAAGCTGCGTCGCGAAGAGGCTCGCGATTTGACCGATCTGGCTCGGATGGGAAACGTCAGTCAGCCGCGGATGAGCCAGATCATGGGCCTGAACTTGCTGGCTCCCGACATTCAACGGGCATTGCTCGACTTGCCGCCGCAAGGTCCGGGCAAACCGTTTTTGCACGAGAAACGCATCCGGCCGATCACTGCCATCTTGGATTGGGAAGAGCAGCGGCGGGCTTGGCAGGAACTGCTGCGACAGAAAGAGGACTTCGAGAACCGACGATCTGTCGCCGCGGGATAGATTCGCGGACGCTTACTGACCGGAAATCCTATCGCCGGCGACCTCCGTCAACCGGTTTTTCGGGTTCTGGTCCAAAATTATTTCGCAGCGGTTTTACCGTGGTTTTCGGCTGTTTTTCTGAAATTCCTGCGCGGGCTTGGACCAAACGTGTCACGCGCCTCCCGTTCAATGCCCTCCGCACGAAGTCGTGTTTGCTAGCAAACGCTGGATCGCTGGCTCAATCACTCTTTCACGGACGCTGGAACCAAGTGAGCGGAAATTTACGCCCGAAATGTCTCGTTTTCTCAACCACCTAACAAACCCCGAAATTGTTCGCACCATTGGCCCGACCCGACTGCTGGATCTGCTCTCACCACACCAAACGTACCTCGCCGGCCGAGGGTTGAAGCTGCCCGCTCCGTCCAAGGCGGCGACTCTGGATCATGACAAACTAATCGCCATTCTCGAAACACCTTCGATGGATACGCCGCAAGAAATGCTCAACGCATTGGGCATGATCAACGACATGGCCACGGAACAGGGAATGGATGCCCTGTTGTCGTCCGCTCGTTCGGCTGACGTGCGGCTTGATTTAAGCGATGAAGATTCGCCGGCCGACGTGGCCGTGCAAGTCTGGTTGGCCGCACCGGCATTGCTCGAAGCCCGTCACGCTTGGCACACATTCAAGATGCCGCGTCGCATGGAGTGCTATGCACCCGCTGGCGACGACACGCCGCTGTTGAAATTGACGTCGGAGCGGATCGAATCGTGTCGCCGGAACGTGGCCGACTGGATGAACCAAAACAATCGCAGTGACAATGCAAAAGTGTTGCTTCGCGAGGACGCGGATCAGGTCGTGACAACGATTCGTCGCGGCGATCCTTACAAGAGATTTGAAACAATCGACAAGCGTGGCATTCGCCGAGTGCATTTGCGTCCGGCGGCCAAAGACGTCGCGATCTTGGACCGAGCCGAAAATGTCCTGCTGGTCAATTCGCAATTGAAGAACGCTCGCGAAGTGTATCGACGCTGCATGGGTTCGATGCTGTTCGGATCACCCGACCATTTCGTGGAGTTTCCGAGATTCACTTTCGATCCGTTTGTTGAACTTCAAAGAGACGTCCTGTCACCGGCAGACATTGACGAAATCGAGTCGATTCAATTGACCGAAGTTCGATTCGACTTTGATCGAGACCAGCACCCGTACAAGGTATTCGGTGCTGACGATCTGGTCGCCGACATGGAGCAACATCATTACGAATTGCCTTGGGACGAACGAATCCAGAGCATGAATCTGCGATTCAAATTCCGCAACGTTCGCATGCGACGAGCGATCAAGTTGTATGCCGGCAACGCCGCCTGCTACACACGCGACGGGTATGCCGAATTGATCGAGCGATGGTTGCGGTTGCGGGGAATCATGCTGGGACGAACGCCGGTGTCGCAGGTGCAGAAAGATGACATGTCTCTGGCAATCGCTTGAGGATGACGGTGGTTTGTCGGATGTCTTAGGGGGGTGGCGACGGCGGTTCGGAACGGAGTTCGAATCGCTTCGTCGTTTCTTGTGCGTCACGGACAAGATCAGTTCGAGCTATCGAATATCTGCGACCGCCGATCCGTGGCGAGTGATCGAAGATGCCGGCGAGTACGTGGCTTTAAACGATGAAACCTACGAGCACCGGTCGCTGACGCGCTCCGATGTCGCGTTGCACCGCTTCGACGTGAGGCGGCTTGCTCTCGAGATCGCCGAAGCGTTGAAATTGGTTGAGGGCTACGAGCAGATCGGGCCGAGCCAGCATCTGTCTCGCATCGGCAACTTGCCGTCAGAATTCGAGTCGCGAGCGGTCTGGCTTTGCATCCGCAAAACCGAACACGAAATCATGGACGGGCTAAGTGACATCGCCACGCATGATGGTGGTCGGATCGTGGTACTGCATCCAACGGGACGGCGATTGACGCCCCGGGTTCGCCGGCTCATGGATCGTTTCGGCAATCCGGTTGTGACGCTAAGTGATCTTGTTCAGTTGCATCGCTCGCATCGTATTGTCGCGAAAAATGATTGGCGTCAGGTGCTATCCACCACGATGGGCATTCACGTTGGCGGACCCGTGCCCGAATACTCGTTCCAAAACGACGACGACATCTGGATGGTGGCTTTTGGCACTCAGCCACGTCCCGTACGTGACAACAGCGGGATGCCGCACATCGCACATCTGCTGGCTCGGCCAAACGAGTCCATCGCGGCCACGACTTTGGAAGCTTTGGCGTCGGGAATCGATGAGGTCGCAAAAGCGGGCTCGCGAGGCGAACAAACCGACCGGCGCACTCTGAAAGAGGCAAACGATCGCTTGCACGCCATCGCGGCTGAGTTGGAGAGTGCAAACGCGAACGGCGAAATGGCGTCCGTGACCGAATTGCAAACCGAACGGGACGAGATCTTGACCTACGTTCGTAAGGCGACCGGGTTGGCCGGCAAGATTCGTGACGATTCGGATGCGGCCCGTTCAGGCGACAGCGTTTCGCGAGCGATCCGTCGGGCCATCAAGTTGATCGACAAGAAGTGTCCGGAACTTGCCGGTCATCTTCGCCAGCATTTGGAGACGGGGGTGACGCTGCGTTATCGCCCGTCGCAGCCGATCGACTGGAAATTCTGAAGCAATTCTTGCTGCGGACACGCTTTGTCGTGTTCGGACAAAAGTTGTCTCGCCACGTTCTCGGCTGAGAGGACGTGAACTGCGTGTCTCGCCGTCGCCTGTGCGTTTTTGCGATTCGGAATCGCGACACAGTTCTGTCTGCGACGGCGATTGTGACAACGGTCATGCCTTGCCTCCGGCCGGAGGATATTCGCTTGACCATTCAAGACACGCACCCCGAACTGTTCGACCACGCGGTTCAAATGGGCCGCCGCGTCGCGTCGCTGATCGAGTTTCGGCCCGAATTCAACGGCAAGATAACGAAGGAGGATCTGGAGCAAGAGTTCATGCTGCACATCCTCGAGCATCTCGATCAATTCGACGAACGTCGCGGAAGCCACGAGGTGTTCGTCAACCTGTTGATTCGCAACTGCACGGCCAAACTGGTGCGTCAGGCAAATCGCAAGAAGTGCAAACCGCCCGCGGGAACCGTTGTCGAATCGACGGGCGACGTGGTCGAAACCGGCGACGGGACTCACGAAGAGCTATTCCGCATGCTCGGCATCGAAGACAAGGATCGACGAACGTTGGGTGAGACCAGTGATGTTTTCGAGCTTCACGACATGAGTGAAAGCGTCGAGCATCTCATCCGCACGTTGCCGCGTGGTTACAGGGCGATTGCACGCAAATTGAAGACGTCCAGCCAAGCCGAAGTCGCTCGGGATCTGGGGATTTCGAATCGCCGAGTGACCGAAGCGGTGAAGGTGATCCGCGAACACTTCGGGAAAGCCGATTGGCTCGAGAACTAATTTTCTCGGGATGCCAACGCGACGAATCGCATAGCTAAGAAAGGGGCGGGCATCGGTTTGCATGCCGCCCGAAACACTTAGCCGCGGGAGTCAACGTGACGGTCTTGGGTCTTGATCGACGAGTCGGAATCTCATTGGCCGTTGGACGCTATCTGCGTTCGGCCGAACGCTTCAACGATGCATCCCGCGATTTCACTGGAGCGTGCCGTTCGCTTCGCAAACAACTCGGACCGGACCAACGCTTCGTTGTCCAAATCGACTTCAAGTACTACCTCGTGACCAGCGATCGCGACGGCAACTTCGACATCGAACACGTTCCTTCCATTTAACCCAACCACCCATCACCAAGGAGTCATCCAACCAATGACCAACTTACTGCAAACCATTCAGTCCGGCCGGCAATCCAAGCCGCCTCGCGTGTTGCTTTACGGCATCGAGGGCATCGGCAAGTCGACGTTCGGCAGCCAAGCCCCAAAGCCGGTGTTCATTCAAACCGAAGACGGGCTCGACGAGATCGACTGCGATCGTTTTCCGCTGGCCGGCGCACTTAACGATGTGATGGCGGCACTGATAACGCTGCGGGATGAAAAGCACGACTACCAAAGCGTGGTCATCGATTCGCTCGATTGGATGGAACGGCTGATCTGGGACAAGTTGTGCCAGCAGTACGGCGTCGAGTCGATCGAGAAAGTCGACGGCGGATACGCCCGCGGCTACACGCACGCTTTGTCGTTGTGGCGTGAGGTGCTCGACATTCTGAACGTGCTGCGATCACGCGGCATGGTCGTGGTGTTGATCGCTCATTCGAAGGTCGAACGCTTCGAGGATCCGGAGTCGTCGCCCTACGACCGATACTCACCGCGGCTTCACAAACACGCCGCGGCGCTCGTCAAGGAATGGACCGACGCGGTTTTGTTCGCCACCCGGAAGCTGAGGACTCAGACGGAAGACGGAGGCTTCAACCGCAAACGCACCATCGCTCACGCGGTCGGCAAAGACGGCGGCGAACGCGTCATCCGTGCTTACGGCTCGCCATCCTGTGTCGCCAAGAACCGCTACGGCATCAGCGAAGAATTGCCGCTGTCGTGGTCCGCGTTCGTGTCGGCGATCACGTCGAACAACTGATTCATTCCAACCCGTTTTTGTATTCAACCTTTGACCCAAGGAACCAACCATGGCCAACCTGAACGGCTTTGATGCCAACACCGTCGAACCCGCCAACGACCTCGAACCGCTGCCCGTCGGCAGATACGTCGCCGTCATCACCGACAGCGAAATGAAGCCGACCAAGTCGGGTGCTGGGAATTATCTCCAGCTCACGTTTCAGGTAATCGAAGGCCCTCACGCCAACAGGCTCCTGTGGGTGCGATTGAACCTCGACAACCCGAACGCGACCGCCGTCGAGATCGCTCGTCGCGAGTTGTCGTCGATCTGCCGAGCGGTCGGCGTGCTGACTCCATCCGATTCGGCCGATCTGCACAACTTGCCGTGCGTGATCCACGTGAAGGTGAAGAAACGCAGCGACACCGGCGAGTTGCAAAACGAAGTGAAGGGGTATTCCCGGCGTGACGCCTCGGCCGCACCGATCGCGGCTTCCGAGATGTCGTCCACCGACGCCGATTCTTCGCCGGCCGCTGCCGGCACGGATACCCCACCTTGGCAGCGATAGTCGCGACCTCTTCTTGATTCGCACCAAGGCCCAACGCCCGGCTGGCAACGGAATGCCGGCCGGGCGTTTTCTTTTTCATCCACGACACGCCGTACCATGTACAAACTCAGTCTGCCTTTTCCGCCGTCGGTCAACACATACTGGCGACACGTTGGCAACCGCGTGCTGGTCTCAAAGAAAGGCCGGCAATACCAAGCCGCGGTCAGTTCGCTGCTGAAACGCAAAAACGTCAAAACGCTCGACGGCGATCTGATCGTCGACATTCGTTTAATCCCGCCGGACCGTCGTCGCCGCGATGTCGACAATTCGCTCAAAGCGTTACTCGACGCGATGCAGTACGGCGGAGCGTACGAGGACGACAGCCAAATCGTGCGTCTGACCGTGGAGAAGTTCGCACCGGAACCGAAACAAGAGCGTGCCGAAGTAGTGGTTCAGCGTGTGCCGGCACCCATCGGCAAAGCCGGCTTCCGCACATGCCTACGTTGCGACGAAGCGTTCGAAAGCGATGGCCCGGGCAACCGCATCTGTCTGCCGTGCCGTCAGATCAACGCGATGTTCAGTTGCCGAGTCGAAGACATACGTGGCAAGAAGCGGCACAACGGTAACGTCATCATCGAACGCGAGGAGGACCAGGTTTGAAGCTTCGCGGTTACCAACAAGCCGCCGTTGATGCGGTTTACGCTCACCTCCGTCGTCGCAATGACAATCCGGTTGCCGTGTTGCCAACCGGTGCCGGCAAGTCGCTCGTGTTGGCGAAGATCGCGAGCGATGCCGTCGGACAATGGAACGGCCGCGTGTTGATCTTGGCTCACGTCAAGGAATTGCTCGAACAGAATGCCGACAAAGTTCGGCGGCTGTGCCCAAACATCGAGGTCGGCCTGTATTCGGCCGGACTGAAGAAGCGTGACACCGACACGCCGATCTTGGTCGCTGGCATCCAAAGTATCTACAAGCGAGCGTGCGACCTCGATCCGTTTGATCTGATCATCGTCGACGAAGCCCACCTGATTTCGAAGAAGGGCGACGGCATGTATCGGCAGTTTTTGGCCGACTGCAAAGTCATCAATCCCAACGTGCGAGTCATCGGACTGACCGCGACGCCGTTTCGTCTCGACAGCGGCATGATCTGTTCGCCGGACCATTTTCTCAACAGCATCTGCTACGAGATCGGTGTCAAAGAACTGATCCGCGACGGGTACCTGTGCCCCTTGGTTTCCAAAGCCGGCGTCAACCGAGCTGACTTTTCCAGCGTCCACGTTCGGGCTGGTGAATTTGTTTCGGACGAAGTTGAGCAACTGGCCGGCGACGACGCCCTCGTATCGGCCGCGTGTGCCGAGTTGGTGGAACTGACGGCTGATCGCCGGGCGGTGTTGATCTTCGCCACGTCCGTCGCCCACGGGCGGCAAGTCGTCGAAACGTTGCGAGACAACCACAATATCGAGTGTGGTTTCGTCTCTGGAGCGACGCTGGCCGAAGAACGTGACGAGTTGTTGGCACGGTTTCGCGGCGACGCACCGACCTCGCTTCTCGACGACGAACCGCTGCGTTTTCTCTGCAACGTCAACGTGCTGACCACCGGCTTCGACGCACCGCGAGTCGATTGCGTCGTAATGCTGCGTCCCACCATGTCGCCCGGACTGCTTTACCAGTGCGTCGGTCGCGGCTTCCGCTTACACCCCGACAAACAGAACTGTCTGGTCCTCGACTTCGGCGGCAACATCGAACGGCACGGTCCGATCGACCAAATCAAACCGAAAGAAAAGGCAACTCGCACTGACCAGACTCCGCCGGCCAAGGAATGCGAAAAGTGTCACGCCTTGGTCGCGTGCGGCTACGCGAACTGTCCCGAGTGCGGCCATCCGTTCCCACCGCCAGACCGCGAAGCCCACGACGCAAAAGCTAGCGAAGCCGGTGTGCTGTCCGGTGAAGTGACCGACACGGAATACGAGGTCCAAGACATCGTCTACCGAATCCATCGCAAACGCGACGCGGACGATGATGCTCCGCGATGTTTGCGAGTCGACTACATGATCTGCCTCGATCATTGGCAGAGCGAGTTCATCTGCATCGAGCACTCCGGTTTCGCCCGCCGCAAAGCCGAACAGTGGTGGCAAAAACGTTGCCTTGATCCGTGCCCGACCGATGCCGACGAAGCGGCCGAGATCGCGAACGCTGGTTTGCTCGCGTCCACAACAACGCTGACTGTCCGCTCCATCGCCGGCCAACGTTATGACCAGATCATCGGTCACGAACTTGGCGAAGTCCCCGCGACCGCCGGCCTCGAAGAAGCACCGTTTTGATTACTTATGTTTCGCTTTGAAATGAAGTTCCATCACCCCGTGATTGCGTTGAAACGTTTGCTCCAGACCGAACCAGTGGCTGGTCTGCAGCGACTGGAAGAGTGGATTTCCACTTCCAATGCAAACGGGAACCACCGATGCAATCAGCTTGTCGATCAATTGAGCATTCGCAAACTGCCCGGCCAATCGACTCCCGCCCACCAACCAGAGACGCTGAATTCCATTTGGCTGTATTGAATCAACCAGTTCTTGTGGCGTTCCTGAAAGTGCTTTGCCCCGCGTGCCGCTTTCCAACTCACGGCCAGTCGCGACCCAGCATGGTTTATCGCCGTAGGGCCAATCGCCGAACGTCAGGATCTGATCGTAGGTCGCCCGACCCATCAACAACCCATCAATCGAATTGAAAAATGCTTCGTAGCCATTCGGATCTGGCTCACCGAGTTGCTCAAGGAAGCCGACGCTGCCGTCGGCCTCAGCGATGAAACCATCCAACGTCACGGCAACGTAGTAGCTGACTTCCATTTCGTCCTCGCGTTTGTCTGCAATCAGAGTTCGAGAGCCTATCACTTTTGACCACACCTATCAGCCAGATCGACGTTCGGGCGCAAGTCGCGACGTACCGCAAGCGTGGCTGGTACTGCGTACCCCTTAAGCCCGGATCGAAGTCACCGTCGCGACGTGATTGGACGTCGCTGAGGCTTGACCCCGAAGTCTTTCCCGAAGGCTGCAACATCGGCTTAATCCTTGGCGAACCGTCCGGTTGGCTCGTTGACGTTGATCTCGATTGCCCCGAAGCGATTGAACTGGCCGATCAATACCTTCCGCCAACGCCAGCGATTACTGGTCGGCCGTCTTCGCCGAAGTCTCACCGCTGGTACATCGCCACTGGCGCGACCACCGACAAACACGCCGATCCATCCGACGGTTCAATGATCGTCGAGTTGCGATCGACCGGCGGTCAAACGGTCGTCGGTCCAAGTATCCATCCCGATGGCGAACCGTATGACGTCCTCGAAGCCGAACCCGCAATTGTTCCCGCCCCCATGTTGGCCGCGTGCGTGAAAGCTCTCGCCGATGCCGTCATCGTCAAACGTGGTGCGCCGGTCTCAAAACCGATACCCGTTCATCCCGACCAACCAACTGGCGACATTGAACAACGAGCCATCGCCTACCTCAACGCCATGCCGCCAGCAATCTCCGGCAGCAGCGGTCACTCGCAAACCTTCGCCGCGGCAACGGCACTCGTCCATGGTTTCGGCATTGAACCCGACCGAGCCCTCGCGATCCTACAATCAGACTACAACCCGCGATGTTCCCCACCGTGGTCCGATCGCGAACTGCAGCACAAGGTCAACCAAGCCGCCACCAAACCACACGACCGACCGTTCGGTTGGCTCCGCGATGAACAGATGCGGGAGCCAACCGGTGAACCGGTCGATCTGAGCGGCATTATTTCAAAGCCAGCGGTTAGCTCGTCGAAAAGTGAGAGTAAGTTTGGCAATCAGGTCGATCCCGGACGCTTGCCCGAACGCATGTTCGAGGTTCCGGGCTTTGTGCGTCGCGTCATGGACTTCACACTCGCCAATGCTCCATATCCGAATGTGCCGCTTGCTTTCTGCGGGGCGTTGGCACTTCAGAGTTATCTTGCCGGACGGAAAGTCGCGACCAGCGGTGATCTTCGGACGAACATCTATTTGCTCGCTCTTGCCGGCAGCGGGACCGGCAAGGAGTTTCCCCGCAAAGTCAATTCACAGGTGTTGTTTCAGATAGGCGAATCGCAATCAATCGGTGACAAATTCGCGTCCGGCGAAGGCATTCAAGATTGTCTGGCTCGCAGCAGCAAAATGCTGTTTCAAAACGACGAGATGGACGGCGTGCTGCGACAGATCAATCTCGACCGAGACGGCGGTCGTGAATCCATCCCCAATATTTTACTGACGCTCTACACATCCGCCGGCGACATCTACCCGCTTCGAGTCAAAGCCAATCAGAAGGAAACCGGCCACGTCGACCAACCGCACCTGACGCTGTTCGGCACCGCGACGCCAAAGTTCTTCTACGAGTCGTTGTCACCACAGATGCTTTGCAACGGGTTCTTCGCGCGGCTCAACATCATTGACGTCGGCCGGCGAGGCAAAGGTCAAACCCCGGGATCGGCTCGCGACCTACCCGAGGAGATTCTGGAGACGGCCAAATGGTGGGCCGACTTCTATCCCGGCGGTGGCAACTTCATGCGTGAGCATCCACGGCCGCTTCGTGTCGCGTTCACGACCGAAGCCGAATCCGCAATCACCGAACTTCGCAAACAAACCGAGACCGAATACGACAAAGCCGACGTCGCTGGCGACGAGGTCGCCCGCGCCGCGTGGAGCCGAACGTGCGAACACGCCAAGAAGCTGGCATTGATCTACTCGGTCAGCGAAAGCCACATGCAGCCACGGATCACGCTTGACGCGGTTCGCTGGGCGAGCGAATTCTCGCTGCACCAAACGCGACGCCAGCTTTACCTCGCATCGGTGCATGTTGCGGAGAATCCGTTTCACAAAGAGTGCTTGAAGCTGACCAAACGGTTGTCCGAACATCCTGAGCAGCAAATGCAGCGGCAGCACTTGCTGAAGTTCATGAAATGCAAAGCAATCGAGTTCAATCAAATCATCGATACCCTCGTTCAACAGGATGCGATTGAGTTCGTCACCATTCCGTCCAAAACTCGGTCGGCGCAGGGCTACCGCTTGCTCTCATGAATCCTTCCCCAATACTTCCCAATTCTTCCCTGCGTTGGGAAGCTTTCGCCCAGATAGGTTGCCAAAATTCGGTTCTTTGACCAAATCCTTCTCAATCCTTCCCCACCGTGGGAGAAGGATTCGGGAAAGATTTCATCCGGCCAAAATACAACAAATAAAGAGGAAAACTCTCTCTCTGTGTGAATACTTCCCCACTTCGCCCTTGCCCCCTCGCGATCACGTTTCGTGCACACGCGAGGGTGGCGGGGAAGATTCTCGGGGAAGGATTAGGTACTTCCCGGCCGTTCGTTCTTCCGCAGGGGCCGCGGGAACAGCCGCCCTATTGGGCACAGTTTGTTTTGCTTGTCCGAATGAGTTTTCCCAGCAAACCCCAGGAATTTGCACGGTTTTCGAAGTTCCGTCATCCGTTGCGACCCATCGAGCGACTGTACTCGTGAACGCAACGGAGAACCATGAGCAACTCACCCACAAAGCGACCGAACGATTCCGAATTGGTGATTCGATGCCAGCTTGGCGATCAGGACGCTTGGCACGAATTGGTGCAGCGTTGGAATCCGAGATTGATTGGGTTCTTCGGGCGAATGTCGGATGACGCGCACAAGACCGAGGACCTCCTCCAAGCCACGTGGCTGCGTCTTGTTCGAACCATCACCCGGCTCGAACAGCCCGACCGATTCGCACCTTGGGCTTATCGTATCGCTCGCAACACGCTCAACGATCAATTCCGACGGAAATATCGTTCGCCGCCATTGGAGCCGAACGTCAACGATCCGGAACCTTCCGTGTCAAACGATGCTCTCGATCGATGGATCAATTCCGACGAATTGGTCGCCGCCATGCGATCGCTCGACCCGAACGATCGGCTCGTCATCAACTTGCATTACTTCGAACATCTGACGGTGGCTGAGGTCGCCGACGTTTGTCAAACACCGGCCGGCACGATCAAGTCTCGCTTGCAACGTGCTCGCCGGCAACTTCACCATGAACTCGAAAAGTATTAAATCAATGACAAGTCAAACACCCATCGCCCAAACCAACGATCAAATTTTCGCGATCGTCCAACGCGAACTTTCGACTCAGCGACGAACCGTTCACCGATTGGCTTTGCTGGGGGCCATTGTCATGACAGGAATCGTCGTGGCTTTATGGATCACCGAGCATCGTCCATTGCCCGTACGTCTCCACGTGTCCTTCGCCGCGATGTCGGCTCTTGGCGTAGCTTGGATCATCATTCTCGGAAACATCCTGCTTCGGAAGAATTGCCCAACATCGTGGGACCGAATCGCAACCGCTTGGGCCGGTCTGGCTGGCGGCATCGCGTTCGCGGTCGCTTCGACCATCGTCTGCGTTATGCGGGGTGAACCAACCGCGGCTGTCTCGCTTGGGTTGGCAAGCAGTGTCTTCGTCGCGATTGCAGCGATGAACGTCCGCAAGGCGTATCGCTGGCAGGACAGTCTGCGGCAGAGAATCGCAAGTGACGCCGCAAACCAATGATTGTTGTACAGGCTAAAATTGCTGCATGGAAATCACTGAAACCTTCGGCACGACCACGTGGCAAGACTGGCGACAGTGGTTGACGGACAACCACCAAGAGCAAACCGAAATTTGGTTGCTGCTCGACAAACAGCCTGCCGCGGGCGAGCTGACCTATCTCGACGCCGTTGAAGAAGCGATCTGCTTCGGCTGGATTGACGGCATCGGAAAACGCTACTCCGACGAGGTGAAGGCTCAACGATTCACGCCGCGTCGCAAACGCAGCAATTGGACCGAGCTGAACAAGGAGCGTGCGCGTCGTTTGATCCGACTCGGACTCATGACGCCAGCCGGCGAGGCCACTCTGCCGGACCTTACGATTAACTTCGAACTCGCCGGTGACATCGAGTCCGCGATCAAAGCCGAAGACGGGGCATGGGAAACGTTCGAAGCGTTTCCCGACCTCTACAAACGAGTCCGAGTCGGCTACATCGAAGAGATGCGGAAACAACCAGGCGAGTTTGAGAAGCGTCTCGGCAATTTCGTCAAACAAACCACAGCCGGCAAAATGTTCGGCAATTGGAACGACGGCGGCCGGCTTACCGAGGCCTGACCCAAACTGTCCTGACAGGCGAGAATGCGTCCAGCCTTTGTCGGTCAATTTCATCGATGATAACAAACCACTGGAGCAACCGATGCTTGAAATCATTCACGCGAACTTTGGCTGGCTTCACGCGCCCCCGCTGCCCCCGGCCTCGTGTCACGGATTGATTCTTAGACAGGCAGATCGGGTTGTTTTGGTCGACACAGGAATCGGAATGCATGACATCGAAAACCCGCTAGAAAGGATTGGGCAAGAGGCGATCGGTGCGGCTGGGTTCCAGTTCATCCGCGACTGTACGGCAATAGCACAAATTACCAATCTTGGACTGCCATCCGAGAACGTTACAGACATCGTCTTGACACACGGTGATCACGACCACGTCGGCGGGTTGGCCGATTTTCCGGATGCACGCGTACATGTGTCAGCGGAGGAGTTGGCTGAAATCAAAGCAGGCAATCCGCGATACAGCGCCGAACAATTTTCCCATGGTGTGAACTGGATCAAGTACGGGGCGAATGATTGCGAATGGTTTGAATTACCCTCGCGGAAAATCGATCTGGATGTTGACGCCGACGTCAGACTTATTTGGCTTCCCGGACATACGCTCGGACACTGCGGTGTGGCGATCGAGACCTCCGATAGAAAAGTGCTCTACGTCGGTGACGCCTACTACCTTCGCGGTGAATTGGAAGATCGCGAACACCCGATCGAGGAACTGGCGACGATCCGTGCAGAGGATAATGCCGCTCGACTGAATTCGCTCGAACGACTCATCTCTTTCAAGCGGGAACATTCGACGGAAGTCGAAGTATTCGGCTACCACGACACTCAAGAGTTACCGGAATCGATCCCGGGAATTGATGACTTCGCGAAAGAGTAGCGTCTGTCCGAATTTCCATGCCTTTCCCCCTTCCAGCCAACTAACCAACCACCAACCGACCCTTTTCCGCTTCTCTCTCCTTGGAAAAGGACGCTGCCCATGCAGGTCGAAATGTGGTCGCTTGATCGGATCAAACCGTACGCCAACAACCCTCGAATCAACGACGACGCGGTCGCTCCAGTCGTTGCGAGCATCAACGAATTTGGATTCCGCCAGCCGATTGTCGTCGATCCCGACGGTGTCATCATCGTCGGACATACGCGGTTCAAGGCCGCTCACAAATTGAACCTTGCCGAAGTCCCAGTGCACATCGCCCGCGATCTCGAACCCGAAGCGGTCAAGGCGTATCGCATCGCCGACAACCGAACCGGCGAAAACGCGGAATGGGATTATGACTTGCTGCCGATCGAACTTGGCGAACTGCAGCACGTCGGTTTCGATTGCGAGTTGTTGGGTTTCGACAGCGATGAACTCGCGAAGCTACTCGACCCCGGTGTGACCGAGGGACTGACCGATCCGGATGACGTCCCCGAGCCGCCCGACGAAGCAATTACGCAACGCGGCGACATCTGGATCCTCGGCGACCACCGGCTGATGTGCGGCGACTCCACCAGTGTGGAAGACCTTGATGCGTTGCTCGCCGGTGCGAAGATCCAATTGGTTAATACCGATCCACCGTACAACGTCAAAGTTGAACCACGAAGCAAGAACGCGATCGCCGCCGGCAACAGTTCGTTCGAGGCCGGCAAAGGGAAGTCGAAAGATGGCCCGAAGAAGATGCGAGCCAAAGACCGGCCGCTGGCGAACGACTTCGTTTCCGATGAGGAATTCGACCGCTTGTTGAGGGCGTGGTTCGGCAACATCGCTCGCGTGTTGGAAGCCGGACGCAGCTTCTACATATGGGGAGGCTTTTCCAACATCGCCAACTATCCACCCGTACTCGAATCCAGCGGGCTGTATTTCTCGCAGGCCATCATCTGGGACAAAATGCATCCCGTGATGACTCGGAAAGACTTCATGGGTGCCCACGAATGGGCGTTCTACGGATGGAAGGAAGGGGCCGGCCACAAGTTCTACGGGCCGAACAACGCAACCGATCTTTGGCACGTCAAAAAGATTCCGCCGCAGCAGTTGGAACACCTCACTGGCAAGCCGGCCGAACTCGCGGTGATGGCGATGCAGTATTCGTCCAAGAAGGGCGACAACGTTTTGGACCTGTTCGGCGGCAGCGGCTCGACGCTGATCGGTGCCGAACAAACCGGCCGGCGAGCATTCTTGATGGAACTCGATCCGCCGTACTGCGACGTCATCGTCGATCGTTACCAACGCTTCACTGGCAAGCCCGCGGTCCTCGAGCGGACCGGCGAATCGCCGATCCCCGTTGGTGCCCGCGAGGAGAACATGCGATGAGCGACGTCAAACGTTTCGGTGATGCCAATAGTCGTCGTAGAGATAGATGTGCTGGGCGTTCAGATAGTTCGCTAGCGGTAGGAGTTCTTCTTCGGTCTTCAATTCCTCGGTCTGCCGACTCGTCGCGAAGTACTCCGGTTCGGCCGGACGCGGATCGAGCGACCGCAACTCGCCGCCTTGGATCAACTCGATCGCTTCGTCCGGATCGAGGTAACCCTCGGTCAGGATCGGCAAGATGCGTTCGGGGTAGCCATCGAAGTGCAGGTAAGTTGCGAGTATGGTTCCTTCATAGGTTCGCGTTGCAATTACGGCGCGGGTGGACATGGTTCAGTCTCTTTGTTCGTGAGTTTGGTTCGTGTTCGGTTCAATCCGCTCGACAACATCGGGCGGGATGGAAAGCATCAGCGATCGGCCGCTGTCCCAATCGACATCGAGTTGCAGCCAACCGCGTTGTGGATACACGCCGGCGACCGTTCCGATGGTGCCGGCGGGAATCGGGTCGGGGTCGTCGGTCATCAAAACCAGACGAACCCGGTCCCCGCGTTTGAAGGTCTGGCCGGCCATCAGTTCCGGCACCCGTTGGTCTCGTCGAGCAAGGTCGCGACCTCCGATAGCTGGGCGTTGATCAAATTCATCGCCCGCACATGGTGCCAGCGAAGGTGTTTGTCGTCCGGCCGAATCATGCGGTCCATCTGCAGTTCAATGTGCTGCAAAAGGTCGCGAGCAATTTGGTGCCCGTTCTCGTAGGCTGGTGCCGGAGCGATCGGGCGGGCGTCGAGCGTTTGTCGTTTCGACATGGGGTTCCCCGTTTGTGAAAGAAGCGTTTCGCGTTTCGCGTGTGACACATGAGCCATGACTTTTCGATCGCAGCAAGCGAAGTCCGACGAACATCCGCAGGAATGTTCGATGTTTTTTCGTCGGCAACATTGAACGCGACAAACGCCGCGCGCCCGTCGGCTCCGGTGCTTCGAATGGTTCGCCGTCCGATGAGAAAACGCCCGCGAGTGGCGGGCGTCGGGCGTGGGTGGCAAACGAGCGTCCGCTACCTAGAAGGGAATGACCGAATGATGGTTTTCGCCAGTGATTCGGAATTGATTGCCCGTGGTCATTTCTGCATAAAGTTCGTGGTCGCGACGCGTGACCCAACGAACGTCGCCCGGTTCGCGGTCGGCGGTTCCCGGTCGCCAGCATTCGTAGCGGCATCCCGGTTCCGGGTAGACCTTTTCGCCCTCTTTGAGGTGCGAAAAGCAGCCGATGTCGCTGATGTAAAATTCGTTGTCCATGTCGTGTCACCGTTGAAAGAAAGGTTGTTCGAATGCCCCGTTGGCGTGACACACATGAGCCATGCGTTTTCAGACGCATCAAGCGAAGTTCGGCGATCATCGAAAAGAATTCTGAATGTTTTCCAGCGTCGTCGAACAACCGCGACACTGCCCGCGTGCCGGCCGGCTCCGGTGCTTCGCACAGTTCGCCGGCCAACGAGAAAACGCCCGACCGTGGCCAACGTCGGGCGTGTGTGGCGGAGTGTTCGCCGGCTAGAAGGAAAGCGGGACCAGCACGTGCGCGTTCGGTCCGGTCACGGCGAACTCGCAGCCCGTGGTGGTCTTCGCGAGAATGCGATTCCCACGCCGGATGATCGCGACCACCGTTCCGTTTTCAAACCGCCCGCCGATCGACCGAAGTTCGTAACCCATGTCGGCTTCCGGCACGGCGGTTTCGCCGTCAACCAAGTCTTCGATATCGCGTATGTCACCAATCGTTTTCATAGCGGCGACTCCCCTTCAAGCCCGGACCGTGAATCGGCCGCGTTCGGTTTTGACGAAGCGGCTTTCATCGCCGTTCTTCAAATCGCGAAGGATCGCCGAATAGAGCGTGGCGTGCGGCGTCTTTCCGCCGGGGCTTTCCCAGAGGTTTTGTTCAACCATGGCTTCGATCATTTCCTTGGCGTTCATCGGTTGGTCGGCCGATTCCAAAACCCGCAAAGCCGCTTTGACGCAGGAAAGTTTCTTCTCGCTGCCGGCCGCGTTGGTCTCGGCGGTCTTCGGCTTCTTCTTCAACACCCGTTTCGTTTCGGACGCCGGCGTTTCCGAGCGTGACGGTCCCTGCAACCGGCCGGCCGTTTTGATTCGCACCTTCTTGTTCGTGGAAAGATTCGTCGCGTCCCATCCGCCGTGCGGGTTTTCCGCGTCGATACGGACGGTCACCTTTTTGTTCGTGACCTTTGCGAAGTACTCGCCACCAATTTTCACGTCTGCCTTTTTCATCTCGTTTCTCCGATTCTTTGGCTCGATAGTTGGCTGCCATCGTCAGGCCGCGGGAACCGCCCCGCGACGACGCCGGCCCGTGCCTCCCTTGGTCGGGGCCGGCGTTTCGGCTTCGGGTCAAACCGTCCCGCCGAGGTGGCTTTTGCGGAGCAGGTCATACATTTGCAGGAAGAGGTAGTGTTCTTCCAAAAGCGGTCCGTCCGGGCCGAGGTCGGCGTCGGCCTTTTCGAGAAGGTCGGCGAGCGGTTTAAGGTTGTCGGCGACCGCGTAGTAGCTTTGGCGGATGTCTTGGTAGGTGTCCGCGTCCAGCTTTTGCATCTCGGTGCGAAGGGCGGCGGTGCGGTCTTGGCTGGCGTTCGTGTTGGCCATCGTTTGGTCTCCGGTGTGAAGGTTTGTTTTTGTCTCGCCCCGTTTGCGTTACACACACATGAGCCATGCGTTTTGAAACAGCTCAAGCGAAGTCGGGAAAGAATCCGCAGCCTTTTCGCAGCTTTGTTTGAAAGCTGCGAAAAGCTCCGGCACACGCGCGAATTCAGCCGCGAATGTTTTTCTTGAATTCCACGGTCAGTCCGTCGACCGCGTCGGCGAGGTCGTCCAGTTCACCGAAAAGTCGCTGGATGGTTTGGTCGTCGGCCGCGTCGAGAAGCGGCATGTTGGCGACCTTTTCGCTAAGGCGTTCGATCTGTTCGACCGCATGGTCGTGGGCGTACAGGAGGTCGGCCGTGGTGGGGCGAGCGGTTACGGTTGGCATGGTTGCGTCTCCGTCGAAAGGGAAAGAAATTCGTTTCGGTGACACACAGGAGCCATGCGTTTCAAAGAAGCTCAAGCGAAGTTCGGATGGAATTTGCAGCTTTCCTTTCGGCCGCCGACGTCTCCGCGTGTGCGTCGCCAGCGAGTGTTGGGCAAACGATCCGCGAACAAGAAAACGCCGCGGCGCCGGGCGAACGTCGCGGCGTGTCGGGCAAGGGAATGGGCCGGCGGTTAGTTGCCGGCGTCTTCTGATTCGTGGGTGCCGAGTAGATCTTCGAGTTGTTCCGCGTAGTGGCGAAGCGTTCCAACGTGATCCCAACCGATGCGGTTATCGCCGTTGGGTGCCGGTTGGTCTTCGATCATCCGCCGAACCGCTTCGGCGGCTTGCAATGCTCGGGCGTGGGCGGCGACGTAAGCCTCTTCGATCTTTGTTTGATTGGTCATGGTTTGGTTTGAAAGAAGAAAAATGAGGACCGGCGGCGTTCGTGCCGCCGGCCGGTTGGGTTGCCAATCAGTGTTTGCGGCAGGTTTCCCATGCCCGCCCGCTGCCGTAGCAGATCTGGCCGCCTTCGACGATGTAGACCATCACGTCGTCGGCGACGTCTTGGTTGTCTGCGAACTCGTGCGGTTCTTCGTGTTCCGCCTCGTTCATTTCCGCGCCGCTGGTGACGCCGGCGATGTTGTTTTCGAAGGGCCAATTTTGTTGGGTCATCAACCGCACTTCGCAGTCGTCGCCATGTTCTTCGCGGTAGTCTTCCAGAAGCGTGATCAGGTCGCTGATGGTCATGTTTGTGTCTCCGTTTGGGTGAATGAAAAACCGTCTTGCGATGACACACATGAGCCATGCGTTTCGATGAAGCTCAAGCGAAGTCCGGAAGGAATTCGAAGGCTTTTTGCAGGTTTTTCAACGTCGGCCAGCGTGGCCGACAAACGCCTCGTGTCGCGTTCAAAAACACACCGCGTCTACTTATTACCTATGCCATTTGTCGCCGCGTTTGCCCAAATTGGCGGCCGCAAACGCAAACACGCCGCGGCGGTCCGCGGCGTGGCGAGGGCGGCGGTCCGCCGGCAGTCAGGATGCCCGGTCGTACTTGCGGGCCATGGCGAGAAGTTTTGTTTTGACCGGCTTCCAATCGCAGATTTGGTCGGCGGCGGTCAGTTCGCCGAAGCGTTTGTTTCGAAGGTCGCCCTTGTACCAACCCTTCGTCCAACCGAGTCGGTAGAAAAGCCGGTTGAGTTCCGTTTCGCCTTCGCCGGCACCCGGCCGGTCCCAGCAAGATTTCGTTCCGGGCTTCTTGGCGTAGTCCCAACCCGAGCAGCGTTTGCTGGTCATGGCCAGCTCTACCAAGCCGAGAACCATCTGGATGTAGCCGGCGATCTTCTCTTTGTTGAGGCTGCCGGCAAAAGCCCGGATCTCGATTCGGTTCCGCCCGCGGGCGAGGTGCGTCAGGTTCAAAAGGTGGTAGCGGTCCGATTCGCAGCGTCGTTTAGCCGCGTCTTTGTCGCCATAGTCCTTGATGCGTTTGGCCCAGCGGTCTTGTTCGCGGCGGCGTGTTCCGGTTGAAGCGTAGATAGCCCGTTCGTGGTTGCCGATCAGCGAAATGAGTCGAGAGAGCGCGGCGGCGTCGCCGTTGAAGGTGACCGTGATGTGAATGCCGGTTGAGTGGTTGACCCGCCCGCCGCGTGCCGCGATCGCGTCGACCGCGGTCATCACGTTTTGCAGTCCTTCGTAGCCGCGAAGGATCGGCGAGACAAACTCGCAACCTTTCCGGCCCGGTGCAAGCGTTCGAATGCTGCTATCGCGTTCGGCCTTCCACCCGGCCGGCAGCCAAGCGACCGGCAATCCGTTGTGGTAGCCGCCGATTGGCGTCGTGTCGGTAGCGGGCATGGTGGTTTCGAGTTCGATGCCGAAAGCGATGTCGTTGGCGTGCATGTTTGGTGTCTCCGGAAGCGTGTAATGCGTGTTGCGATGACACACATGAGCCAGCGTTTTCGAGACACCTCAAGCGAAGTCCGGAAGTAATGTTCGAGGAATTCGCAGCTTTCTTTTGATGCCGACACGCGGCCACATTTGGCCCGCTGTGGCCGGCCCAAACATGCGGCCGCTCACCGCAAACATGCATTAGTCGCGACAGTCGCCGACGTGTGGCGACGTGCTGAACATCCCAAAGCACCGGAGCAAACGATTGCCATGGACGGCCCGAACGAACCAGTCAATCCAAACTCGATGACGTCGGAACAAACCGCCGCGGTCTTCTCAAAACTTCGCCGGAGGAAGGTCGAAGTTGCACAGATCGAAGCTGATATCGAGGCTGGTGCCCCGGTCGACGACGCAGGGCGGTTGAACCTACTAACCTTCACCGCATGGATCTTGAAGGAGGCCGGCCGTGGCAACTGATCTGACCAAACTACGTCCGAGCGAATGCTGCCGGCTACTGAACTCGACGCCGCTCGGAACGGTGCTCAACGAACGCCAACTGCACCGGCACCGTGTCGAAGCCGGCAATCGCATCGGAGACGGCCGACACGTCGACCTGCTTCGATACGCCGATTGGCTTCACGAAAAACGGCATGCACCGAAGCCGGATCCGCCGGCCGATCCCTACGCCGACCTGAAAGAACGAGCCCGCGCTCGAAACGCGGCGATCGCGCAAGCCGGCCGAGACATCGGGGATCTGCCGGCGATCGAGGATCCTCAGCGTAAAGCGAAAGCCGCCACTTCGTTTCGATTCTTTTGCGAAGCATACTTCGGTTTGACGTTCCACCTTTCGTGGTCGCCGGACCACTTGAAAGTGATCGAAAAGATCGAGCAGGCGGTCGTTCGAGGCGGCCTGTTTTCGCTGGCGATGGCACGTGGCAGTGGCAAAAGCTCGCTTGCCGAAGTTGCCTGCATCTGGGCGGTCCTCAACGGCTACCGGGACTTCGTTTGTTTAATCGGTAGCGATGAAGGTCACGCCTGCGACATGCTCGATTCGATCAAGACCGAACTCGACTGCAACGACACGCTCGCTGCCGACTACCCGGAGGTCTGCTTTCCGATCCAAGCCCTCGACGGAATTGCGAACCGAGCCAATGGGCAACTCTATCAAGGCAAACGGACTCAGATTGGTTGGACCGCGAAGGAAATCGTGCTGCCGACGATTGCCGGCAGTCCCGCCAGTGGTGCGATCATCAAAGTCGCCGGCCTGACCGGACGCATCCGAGGGATGAAATTCAAACGGCCGGACGGTAAGACGGTCCGCCCGAGCTTGGTCGTTCTCGATGACCCGCAAACCGACGAATCGGCTCGCTCGCTTTCGCAGTGTGCCAACCGCGAAGCCATCCTCGCCGGCGCGGTGCTGGGTCTCGCCGGTCCGGGCAAAAAGATCTCCGGAATCATGCCTTGCACGGTGATTCGCCCCGGCGACATGGCTGACAACATTCTCAGCCGCGACCTTCATCCGGAGTGGAATGGCGAAAGGACGCGGATGGTCAATTCGTTTCCGACCAACGAGGAGTTGTGGCTTCGCTATGCCGAGATCCGGGCCGAGGGTTTACGGGCCGGCGATGGAGGTGCGGCCGGCACCGAGTTCTATCAGCAGAACCGCGAAGCGATGGATGCCGGCGCGGACGTTTCGTGGAAAGAGCGTTTTAACCACGACGAGTTGTCCGCCATCCAGCACGCGATGAATCTTAAGCTTCAAGACGAAGCCGCGTTCTTCGCCGAATACCAAAACGAACCGCTGCCGGAGGAAACGGTCGGTGCCGATCAACTGACCGCCGACCAAGTCGCCGCGAAAATCAACAACCTGCCAAGGCAGCGAGTGCCGATCGCCGGCAACCACCTTACCGCGTTCATTGATGTTCAAGGCAAATTGCTGTTCTACGTTGTCGCTGCGTGGGAAGACGACTTCACCGGATACGTTATCGACTACGGAACCTATCCCGACCAAAAGCGAAACTACTTCACGCTCCGGGATGCCCGTCAAACGTTGGCCGGCGCGGCCGAAGGCACCGGACTCGAAGGCAGCATCTACGCCGGCCTTGAATCGCTGACCGAAAACCTGCTCGGCCGCGAATGGCAACGCGACGATGACGCGGCGATGAAGATCGACCGCTGTTTGATCGACGCGAACTGGGGTCATTCGACTAACGTCGTCTACCAATTCTGTCGGCAAAGCCAACACGCATCAGTTCTGCTGCCGTCGCACGGACGGTTTGTTGGTGCGTCTTCGAATCCTTTCAGCGAATACAAACGAAGACCGGGCGATCGCGTCGGCCTCAATTGGCGTGTCCCGTCCATCAATGGCAAACGTTCGATCCGCCATGTCATCTACGACACCAACTGGTGGAAGTCTTTTACTCACGCTCGACTTGCTGTCGCGATGGGCGACCGCGGATGCCTTTCCATCTTTGGCGATCGGCCAGATCAGCACCGCATGTTTGCTGAACAAGTCACTGCGGAGTACTTCGTGCGCACTGAGGGGCGCGGCCGGACGGTGGACGAATGGAAAGCCCGCCCGGAGCAACCTGACAATCACTGGTTGGACAGTTTGGTCGGTTGTGCGGTCGGTGCTTCGATGCAGGGATCGCTTCTTTTTGGAATCGATGTTCCGGCGGCACCAAAGCGAAAGCGAGTGAGCTTCAAAGAGATGCAGAGACGCCGGCGAATCTGAAATCTGAAAAGAATGTTGGGTGGCCGCTGCAACAAATCGCATAGCTAAGAAAGGGAGGGCAATCGTTTCTTACAACACCGAAAGCTAATGCCGGACAACCTCGACGATGAAATCCGCGAGAACGCTAAGGGGCCGGCCAAGGCATTGGGCGATGCCGGCAGTGTCGAACAGCACAAGCTGAAAGACCAGATTGCCGCCGACAAGCATCTCGCAGGCAAGGAAGCGGTGAAGAAGCCGCACCGTGGTTTGCGATTCAACAAATTCATCCCGCCCTCGGCGGGTTGAGTGTCATAGGGGCTGCCGGGGACGGCAGATGGATTCGGCAGGATGCTGAAACGACTGACAGGGATGATCGAGCATTGGCGTGGCGATCGTGTGGATTGCCAAAACGCCGAAGGACGCTCGCCCCGGCAGCCCCGGTGGCCATGGCTTCGCGGAAAGTACGACGCAGCCAACACGACGCTTGATAACTACAAGCATTGGTCGCGAGCGGACGGTCTATCGGCGACATCGGCAAATTCGTCCGAAGTTCGAAAGACTCTGCGGAACCGTTCGCGATACGAGGTCGCCAACAACAGCTACGCCCGCGGCATCACACTGACGCTGGCGAACGACGTCGTTGGAACCGGCCCGCGGTTGCAAATGCTGACCGCGGACGACGCGGCGAACAGATTCGTTGAAGCGGAATTTTTCGCATGGTGTGAAGCGGTCGGACTTGCTGAAAAGCTGCGAACGATGCGTCTGGCGAGAGTCGCCGACGGTGAATCTTTCGCGTTGCTGACGGACAATGAGGCAATTGAATCGCGAGTCAAACTCGACCTGCGATTGATCGAAGCCGACCAAGTTGCCTCGCCAACATTGCTGAACGATACCCGTCGCTATATCGACGGTATCCGTTTCGATGCCGATGGAAACCCGATCAGCTATGACGTCCTGAAGGACCGCCCCGGCGGCGACTTCTTCCTCGCGAACGAATCCTACGACACTGTGCCGGCGGATTCCGTCCTGCACTACTACCGCAGCGATCGACCGGGCCAAATCCGAGGCATTCCCGACATCACGCCGGCGTTGCCACTCTTCGCACAACTACGCCGGTTCACGCTCGCGGTGCTATCGGCTGCCGAAACAGCCGCCGAGTTCGCCGGCATCCTTTACACCGATGCACCGGCCAACGGCGAAGCCGACTCGGCCGAACCGTTCGAGTCCATCGAACTTGAAAAGCGGATGCTTCTGACCATGCCCGGTGGTTGGAAGATGTCGCAGATGCGGTCCGAACAACCGTCGACGACCTACGCCGAGTTCAAGAAAGAAATTCTCAACGAGATCGCTCGTTGCTTGAACATGCCCTTCAATGTCGCCGCGGGGAATTCGTCGGGGTACAACTACGCATCCGGCCGGCTGGATCATCAAACGTATTTCAAATCCATTCGCGTCGAGCAGTCACAACTCGCCCGAGTTGTCCTCGATCGCATTCTGAACGCTTGGCTCCGCGAAGCCATTCTCATCGAGGGCTATCTGCCTTCATCGCTTCGCACGCTCGACTCGACCTTCGAGCATCAATGGTTCTGGGACGGACAAGAACACGTCGACCCGGCCAAAGAAGCCAACGCCCAAAAGATCCGTCTCGCCAGTCATACGACAACTCTGGCCATCGAATTTGCGCGGCAGGGGCGTGACTGGGAGACGGAACTTAAACAACGTGCCAAAGAAATCGCATTGATGCGTGAGCTCGGGTTGTCACTCGACCCCGAAGACGAAACCACCTCCGACCCCGATGTCACGGAAGACCATGCCGAAGACCCTGAAAGCCAGCAACCAACCGCTTGAAGCCGAAGCCGAATCGGTGCCCAGTTCGCTTCGCATCGTTTGCGATGACGCGGCGACGATCAAGCTCGAGGCGAACGAATCGGGCGAAGCCGAAACGCCATCGCTACGCAAGTTCTCGATGAACGCGTACACCGGCGGCGCGATGCGGCTTGGCGGATGGCCTTACCCGGTTGTCGTTGATCTGGCCGGCATGCGAGTCACCCGCAAGTCACGGCCGATCCTGAAAGACCACGACCGCGGCAGCATCGTTGGTCACACCGACGACATCACGATCAGTGATAAGTCACTGCAAGTCGCCGGCGTGATCTCCGGTGTCGGTGCAACCGCACAGGAAGTCATCGCGACCAGTGAAAACGGATTCCCGTGGCAGGCATCGCTCGGTGCCTCGGCCGACAAGGTTGTCTTCATTCCCGAAGGCAAGACGGCCAAGGCGAACGCTCGCGAACATAAAGGCCCCGTTTACATCGCTCGCAAATCAACTCTCGGCGAAGTGTCTTTTGTCGCCCTCGGTGCTGACGACAACACCGAGGCTCGCGTCGCTGCCGGTCAAGTCGATGGTGATGACGAGAGCATCGAAACCGAAGACCAATCCGAAACCACCGACGGTCTCGAACCGGTCAATGCGAGTCTGAACATGGGAACGAAGCCGCAAATCAAAACCGAACCCAAGTCCGCCGTTGACCAAATGCGAGCCGAAGCCGCCGCCGAGTCTCGCCGCATCGCCGGCATCCGAAAGATTTGTGACGGCAACCACCCGACCATCGAAGCCGATGCGATTGAGCATGGTTGGTCCACCACGAAAACGGAACTCGCCGTGCTGCGAAGCGAACGACCGAAAACACCGGAGCCGAACCAAAATACGCCGCGATACACGCGCGAAGTGCTCGAAGCCGCCGCGTGTCTGTCAGTCGGCATTGACGAAAAACAACTGCTGGCCGGCTACGGCGAACGCACACTCGACGCCGCCCACCCGCTGCGTCACATCGGTCTGCGTGAACTCGTTGCCGAGTGTGCCCGCATGGAAGGCATCGAAGTGCCCCGCGTGTTCGGCGATGGCACCGCGACGATCCGAGCCGGTTTCAGTTCCATGAGTCTTCCCAGCATCATGGAAAACGTCATGAACAAGACGTTGCTGGCAGCCTACGAAAATACGCCGATCGCCGCGTTCGATCTCTGCAGCGTCGGCACCGTGACCGACTTCAAGGAGGTCGCCCGCTATCGTTTGCTTGGCACCGGCGGCTTTGAGCAAGTCGCTCCGGATGGCGAGTTGAAACACGGAAAACTGTCGGAACAGAAGTACTCAAACAAGGCAGACACGTACGGCCAAATCTTGACGCTGACTCGTCACGACATCATCAACGATGATTTATCCGCGTTCATGGACATCCCGCGGCAAATGGGACGGTCCGGAGCCGAATCCATCGACGACTTGTTTTTCACGTTGCTGCTGAAGAACGCCGGCTTCTTCTCCTCGGCCAACGCCAACTTCCTGCAAGGCGCGGACACCAAGTTCGGTCCCGACGCGTTGACCGTCGCCAAGACGACGTTCCGCAAACAGAAAGCTGGTCCTGGCGGCAAAGCCAAAGACCAAAAGCCGATCAACATTCGGCCGGAATACTTGGTCGTGCCGGTCGAGCTTGAAACCGAAGCCGAACTGTTAATGGGCAGTTCGCAGTTGATGATCGACGCTCAAGGGTCACCGACCAAGATCCCGGTCGATAACCCGCACCGAAACAAGTACCGCATCATCTCAACGCCGCACCTGTCGGACAGCTACTACCCCGGAGCCAGTGCATCGGCTTGGTATCTCTTCGCGAACCCGCGAGTGCTGCCCGCGTTCGAGATCGTGTTTCTCAATGGTCGCCGCACACCGATCATCGAGCGAGTCGAGATGCCGCCGAACACACTCGGCATGGGCTTCCGCAGCTACATCGACTTCGGCGTCAACAGCCAAGACCACCGCGCCGCCGTCAAAGTCGCCGGCGAGTAGCCGCCGCAGTGCTGCACGGCCTGTTCCCTGTCACCTGTTACCTTTCACCTCTGTTCTCCCATGCAAGCACAATTCGTTCACGACGGTCGCCAAGTCGACTTCACCCCCGACGTTGACGTCCCCGTTGGTAGCATCGTCATTCAAGGTGACCTGGTCGGCATCACCCGCCGCGATCTTCCGGCCGACACTCTTGGCTCGATCGCCGTCGAAGGTGTCTTTGACATTCCCAAGGATCCTGCCGACGTGGAGACCTATTCCGCCGGCCAAAAGATCTACGCCACCACCGATGGCATTGTTACTGAGGTCGCTGATGGCACCTTCTATTTCGGCAAAGTCGTCTCCGATGCCGAGGCGACCGACAACTTCGTTCGCGTTCGTCTGAGCCAGTGATGAACAGTGAGCAACGCAATTATCGCACCCGTCGGGGCGATCTACGTCCACGAGGGCGTGACCATCCCGATCGTTACCGACGTTGAGATCGCTGCCGGCGATGTCGTTGTCCTCGAAAAGCTCGTCGGCGTCGCCAAGTTCGGCATCTGTGCCGGTGCACGCGGCAGCATCACGTTGTCGGGTGTCTTTGATGTCGTCAAAGACCCGACCACGAACATCCCCGCCGGCACGATTCTCTACTGGTCCAAGATCAGTCACCATGTCATCAAGAACCAATACCAACACTCGATGATTGGTATCTCGGTCGAGGACGCTCCGCCAAGTACGCCGAGCGTCAAAGTCAAACTCGTTCAATAGTCTTATCACGAGGTCATCGCATGGAAGCGAAATGGCGGCACTTGGTTGCCGCATGCTTGCTGATCGCATGCACCGGATGCGTACCCGAAGGCGACGTGCAAGTTCGCCCGCTGCCGGCCCCGCCGCCGGAGCAACCGGTCGCGAACCTTCCCACGCAACTCCATCAACGCAACTGGACAGGACGGCTCAATCAAGGCAGCTGTGTTCACGCCTCGTTGGTCAATCACTTGCGTTGGTTGAACGAATACGAACTCGGCGAACGCTGGCGAGCAACCTATAGCGATGGTGAATGGGACACGCGATTACGAAATCGCCTCGATGCGGCCGGCATCGACTACAGCTACACCGTCAAAGCCGATCCGCGATTCCTCGATTGGGCGAACGCCAACCGGCGCGGCGCGATTCTTTGGTGGAAGCCCGCCCATTGTTGCACGTTCGTCGGATGGGTCGAGCGAAATGGTCAGCAGTACGCCGCGATTCTGGACAACAACTATCCCGGCCGATTTGAACTCACACCGCGCGAACAATTCGTTCGTCTCTGGGCGGGCTATGGCGGTTTCGCCCTGACCGTGATGGAAGACCCAGCCAGCTCTCTGCCCTATCGAAGTTATGAGGTCGTCAATGAAGGATGAAATTCGGATCCGGCTCAGCGTCGGCCTGATCGTCGTCGCCGTCTTGCATGCCGTGTTGCTCGGTGCCGTGTTCACCGCCCTGCATCGCAAACCCAATCCATCGCCGGAAAGCACCCGGCGACTGCCACCAGCCCAACCGGTCAGCGAGGTCGGTCAGCAGATTCAGCAATTACCACAACCGTCGCGCGTCAACTTAGAAGCCCAAAGCGAACTGAAGCAGCAGTCAGGTTATTGCCCGCCGGCCTGTCCGCCCAACATGACGCCGACGGTGCAACCTTATCGGGTTGTGCCCAGCACACCTACCGCTCCGGCACCGATCATTGTCACTCCGACTGCGACCAGCACGCGACCCGCAACGCCTCCCGAGCAAGCCAAGAAGCGATATCAAATCGCATTGTTTGTAGGTAACGATGCCAAGAGCCAGCAACTGTTGCAGTGGTTTGAAAGCGATCCGAATCTGGTTCGCTTGAAATCCAAGTGTGCGTTCCAGGTCTACACCGAAACCAACGCACTGTATCGCACTCGCTATGCCGACATCGTCCCGGTCAACCAATTCCCGGTTGTCTTATTCCAGGATTCAACCGGCGGTCATGTCCACGCGGCTGGTCACACCATGCTGCCGTCGACGCCTCGCGAACTCTACGACGATCTGCGTCACGGTTACGAACTGTATCAGCAAACTCGGCAAGCCCAGCGAACCGGGGCATTGAAGACTCGCGGCTATTCCTGGGATGCCGCGATCAATCCCACGATGCAACTCTCGCCCGAGGATTGCCCGGACGGCTACTGCCCCATCGAACCGGTCGACAATACTTGGCGGCCGTTTGATCGCGACCGAGACGGCGACCGCGATCGACTCTTTGACCGCGACTCTGGCGGACGCAACGCCCTGATTTGGGCGGGGGCCGGCGAACTCGCCACGCTCGCTTTGATCTTCGTCGCCGTTCTGTTGCTCGGGTTCATTCTCATCAAACGAGGTCTTTGAAAACTCATGATTCTTGGAATTGCCATCGTTGTCGTCTTGGTCCTCGTTGCCATCGCGATTCTGCCCTCAAAGAAACGAGACCGTGACGGATCGCCGCCCGGCTTTGTGCAACCATTCACGCGTCAAGCCAACTTCCGTCAGCAACAGCTTAACGAAGAAGCCGAAGCGATCGCGGATGAATACCAACGTCGCGCTGACGAAGCTTGGCGTGATGAACTCGGTGAAAAGGCCGCGGCTCTCTTTCAGGCCAAGCCAACCACCGCAGCGAAGTCACGCAAGTCGTGACCGACATGCTGCAGCGAGGTCAGTCATGGCTATCGGCCAAGCTGACCAAGCACGCCTCTCGGCCGGTCGTTTATCAGCGTGAAGAGGTCTCGGTCGAGTTGCCCGCCACCATCGGTAAGTCCGAATACGAGCAGGACGACGGCGAAGGTGTCATCACGCGTGCCCAAGTTCGCGACTTCCTTATCAACACCAAAGACCTGCTGTCATCCGAGATCGCCACCTGGCCCCGCCGCGGTGATCGTATCCTCGAGACCGACGGTGACACCACGTTCGTCTACGAGTTGATGTCAATCGGCAATGAACCGCCATGGCGATACAGCGATCCGTTTCGCATCAAACTTCGCATCCACACCAAACTGGTCGACACCATCTCATGACTGCCGCCTCCGCAAAGCTGACTCCGGCCACCGTTATTCAGATCGCCGACAGCGTCGTCGCTGAACTCAACGCCGCCGACTTGTCGAAGAATCCGACCGCCCAGCGACTGTACGTTCCCGACTTTGACCTCGAAGACATGAAGGAACTGCGAGTCACCGTGGTGCCTCGCGAAGTCGGATACCTGCCGCTCGACCGCGCGACCAACAAGTACCACGCGACCATCGACGTCGCCGTGCAAAAGAAGTTTTCCAAAGGCGATGCCAAGGAAATCGACCCACTGGTGGTATACGTCGAAGAGATCGCCGATTATTTCCGGCTCAAGCGACTCAATTCGTTCGTTGCCGCACGCTGTATCAAAGTCGAAAACGCAGTGCCCTACTCCACCGAGCACTGGACGCAGTTCAATCAATTCACGAGCTTGTTGACGCTGACGTTTGAACTCGCGAAGTGACATTCGGATCACATCGGTGGGAAATGGATACTTGGGTGGCCGGGAGCGATCACCAACAGGAGCAGTGCGACCATCGGGATCGACGCGATCACCGGAAGGACGACTAAAAACGGATACATCCACCATCTCATTTGCTTACGATCCTTTGAAGCAACGAAAAGATGGGCCGGCAAGTACACGAACAGTCCATAGATCAAGATCCACTGGGCAAGCATCAGTGGGTTTGGACCAGAGAACATGACTTCTCCAATGAAGCCAGTGATGCCGTAGCAAATGAAGACAGCGAATGGCGATATCGCATAGCGGCTGAGCAACCATCCGAGAATGGCATATTGTGGTAAGAAAACAACGACGCTGTGGAACATGACCACATCGAGATAGTTAGCCGAGGCTGTGATATACACCTCACCAATTTCCGCTCCGAAGATGGGAGCACAATTGGTCATCGCTGTCGTGACGGCTTCACCAAGGAGAGCCATCAGCGTGGCACCCAAAAAGAACAAGAGCGGGAGGGGTTTCTGAGTGCTTTCGCCGACTTTGCTCACATAATCGCGTGAACGAAGCGAGATCAAACCGAAGAGAACGATCCAAAGAAGGTTCACTCCCCACAACATTTTGGCCATGACGCCAAGTTTCGCATTGTCGATTCCGCCCAGAGTAAGAAACGTTGTTAGCAAGAACTGCCATACAAGCAGGACGATGATGATCGATCGTTTCACTTCGTCGCGGCTCCGACTTTGAAAACTGGTGAGCCCGAAGCCTATCACCGATCAATGATTCGAATCAACATAAAGGCTCATCTTGATGCGGATCGTATTAGACGCAAAGTCGACCAAGCGTCATTCAATTCGCTCGGTCACGCAGGCGGAACAATTCGGAAGACTGCGTATCGCAGCATCCGCAAACGCAAAAAAACCTCGCGGCCCGGCAGCCCGCCGAGTTCCCCCACTGGCCGACTGCGTCGATCCTTTCGCTACGAAGTGGAGCGACAAACACCCGGCGTCGTCATCGGTCCGGTCAACGAAATCTCTGGCCGGCTATGGAACCTACACGAATTCGGTGGAATCGCTCGCAAACGCCGGCGGCTCAAACGGCATCGTTTTCGCGTTGGCCAACACGGGCCGGTTCGCTCGCTTGGCAATGGCAGATTTGTTCGCATCGAACTGCGAACCGCCGCGCAAGCCAACCGTGCTCGCCGATTGATCGACGAAGAGAACCAGCGTCGCGGTGCCGAAAAACCTCGCCGCTACCCCAAGCGACCGTTCATGAAGCCGGCGCTCGACACCCACCGAGCCCAGCTTCCCAAGTTTTGGCGGGATTCCGTCAGATAACCCCCAGAACAAATTTGTCCTGAATGGAACCCCAACTCTATGTCTGCTGAAGTCGTCCTCGGACTCGACGCCGTCCTCACCATCGATGGCGCCGAGATCAAAAACGTCAAAGACTTGACCGTCACGCTCGAGAAAGCGGAAGCCGACGCATCGACCCGCGACAACAACGGTTGGCGAGCGACCGTCGGCACGCTCAAAGACGCTTCGATCGAGTTCACAGTCCTCAACAAATCCGGCGACACCGCTTTCGGCATGTTGCAAGGACTTTGGGCCAGCGGAACACCGACCGACGTCGGCATCAGCGACGCCGGCGGATCGCTATCGCTGACCTGCGAAGTCATGAACTTCGACGTCAACCAAAATCTTGAGGAAGTCGTCTCGGCCGACGTGACGCTCAAACCGACGCAGTCGTCGTCAGGTGGTGGGATGAATGTTGGCAGTAGTGGCTAGCCAACGACGGACTACGTAGCGCATGCTGATGGGCGACATCCAGTGGCACTCAGTGACAGAAGGCGACCCGCAGTCGATTGAAAACATCAAGCTCTCGCGATCCACCACTATCTACAACGATAATGAGCTCCGATGGACCAGCCACCTCTATTGGCTCTTTGAAGGTGAAGAATAGCTCTTTTGAATCTTGGTCGTTCGTTAGCGGGGGAATTTCGTAGCCGGTATCAGTTAGAGAATCAATGCAGTCGCCAATCAATTCACTCTTTGGATCTTGGGGAGACCAACAGTGCGCCCATTCGAGTTTGCGGTTGCCTGAAACCTCAGACTGAAAATATGCTGGTAGTTCGAACAGCAGCAATTTCTTCGCCGGATCGGTGCCCAGTCTTCTGTTGTCCCGCCGATCGTTCGGAAGGATCTCAAGCTTCATACGCCGGAGCGTTGCTGGCTTGTCGAATTTAAATTTCAGTTCCAACTGTTGCGAACGTGTCTCCTTTGATGGGTTGATCTTGATTGATCCATCATCTGCGATTGAAACAGCATTACCACCTCGAACACTCGCAGCATGCGGGGTGACTACTACCCATGGCTCAACGCTGATTGATGCTCTGGCCGTCGAAGCATATTGGAGGAAATCTGCGATTTGCAGATCCCAGCGATCAAGTCCCCAAAAATAGACGCGGTATCCATCCTGTTTCAGTTTCATTCCGGATGGCACTCTGCAATGGAAGCTCCACAGTTGCATTCCTTCGTTGGCCTTTGATGATCGCTCGATGCTAATCTGAATTTCTCGCGGATGATTATCGATGGCGTCGACATATCCTTCGCTTTGATGCAGCCACTTCAATTCGTCGGTGACAGCAAAACGCACCCTGTGGCCGTTCGCGTAGATGCGTCTCGCAAGATCGAACTGGGTTTCCGAGATTTGGTCTGCTGTATCAGGGTAAAAGCTGAATCGAACTGGGGCGCCCTCAAAACCTGGCATGTCCGTAACGGTGCACTCGAACCTAACGCTACCGCCCTTATGGATTGGCTTCGGGATGGCGTCTTCGCCGAGATTGGATGATGTGACGATCGGTGGTAACCCATCCGGCATCGTTCTACTACGCAAGACAAATCGGTGGTTGTTTATCTCGCCTGGCACGATACGACTTGGAACCTCGTCGATACTTACGATCTTGTGAGCGTCGTGCGAATTGGCGATGTAGTAGTGGAAGCCTGGCTCTGGAGACGAAACAAAACGGAGCACTCCGTTTTCGTCGGTCTTCCCAATCGGGACTCCCCAAATCTCAGCGAGTGAATTTTCTTTCGCAAATACCAGTCCGGGAATCCCTCGTCCGGTGTCTCCATCAATTGCATGCAGTTCGACCAATCCTTGCTCGATTTCATCGGAGAGTGCTGGAATGCAGAAGAATAGCATCAAGCAGATAAATGGAAGACAGCGTGCCATAACGTTCGCACTTTGAAGAGTCGAATTACCACCTCTACCAGACCAGAGTATAGCAACCCGAGTTCGTTACCATGCAAAAGTTCGTTGACCGGCACGGTCGCGTTTGGATCGTTGACATCGACAACACAACGCTTCGCCGCGTGAAAACACTCACCGGCGTTCGGTTGCTCGATGCGGTCGATGGCGATTTGATCCCGCAGATGACGCAGGACTTCCTGTTGCTGGGTGAAGTCTTGTTCGCGGTCTGTAAGCCACAAGCCGACAAGGACAACGTCGACCAAGAGGTCTTCGAGTCTGGCCTGTCGGGCGATTGCCTCACCGAAGCCCGCAACTCGCTCGTCGAGGCGTTGTTGGACTTCCTCCCGGAGGACCAACGCCGTCTGCTCAGCAAAGCGGTGACGCATCAACGCGAGGTGACGGCACGCGGGATGGAGATGCTGCATCGGAAGCTCGACGATCCGACGATGGCGGACCGGATGGTCGCGGAACTCGAAGCGAATCTGGAGGTGCCCGGCTTGAACGTGAAATCTGTCACCTCGCCGGCGTCCTCGGCGTCGACCCCGGACCGCTAACGCTTCGTCAAATGGTGTGGATGGTCAACGCCCGTCGACAACACGATTGGCAACTGGCCAGCACGCTGGTGTGGATCACCGCCGAAGTCAACCGCGACCGCAAAAGACGTCGCAAACCATTCAAGCCCGACGACTTCAATCCATGCGTTACCACGCGGCCCGCGCTGGCAAAAGCGAGTGTCAAACAAGTCGCATCGCTTCTCGGTGCCAAGTTTCATCCGTCTAGCAATTAGTTCCTAACAACTAGCCACTCCCCATGTCCCAAGTTCGTGCCGGAGCTGCTTTCGTCGAACTGACGCTGAAGAATTCCGCGTTGGTGAAGGGACTGCGTTCGGCACAGAAACAGTTGTCGTCCTTCGCAGCATCCACGTCGATGATGGGCGCAAAGCTAACCGGCCTCGGCGTCGCGATGGCCGCACCGCTGGGTGACGGCATTCGCAAGTTCGCCGAATACGATGACGCGATCCGTCAAGTCGGCGCGATCACGGGAGCCACCGGCACGGCCTTCGATCGTCTGAACGCGAAAGCCAAACAACTCGGAACGACCACCAGCTTCTCCGCTGTCGAGGTTGCAAACCTTATGACCGAACTCGGCCGAGCAGGTTTTGACTCACGGCAAATTGAAGACATGACCGGGAGCGTCATGAATCTCGCTCGCGCGACCGGTACTGACGCAACGCTCGCGTCCGGCATCTTCGCCGCCGCCATTCGCCAATTCAACATGCAAGCTGGAGATGCCTCACGGGTCGCCGACGGACTGACGGCCGCCGCCAACAAGAGTTTCAACAGCGTCGAGTCGCTCGGCGAAGCACTGAAATACGCCGGCCCGGTTGCGGCCGATGCGAACATGAGCCTCGAAGAAACGCTGGCGATCCTGGGGACGCTAGGTAACGTTGGCATTCAAGGTTCGTCGGCCGGCAACGCACTGAAGCGTTTGTTGACTCTATCGGCCGCTGAATCCGAGAAGTTTCAAAAGGTGTTCGGGGTCGCGACCAAGGATGCGGCTGGCAACGCACGACCGCTTGTCGATGTCTTGGGCGAAGTCGCACAGGCCACAAAAACTCTCGGATCCTCCGATCGCGCCGCCAAGTTCAATGAAGTCTTCGGAATGCTCGGCATCACGGCCGCGTCCGCCATTGGCAAAACGGTCACCGACACGCGTGAGTTGCTCGGAGAACTGGAAGGTGCCGGTGGCATCGCGAAAAAGACCGCTGCCAAGATGGAGTCGGGACTCGGCGGTGCGTTCCGCGTTCTGTCCAGTTCCTTTGAGGCGGTCCGCATCGCCATCGGTGAAGCCCTCGAAAAACCGATCCAACGTCTCACCGAAAATATCTCGACCGCCGCGTCCGCGATGACACGATGGATCGGAGAGAACAAAAGAGTCATCCAAGTCGCCGCATTAGTCGCGGCCGGAGTCGGTGCGGCCGGTGCCGCGTTGCTAACGATCGGCTCGGCAGCCGCGGCAGCGTCGATGGCAGTCGGAGGATTGCTGGGCATCTTCTCCGCGATCGGCAGCGTCGTTGGAATGGCAGGTGCAGCAGTCGCCGCATTGCTATCGCCGATCGGATTGGTGATCGCAGGGGTCGCTGGTCTGGGCCTGTACCTTGCGAAGACGTCCGGACTGCTTTCACGAGTCTCCGAGTTCTTCAAAACCGCATTCGCTCAGATCGCCGTCGACTCGCAAGCCGCCTTCAAATCGATCGCCGCATCGTTGGCATCGGGCGACATCACCGGTGCCGCCAAAGTCATGTGGGCATACTTGCGAGGCCTTTGGAAACAAGGCGTCGCGGCTCTCTCCAACGCATGGGAACAACTCTCATCGAGCCTCGATGATTTCGCCGGTGGATTGCTGTCCGCAGTTGGCAGTTTGCTCCGCAGCACCCTAGCTTGGGCGAGCGAAAACCGAACAGCGATCCTGACTGCCGTGGCCGGCTTCGCCGCCATGAAAGTCGCTGCCACCGGCGTGGGTGCCGCAATGATCGCACTTAAAGGCATCACGCTCGGCCTGTCCGTGGCATCCAAAACTCTCGCCGCAACGTGGGCAGTTATGAAAGGCGTTGGTGCTGGCATCAAGGCCGTCTTCATCGGAATAGCTGCAGTCAAGAAAATCAACATTGCGTTGGCGGGTGTCTACGCCGCAGTCACTGGGGGATTGTCCGCCGCGTTTGGATTATTGACCGGAGCGATCAGCGCCGCAGCCGGTGCGATGGCGTTGCTGTTCTCGCCGCTTGGTCTGGTCGTCGCTGGTGTCGCCGCGCTGGGTGCCTACTTCCTCTACACATCGGGAGCCATTGGCAGCTCGATCGACTTCCTCAAAGGAGCGTTCCAGAAACTCAAAGCCGATACGATGGCCGCCTTCGGAGCGATCGCCAACGCGCTGAGAGCAGGCGACATCAATGCCGCAGTCGACGTGCTATGGTCCTACATCAAACTGCAGTGGACCAAGGGTACGACGTGGCTATCCGGCATGTGGTCACGCTTCACCGCGTACCTTTCGGACGCTTGGGGCGACGCAATTTACAAACTGGCCGATCAACTGATCCAAGGTTTTGGCGGACTACGAGCGGTCTGGAACAGCACGGTTGCCTATCTCGCTGACGGTTGGACGATCCTCACGTCCGCTGTCCAGAAAGGTTGGAACAACACGGTCGGCCTTCTGAAGAAAAGTTTCCTCAAACTCCACGAGCTGGTCGATATCGCCGGCGATGTGGCCATCCAGATCGGCGGTGTCCTGGTCAACGCGTTGGCTGGTGTCGAAGGAGCCTGGGTCGAAACGATCGACTACCTCGCTGATTCTTGGGCGGTGTTTGTCGGCGAAGTCCGCAAGATGTGGAACAGCACGGTCGGGTTCCTTCGCAAGGCGTGGGTGAAGCTCAAGTCACTCTTTGACGACGACATCAATGTTGAAGCCGAAGTGCGCAAGATCGACAACGAAACCAACGCCAACAACGCGGCCGAAGAACGCAAACGCCAAACCGCGATCGCCGGTCGCGCCGAACGACGCCGCAAGCGTAAGGCGGAGATCGAAGCGAACCGCAAGGCGATGCAGGACGATCTGCAACGTCAACTTGACGAGCGAAAGAAGTCACGCGAAGGCCGCGATCTCGACGTCGACTTCGCCGCAATCGACGCGGAAACCGAACAACAGAACGCAGCAGTTGACGTCGAACGTGACCGCCAGTTTGAGGCCAACGCGCAGGCGAACCAACAACGCATCGCCGACACCGAAGAATTTACCGCGGGCGTCCGTGAAACACTCGACGAAATGCGACGCCAGGCGAGGGCCGACGCTGCAGCCAAACGCGCCGAGCGTTCTCTCGCCGAAGCCGATCGGCAATCGAAGGTGGCCGCAGCGGAAGCCGACTTCCAGGCGGCCGTCGACAAAGCGAACGCTTTGAGGCCGGCGGAGAACGAGGAAGTATCCGAAAGCGACTCCACGTCACCACAGATTTATGACGACCTCGCCGCAGCAATTGCTGAAGCAAAGGCATCACTGGAAACCGCGCAAGCGGAAGCCGTGCTGACTGGCGAGGATGCATCAGGCGATGAGCGCATCCAAAAACTGCAAGCCGGCATCGCGGCAATGGAAGCGAAAGCCGCAGCGATCAACGAGCGTGCGGGAAAGCAAGGCAAACTCACACTTCCACCGGCCGAACTCGACAAAGACACGGTCGCATTGGAACTCGATCGCGAGGCCCAAGCCTCGATTGACAACTTCGCCGGCACGGACATTGGTGGAGCATCGAACGAATCCGTCACCGGCAAGTTCGATTCACGCGGACTGAATATCGGCAGCGGTGCGAGACGATTAGAGCCCATGGCGTTAAAACCGCCAGCGGAGAAGCTCGAACCAATCGCCGAGAAAATCGAACCCGAAGTCATCGTTGCTCCCAAGCTGCTTGTTGAGGAACCGGATAAAGACAACGAACCAGCCACAGGAGAAGAGCCGGCGAACGACTTCGCACCCGGCTTGCAGCAAATCAACGACCGCTTAATCGCGATTGGCGAATACTTGATGAAGTCCAACGAACTCCTGGCCGGTAACCAGGGGAACGTCAACGAGACCAGCGATCGACTTGGCCTCGGACTGAGCGAAGACGTCGAGCGAGCGATCGTTGAAACCGCCAACAACACTCGCAAACTGGCCGAGCAATCCAACGGTCGCGGATTGGTGTTTAGCTGATGGGGTTTTCAGCGGGAGCCTACAACTTTGCGGTCGCCGCACTATCGCCAAAGGCAACACGCGGCACCCAGAGTTCTGACGTCACATCCTACGTTGCCGACACCGGTGGCGGAGCAGTCAGTCCGGCGGCAGCCGCCGAGGCGTTGCACAGTCATCTGGTCACAGGCGACCCGAACATCGAACCCTATCTTCGTGTCGATGCCGAGCACATCAACCAGAAGTATGTCCTCGCCACCGCCAGCATCAATCGCACCAAGCTCGATCCTGTCTCGTTTAATACCACGGGAGCGACCACGCACGTCAACCAATCGCTGTCCACTCGCGGCATCTACGCCGCGCCCGGGAAGACCGCGCCTAACTATCGCGGTGCGATTGGCGTCAGTGATTCCGGCGTGTCCGGCGTTGACGTAACGGTGCCGGCCTTCGAGTTCTCGGTGCGAAAGAAGTTTGAGTTCGTCTCGACCAGTTACTTGCTGGCTTGCGTTGCGATGACGGGGCGCACGAACGGCGGACCGTGGTCGATCTTCAGTCCCGGCGAAGCTCTATTTCTTGGCGCGGAGGGCGGCGAGGACGAACAGAACTGGGTGGATATCACCTATCACTTCGCGGCGCGGCCCAATCAACCCACGCTTTCGATCGGAAATATCGGAGTCATCGACAAACGGGGCTGGGACTACCTGTGGGTAAAGCACGACGAGGAAGTCGTTGGCGACCGGGTGCTGCAAACGCCAGCGGCGGCCTACGTCGAACAGGTTTATCCCGAAGGCAACTTTTACGCATTGGGAATTTCGTAGTTGGCCAGACGTGTTCGACCCGGCGACAACCTCGAAATCACCGCGGTCGAATACAACCGACTGTTAGCGGCAGCCGAGGCGATGCACCGCAATCGGCTGCCCGGTGGCGGTGGTGCTCGCACTCACCTGCGAAACGCCGCATCTGTTCGTGTGCACAACACGTCCGGTGTGGTGGTCCCGATCGGCGGCATCGTGGGTTTCGATTCGCCGATCACGGATCCGCAAGCCGGCCCGGTGGAACTGGCTCGCTTCGTCCGCGACGCAACGATCAAAACGGTTCGCCCAACCGAAGATGAACACACCGGCCGAGTCGGTGTCGCGATTGAGCCGATCCGCGATGGCGAGGTCGGCCGAGTGGTGTTCGATGGCGTGGTTGCCGCCCAAGTCGACATCAGTGAAACCTGGCACCGCTTCGCCGACGTAGCCGAGTCCGGCGGCGATACGCTGCAATCAAAGCCCGACGGCTCGGCCCAGATCCTGTGGCGAAAAGACTCTGGTGCGACTGGACGTCAGTGGGCCGTGGTCCGTATCGGTCGACCTGCCGATCCTGTGTACATGATCAAAGTGCCCGCCGGTGGCATCGCAGCCCGACGTGGAGTGCGAACTGGTGCGGCCGACTGTGACCTGTATCAGCTGAACAACGATGGCGAGCTCGAAGCCGTCACCGACCCGGCTGGCCAGCAAGTCCGCATCACCGCTCGCAATCACTCGGCCCAGCGAATCCGCGGACCGATCAACGGCAGCGGCGAAGACCAATACCTCGTCGTCACATTTGACGGTAGACGTTCGTGGGTCATCGACCCGCCAAAGCAAACGTTGCTTTGTAAACCGACGAAACGCCTGAAAGCCAAATCATGGGGCACCGCCCGCGAATTGCGGTTTGACGGGTCGCGGTGGAGACCGATCGGCGTCAGGGTTTCGGTCTACAACGTCTGTGACTACTCGCTACTCGCGTCGCAACAGATCATCTGCCACTTCCACGAGGACACCGGTAGCTATGTGACGATCGGTTGCCGTTGTTGTGACGGTAGTAGCTCCTCGAGTTCGTCTTCCTCATCCAGTAGCTCGTCATCCAGCGTCGCGTCCTCATCCAGTTCACCCTCCTCGTCGAGTAGCCCATCGAGTAGTAGCAGTTCGTCCGTCAGCAGTAGTTCTTCGAGCAGCTCATCGAGTAGTTCATCTTCCAGTAGCTCGTCACCCAGCAGTAGCTCGCTAAGCAGCTCAAGTTCAAGCAGCATCTCGTCAAAGTCGAGCAGTTCCGCATCGTCTTCCTCGAGTCATTCATCTTCCAAATCGCCGTCTAGCCAATCCAGCAGTCCAAGCTCATCGAGCCAAACCTCGTCTTCGAGTGGTTCATCGGTTTCGAGTAAATCGTCGTCGAGCGACAGCAGCAAATTTTCCACGAGCTCGGTTTCGGACTCAAGCAGCAGTCACTCGGATAGTTCTTCGAGCGAATCAACTTCGCCAAGTAGTTCGTCGACGTCTGAATCAGCGTCATCAGCTTCCGAATCCGGTTCCTCGAACGCTTCGCTTAGCGAGGGGTCGAGCGTTCAGTCTTCGAGCAGCGATTCCTCTGGAAGCGACTCTTCAAAAAGTGGATCTTCGGGAAGTAATTCATCCGTCAGCACGTCCGATAGCACCAGCCCCACACCCACATCCAATTCCACGTCAAGCGACTCGGGAAGTAATTCGGACAGCAGCGATTCCGCAAGTGACTCTGCCAGCGAGTCCGACAGTGCATCTGACAGCCAATCAGAATCCGGGCCATCGGGATCTTGGGAACCCAGCGGATCAACCCAAAGCAGCGGTTCAGGTTCTGACTCGCTTTCGGAATCAGCCTCTGACTACAACAGCGAGTCGGAAAGCACATCGCCCCCGGAAAGCTCCGGCTCGGATGAAAGCCAACCTAGCGGGTCACCTCCGCACGAAAGTGACTCGGGCTCGACGCCTTGGTCAACCTCAACCAGCCACGCATCCGCATCATCAACGGGAAGTGACAGCGATAGCGAATCCGATTCAGCAAGCGATGGTTCTGATTCTGAATCGGATCAATCCGACTCCGGCGCATCCGGTTCGCAAGAATCAGGATCCAACGATTCCACCAGTGATGGATCACAAAGCACCCCGCCGAGCACCAGCACACTCGACGGATCATCCTCAGATCACAGCGATAGCCAACCGTCTGGCGATTCAACCTCCGTCGACTCCCGATCCGACGCAAGCGATGCCCCATCCGACGATGGGTCCAACATCGATGCCAGTAGCGATTCGCGAGACGACAGTGAGTCCGACACGCCAAGCGACTCACACGAACCCAGCGGAAGTCGTGAGGACAGCGATGATCCATCAATCGACTTCCCGTCAGGCGACAGCCGATCCGAAGACGATTCCGATGACTCGCCGTCCGAAGATGATTCAGGTGACCCGCCGTCTGGTGCCAGCAGCGAAGGTTTCAGCGAACCATGTAACAGCACTTGGGTTTGGTCCTGCGGTTGGGAACTCGTTGACAGTGATTGTGAAGATCCCGGCGAACCGCCCTCAAGCAGCGGAGCCTACGACGGAGAAGTTGCGGGGATGACTGCATGATCCATTGCCCGCATCTGACCACCGACAACGTCTGTAAAGTCGCCTCCGGCATGGCGGGCTCCCGAGCCAAAGTCACACCAGCCGCTTGCAACGCCTGTCAGAACGAATCCAACCCGCGAGCTATCAATGTCATCACGATCGGCATGGCGCTCGTTAACAAGAAGCGTCGCAAGCAAGACACCCGCGAACTGCACGCGATGCTTCGCAGCTATCTACCCGAACGCAGCGAAGAACCCGCAACGCTCAAGATCGCCGACTACCGACCTGGCCCCGGCAACGAACTCAAGAAGATGCTCGCTTGGTTCGCTCGACCGAGTGAAACCTGTAACTGCGACACCCGCGCCGACACGATGAACGATTGGGGTGTCGACGGGTGTTTGCGAAACATCGAAACGATCACGGATTGGTTACTTGAAGAAGCCGAAGCACGAGGCCTACCGCATGGACGGTTCACACGAAAGATCGCCAAATCACTCGTCCACACAGCCATTCGACGGTTCCAGAAGAAGTTCCCCGACGGCGCGCCCGAGCCAGACGACGGCGATGATCGTCAGGGAGGCGGATGACGTCCAGCTTCGACCCATAGCGTCCGCACTTCAACGGCCTGTGGCCGATTCATGCGAAGCGTTCGAATGGTTACTTCGCCAATCTCGGTCAGTCCAACGATTACCGCCCCGTCCACGGACCAATCAAAATGATCGAGCCAGGTTTCTTGTTGGGGATGGAACAAAGCAAATTCACGACCGTCATCCGTTGTGCCGCGAATACGGTTCGACTTGAACCGATTGCACGCCGGACAGGCGAGACAAAGATTTTGGAACTCTGTCGCTCCGCCTTCGGATCGCGGGACAATGTGTTCAATTTCAAAAGTCGAAACGGTCAGCGACTCGGCTGTTTGGCAGTAGGCACAGCAGGCAAAGAATCTCTCGCGAACCCGCCGTCGAAGATCGGCGGAGACATACCGGCTCACGGATTTTTGTCGTGCTGGCTGAGCGTAAATGCAGCGCGGGCTTTGAGCAAATTGAGTTCGTCAATTTGTTCGATCAAGTCGTCAAGCTCTTTGGTCTCTCCCTCGCTCAGCTTTCCGTCTGAGTTTCGAGCTAGCAAATCGTCCAAATGTGATTGTGCCTTGGGTGCTAGCAAGCCACTGGCAAGCGCCTTCAAGGCCGGCACGCTGACGTTTGACAGTAATTTCGCTTCGTTTGACATGCGAATCCCTATTTGAACCGTCGATGCTCGTCCGAGGATACCAAAAGAAATGCCTGTGAATCCATACGAAATGGATCTCATCGACCCACAAGAGTTCTGCGTCAAAGGCTCAATTGTCGAAAGATGTTTCCTCATCAACCTCGATCGACGCGAAGACCGACTCAAAGAATGGCTCCAACAACTCCCCGATCCGTGGCCACTGCCCGAACCCGAACGTTTTGCCGCGATCGACGGTCGCCGGTGTGCCACGCCTCCCCAGTGGCGAGCCGGCAACGGTGCGTGGGGCTGCTACCGATCGCACTGTTTGATTCTCGAGAAGTGTCTGATCGAGGGCATCGATTCGTACGTGGTCTTTGAAGACGACGCGGGGTTCGTCGAAGACTTTGCAGAGCGATTCCAACAATACGCCGAGGAGTTGCCGGCCGACTGGGGACTCGCTTACCTCGGCGGGCAACACCTGTTTGCCGGCAAGCATCCGCCGCAACGAATCAGCGAACACGTCTATCGACCCTACAACGTCAATCGCACGCATGCCTTCATGGTCCGCGGTCGCGAGAACATGAAGGCCCTGTACCGACATCTTCACTGGAACGATTGGCAACAGCGGCACCACATCGACCATCACCTCGGCCGTTTGACTCAGCGTCGGTACCAAGCCCTCGTTCAAGGCAAGAACATCGAGAAGGAATCGATCGCCGTCTACACGCCCGATCGCTGGATGGTGGGCCAGCTTCCGACCAAGTCGAACATCTGCGGACGAAAGTGGGAACAAACCCGTTTCTTCAACGACGCCCGCAACGCCGACCACAGTGACTCGCCATTCTTTGCCGTGCTCGGCCCGCATCGATCGGGAACCTCCTGCGTTGCCATGGTCATGCATCACCTCGGAGTTCACATGGGTAACCAATTGTCGGGCTACGAAGCCACGGGCGGAGGCGAAGCGATCGGGCTGGCTCAACTGTGTGAAAATGCGATGCGTTTCCCGGCGATCGATCCCGTTTGGCCCGATCATCAACTGACCCAGAAACTCAAGTCCTGGATCGTCCAACGCAAAGCCGAAGCCAATCGCGACAAAACGGTCGCCGGCGGTAAGTACCCGCATCTGTGTCGCTTTGCCGAACATCTGCACGCTGCTCTCGGCGACTCGCTGCGAATCATCTCAGTCGAACGGGACATTGAAGCGTCGATCAACAGCCTCAAGTCACGATCTGAAATACATCGAGGCCAATGGTTCGCCGCAACCGACGATCAATGCGAACAACTGCAGCGCAGTCTGCTGGAGCACCGCGAGCGCTTCATCGCCGAACATCCCGACGTGCCGCTCTTCCGCATCGAGTTCGCCGAACTGGTCACTTACCCCAAAGAAGCCATCCGCGACCTGATCGGGTTCCTTGGTATCGACCCCAGCGAAGAAGAGATCGCCTCGGCGATCGATCACGTGAACCCGGACCTGCGGAAGCATGGGTGATGTCAGGTACCGTTGAAAGCGGCGTCCAATTCCGCGATGTTCAGTTTCACCATGCCCATCATCGCATCGAACATCCGCTTGGTCGCCGCAGGATCGTCAGCGTCCCAGTAGTCCATCACCTTTGCCGGGACAATCTGCCAGGCGACACCGTAGCGATCGTTCAGCCACCCGCACTGGATCTCCTTGCCGCCGTCGGTCAACTTCGACCACAACGTATCGATCTCGTCCTGGTTGTCACAAGCGACAGAAAATGAAAACGCATTGCTGAAGCCGAAGTCTTGTCCGGCGTTGAGAGCACACACGGGCAAGCCGCCGAGCACGAAGTTGACGACGATCACTCCGCTGGTCGCGGGATTGTTTTGGATACTCAAGATTTGCGAGTCCGGTATGACTGAGGTGTAGAACTCGGCAGCCTCTTTCGCTTGCGTCGAGAAGGTAAGCCACGGCGTCACTTTTGTTTCAATTCTCATGGATGCAATTTCGTTCAATGAGTCGGTGATTGAGCTTGAGCGGGAAGTGGTTCGATCGGACGGATTTCGACAGTGCCTTTGCTTGCCGGAGGTAGCTTCGCGGCGATCGCGATAGCTTCATCGAGGTTGTCGACATCGAGTATGTAGTAGCCGCCAAGTTGCTCGGCGGTTTCGGCGAACGGGCCGTCGGTGATTTGTTTTTTCCCGTCACGCACTCGTACGCTGGTCGCTGTGGTGACGCTTCGTAGCGGAGCCGATTCGACCAACTTGCCCTGTTGCTTCAGCTCCTCGCTGATTCTCGACGATTCGATCATGCAGGCTTCACGCTGCTCTTGCGTCCATTCGTCTTCGCTGCCGTAGATTAATAGCATGTATTTCATGTTGAGGCTCCTTGGCCAGTTTCATCCTGAGAACTCGGCGGAATCGCAGCGGGGTCCATCCAGAGAGGTTCCCAAACATGTCCATCGAGATCTGAAAAGAAGCGACTGAACATGAAACCATGATCGAGAGACGGATTGATGTCGGCGGTTCCTCCATGTTCGCCGGCAAGTCGATTGATTGCATCGACCTCCGCTCGGCTGTCCAGGTTGAAACACAGCATTACTTCGCTTGAAGTTGTCGAGGGAATAGAGCGGTCAGTAAACGTTTTCCACTTATCGTGAGTCAGCAGCATCACATAGATCACTTCGCTCCAGACCATGCAGGCAGCCGTGTCGTCGGTGAAGTCAGGATTGTTGGTGAAGCCGATCGCTTCGTAGAAAGCCATCGACGCTTTCAAGTCGGCAACGGGGAGATTGACGAAGATGGATTTGCTCATGGATATTTCTCCGGGGCATCTAGGAGGTGCGGACTAGTCGTTCTTCTTTCGAGTGCTACGGGGTATGCAGCCCGAACATGTTGCCCTCGCTATCGATGCCGATCGCCATGAAACCGTACGGACCGATGGACGTCTTCGGACGCTCCAGCTTTCCGCCGGCCGCTTCAATCCGCGAAGCCTCGACGCCACAGTCTTCGCAACTGAAGTAAACCATCGTGCTGCCGCCACCAGCCTTGACGCCCTCCATTTTGCAAAGCGCACCGGACGCTCCTGGTGAGGTCATCGACATCGGAAAAGCCATCATCTGCAACTCGCTTGTCGGGGCTTCGAGCTTCTCGAGTTTGGTTTCCAGGACCGATTCGTAAAACCGTGTCGCACGCCCCAGGTCATCCACATAGATTTCGAACCACGGCACGGGATTGCATTTCTGCAACTGGAGCCGCATTTCCGACTCGCGCTCAAGCACTGAACCGTCCGGATCGCTATCCGCAAAGTCTTCGGCTTCGAAGAGCGGACGAATTTCAATTTCAGAAGCCTCTTTCATGGGATTGGGGCACTTCTTGACCCACTCGACCGCATGCTCCATCGAATCAACCTGCCACAGCCAGAATCCGGCGATCAACTCCGTCGTTTCAGCAAAAGGCCCATCGATCACGGTTCGCGACTCGCCCTCGAATCGGACACGCTTACCAACGGAGGTTGGCTTAAGGCCTTCGCCGGCTTTCATAATTCCCGCTTCGACGAGCTGTTCGTTGTACTGGCCCATCGCGCTGAGCAGCTCTGCACTCGGCATTTCGCCCGCTTCGCTACTCGGAGTGGCTTTTATGATGATCATGACCCGCATGTCTTAGTCCCTGGTCAAGGAGCGTTCGAAGTGAAAAAGCGTGCCATCGTTGGCGGACGCACGAGATGGTCGAATGAGACCCGACCAAATCGACAAGAGCGTCAAAAAGTTTTTGAAAACTCTTTGCCGATTAAAGCATCGAGCGACAATCGGCCAATTTTCGCCGCAAAAACCGTTGTTCGGCGGGTTTTCTGGTCAGCGTTTCAGCTCGCGCGAAGGCTTCAATTGCAGGTGCATATTTACCTGAGCGAAACAGCAACTCGCCACGAGCCGAGTGAGCCAACGCGTACCGGTCTAGTTCACCACCGTCGACGAGACGATCAATCAGGACGAGCCCAGCATCCGGGCCGCGAAGCATCGCGATTGCGACCGCACGGTTGAGTTCGATGACGGGCGATGGACGGACTCGGAGCAAGAGGTCATAGAGTGCGATGATTTGCGGCCAGTCGGTTTGATCGGATGATCCGGCGGTGGCATGCACCGCAGAAATTGCCGCTTGCAACGTATAGAAACCGAAGCGACCAGAACGCAATGATTGCTCGACCAGGTGTTGGCCTTCATCGATCATTCCTCGGTTCCACCGGCGACGATCCTGATCTTGCAACAACACAATCTCGCCGGCCTCGTCGAATCTCGCTCCGCGACGTGATTCATGCAGTAACATCAACGCGAGCAGCCCCGTGACTTCGGAATCTGGTAGTAAATCAAGAAGCAGCCGACAAAGTCGAATCGCCTCAAAGGCCAATTCATTCAGGTCTTCGCTGCTGCCCGAAGTGGACCGGTAGCCTTCGTTAAAGATCAGATAAATCACTGAGAGAACCGATTCGAGTCGCTCGGGAAGTTCGTGCGATTCAGGCACAACAAACGGCACCCCGGCATCGCGAATTTTCGTTTTGCCTCGAACGATACGCTGTGCCATCGTTTGAGTTGACGTCAAGAACGCGGCAGCGATCCTTTCGGTCGACATGCCGCAAACTTCACGCAAGGTCAGCGGCACTTGGACGGTTTCGTCGATCGCAGGATGACAGCAGGTGAAGATCATCCGCAATTGATCGTCTTCGATTGGCTGGCCTTCGCGCCGCGCGTTGGCTTGTTCGATCGCTTCGAGTCTCGCCACCACGTCGGACGTAGATTCACGAAAGCGATCACGTCTTCGGATGTGATCGATTGCCTTAAAGCGTCCCGTCGAGATGAGCCAAGAGACCGGATTGTCGGGAAGCCCTTCAACCGGCCAACGATGTGTGGCAATCGCGAACGCCTCTTGCATCGCTTCTTCGGCGAGGTCCAAGTCACGAAGTGATCCAGCCAAAGTCGCAAGGATCTGTCGCGATGATTGCTCAAAAATGCGTTCGAGTTTTAAAGGAATACTCTCGTCCATGTCATCAGTTTCGTCGACAACTCCTCAGATTGGAAGAATAGTGCCGAACCGAATTGATCGGTATCAAACTGGTTTGGCCCACAGTTGTAATCTCGGCGTGATGTACATCGCGATCGGTGGACGATCGCTCTGGCAACTTCGTCGTTCGCTGGCATCGTTGCGGCATCACTGTCCCGGCGTGCCAGTCGCGCTCTTCACGAACCAGCCCGCAGACGCCTGCCCCGAAGTCGAGTATCGCTTCGAAGTATCGGCCACTGGTGGTTATCACGTCAAACCGCGATTCATCCCTTGGCTGCCCTTTGATCGAACGATCTATCTCGACGTCGACACCGTAATCCTGAAACCGTCCGCCATCGCGCCAGCCGGCTTGTTGACCAATCAATTTGGCTACGAAGCCGCTTATGTCCACGGTGTTTCTCGTCGTTGTGACAAGGTCCGCATCTGCGGTGTGCCGTCGATGAACTCGGGCGTTGTCATGCTGCGGAAATGCCCGCGAGTCCTCACAGCCCTGGCACACTGGCGACGCATCTACCGCGGTGGCAACGACGAGATCCTGCTTACGAAGTCACTACTTCTTCATCGCGTTACCAGCTACGTGTTGCCGGCCGAATGGAACTGCCGTGCCCGCGACCAAGTGCGTCACCATTCCGCAATCCGCATCACCCACCATCGCCATGTGTTGAGACTGGTCCAGTCTGACGGATCTGTGCCTGAAGAATTGCTCAAGCGATGGTGGGAGACCGGAATCGCCCAACCCACGGGAGCTTCGCTGGCGTGAGCATCTCACTTTCGGAAATCACGTTCTGCATCAAGACCATCCACCGGCCCTGGTCCTGTCATCGCTTGGTCGAGTCACTGCGCAACCACTTCAGCGACCCCAACATCATTGTGGTTGATGACGGCGAACCCGAGAGACGATTCATTGCCCGATACCCAGACACCGCCGCCCACTGCAAAAGCATTCACACCGAGACTCCCGACATTGGGGTTGGAGTTGGTCGCAACCTAGCCGTCGACGCCGTCAGCACCGAGTACATGTTTTTGCTCGACGACGATCATGTCGTCACCGAGAACTTGAACTTCGATCGAGTCCAGAAACGCTTCGTCGAACTCGATATCGACATCCTGGGAGTCCGCCAAGGTTCCGGTGGCCGGCCGACGATGCTATCGAAACTGATGAACGGCAATCGGATTTGGATGCACCGTGGCGAAACCCGCCGTAACGGCTACGTCGCGTGGTGCGACATGTCATCCAACGCCTTTCTCGCCCGCACCGAAACCATCCGTGCGCTGCGATGGGACGAAGCCATCAAGACGTTCGAGCACTGGGAGTTCTTTTACCGGGCCAAACTCGCCGGACTGAAAGTCGCGGTCGCCGGCGATTGCTTCATCAAGCACGCCCACGTCGAATCCGCCGACTATCGAGTCCTTCGCAAGCGAGCCAAGTTCCGCTCGCTGGGACTCCGCAAACACGGTTTCCATTCCATGCGACTCCCCGGAGGCCAAGTTGTCCGTGCGTGATCATCTCACCTTTTGCATCAAGACGATCCATCGGCCGCAGTGTTGTGCGGCATTGGTGCGGAGCATCCACCAGCACTATGGCAAAGATCGGCCCAGCATTCACGTCCTCGACGATGGCAAGCCTGAACTGCGTTTCTCGGTGAACTGCCCCGCTGAAGCGGCAATGGTCGATCGGTTGATCGAAACCGAGTACGACATTGGTCTATCCGCCGGTCGCAATCGGTTGCTGGATTCTGGCGATTCTCCCGTCGTCGTGTTCGCCGACGACGATCACTTGGTCACGCAGCAAACACGCCTTCCTGATTTGGTCCGCAAACTCGATCAGCATCACGATCTCGACTTGCTTGCCGGGCTTTCAAATCATCAGGAACGCCCCAAGATGATGCGTGTCCAACGCAAGACGATGCGTATTCCGCAAGGCCATTACAAGAAACGCGGTTCGATTCGCTGGTGTCACTACGTCGGCAACTGCTTTATCGCTTACCGCGACATTGTTCAAGCGATCCGCTGGGACGAGTCGCTCAAGGTCGAAGAACACTGGGACTTCTTTTGGCGATGCAAGCTCGCCGGCGTTAATGTGGCCTGCGACATCGCCCATTCGTTCAAGCACGAACACGTCGATCCGCAGGGCTATCAGCGTCGTCGCCCCGAGTTTCAACGAACTGCACTGCGCAAACACGGATTGGAGCGAGTGATTTGGCGATGATCGAACTGCCCGCGTTGGAGTACCACGTTGCGCATGGTTGTAACGTATCGTGCCAGCAGTGCAGTCACTACTCGAACTTTCATGTCGCCGGCAAACTGCCCGCGATCGAAGACGCGGAAGCCGACTATGCAAGGTGGTCGCATCGCTTGAAGCCACGGCGGTTCGCGCTGCTCGGTGGTGAGCCGCTGTTGAATCCAAACGTGGTGCAACACATCCAGCTTGCGAGGCAGCACTGGGGTGAAAGTAGCTTGATGCTCGTCACCAATGGCTTCTTCCTACATCGGTTTCCCGAACTACCGATAGTCCTACTTGAATCTGATTGCCGACTCGAGGTCAGCCAGCACGGAACGCACGACGAATACGTCAAACGCTTTCGCGAAGTGAAACGGCTCGTTTGGCGATGGCGCGAAGAGTACCCCGGCATCAATATCAAGATCCGAAAATCGCATCGCGGTTGGATGCGGCAATACAACATCGAGAACGGCAAGCCCATTCCTTTCCGATCGAAACCAGCCGCAGCCTACCGCGTCTGCATGCAAAGGACGTGCACGCAACTCTTCCGATCGATGTTGTTCAAGTGCCCCGCCCTCGCCTACTTCAGTCAACTGGAATCCAAACTGAAGCTACACGACCTTCCGCAGTGGCAACTCTTTCGCGATTACCAAGCCTGTTCGCCAGAAGCTAACGACGACGAAGTTCGCGAGTTCTTACAAACCAAAGCGATCCCACAGTGCAGTCTTTGTCCATCGCGCCGAACCAAGTTCGTCCACCCCAATCCAATGCAACGGAGTGCCCTGCAATGACATCGCCATTTGAACCCGAGATGCCACCGCCTCCATTCGTTCCCCCGTTCGATCCGCCGGGATCCGAACCACCGTACATCCCCGAAGGCAGCTCAACTGACGACGACGGTTCCAGTGACGACCTCGGATCTCGCCCCGACTGGTGGCCCGACGATTGGCCGTGGCCGCCTGAACCCGACGAGCCTGTAGAGATCCTAGCGCCGCCACCGATCCACGTCTGGCCGCGACTGCCGCCCGATCACCCCTACCACGTTCCGCCGGGTCACTCCGCGCCAGACAATCTGCCGCCAGGCCACCCCGGCGAGTACTATCCAGGCATGCCGCCCGATCCGGTCATCTAACCAGTCGAGGAAGGCACGGGGTCAATTGGCGACGAGAGCCAGCCCTGATTGCTGTCACTCTTGCCAATATTGAGGCTGATCGAGAGCGGTGCAGCAGCGAACAGTTCCTTCGTTGCTTTCGATCGCTCCCGGTTGCAGTTCCTTGACCATCCATGCATCGGCATTCTTGGGCAAGATGGGATATGGAGCGTCGAAGCCCTGTGCGCCAGCCGGTGCAAAGCCGAATCGCGAGTAGTAGTCGGGGTAGCCAAGGACAAAGACTAAGGCGACGCCCTGGGATTCGAGTTGGGTGATTGCTTCGTTGACTAGCTTCGTGCCAAGTCCGGTCTTTTGATGTCCGGACGCGACCGCAAGTGGAGCGAGTATCTGTGCAGACACGTCACGTGTTTCGATCCAAACTGCTGTGAAGAGCACGTGTGCAACAATCGCATCGCCTTGCATGGCAACGAATGAATGGATTGGTTCTGCCGTTGGATCGTCGAGCATCTCGGCTACGAGCGAAGAAATGATCTCGCCTTCTTCACCGAAAGCATCACGGTGGACAGAGAGAATCTGGTCGCGGTCTTCCGGCGTGGCCAAACGAAAGGCCATTTCATTTGGATTCATGTTCATCGGTTTGGTCTATGGATTTCATCTTCGCTTGGGTCTTCGACATCGCATTGTACGATCTTGGACTTTCTGAAATCGTGCGAGTACAAATGCGGCGACAGGTTCGTTTGACTTCTGTGCGAAACGTGGCAGAGTTTTCTCTAGGCGAACGAAATGATCTCGCCGGCAAACGCATCTCGTTTTGCAAAAGCAAAATTTTTCGCGAACCATCGGTTATCAACCGCGTCTATTACCCCTGAACTGGCCAACGTCGGTCCATCAGCGTCACACCCAGACAAGCGAGTAAGAGCTTTCTGATGTTTACCAAACAGCAATCAAATCAACTCGAACGGATAAACGAAGGGATTGCCTTCGGCGGTAGCGATTGGCGCGGTGTGAACGAACACTTAGCCAGTACGTTTCTGCCCGGAAATTGCCCGTATCGATTGCTCACGTGACACTCGCTTCAAGCGAATTGCTTTCTACATGAAGGCTCGGTGTCACGCAGGCATCGAGCCTTTTTTCGTGTCCAAATCGGGACAAACCCAACAAGCCAACATGGGCTGGTAGCTGAGACGGTCTAGCGGCGGTCTGAAGAACCGCAGACGAGGATTCGAGCGCCTCCCGGCCCACTGACAAGGAAGATATGCGCCAACGGAATCGGCAACACACATCGGATACAGGTGCAGATGGAAGCACGCCTGCTTTGGGAGCAGGAGGGTCTCGGTTCGACTCCGAGGTGTCCGACTTGAATGGGAACCACATGGTAGTCGAGGGCTGGTTGCCCAAACTCGGCTGATAACCGAGTCGCGCTGAGTTCAATTCCCAGGGCTACCACTTACGTCAACAACACGAAGGAGAACGAAACATGCTTCAGCGATTGAAACGCATACCCCAGATCGATCTTGGGGTTGTGGTGTAACTGGCAGCATGACGGACTTCGGGCACCGACGCAGGACGCGTTGGTCGTCGTGTAGGCGAGAGTTCGAATCTCTCCGGCCCCACTTACGGCGCGTGGCTCAGTGGTAAGAGCGGCGTCCTTATAAGACGAGGGTTGAAGGTTCGATTCCTTCCGCGCCGATCGACAACGAACAATTTGGGATTGTGGCAGACAAGGTAATGCATCGGTCTCTTAAACCGACTCATGTGAGTTCGATTCTCACCGGTCCCACTTAAGTAGCAAACAGCCTTTAGCGATTAGCTTTTAGCAAGAAACGGATTTGCTAATCGCTAGACGCTAACTGCTAACCGCTCACTCAGCACTGATCGTCTAGCGGGAAGATACCTCCGTCGTAACGAGGGGACGTCGGTTCGATTCCGACTCGGTGCTCTTGGATGCTTCGTGCATCCGTGATCTTTGACAATTTGGTTGTGATGCATTTTGCGCCCATGGTGTAGTGGTAACCCATCTGCTTGCCATGCAGAAGACGCGAGTTCAATTCTCGCTGGGCGCTCTTGTTATCAGGGTGTGGGAAAGTTTGGCAATCCGCGTGCTTCGGGTGCACGAGACCGCTGGTTCAAATCCAGCCATCCTGACTGTTGAGATAAGAATCCGGTGTGGCCCAATCGGTAGGGCGGCTCCCTGTTAAGGAGACGAGTGATGGTTCGAGCCCATCCACCGGAGCTTGCAGTGATTGCAAATTCTCTCCGGCGCGTAGACGCGACGCGGGCCTTTGAAGCCCGCAGGTCGGGTGCGATTCCCGGACGGAGTGCTGAAGATCGTTTTACACCGAGGCGGCAACTGTTGGTCGTTGCACCTGGCTCTGAACCAGGCAAACACAGGTTCGATTCCTGTCCGCGGCGCTGTGGCCAGATCTGGTGCTGGTTTCCAGAGACTCACTGTGAATGAGTTTGTCGCCGGTTCAATTCCGGTTGGTCACCTTTTGTAAATGCAGCATTCGACTACTTGCTGATGCTGCGGGAACGATTCACTGCGGTTGAACGCAGCATGTTTTTATTGGGTTGGAATTTTATTGATGGTGCCGGCGTTCCGTTTAGTTAATCAGTTCTTCGTTGATTAAACATCCAGACCCACGTCTCATCGGATCGGTAGGCTGGAACCCAACTATTATGTCCCACGCCTTTGTATTCAGTGTACTTCAACGATCCGCCGGCCGCCTTTATCGCTTCCACCATCGAGCGGCTGTAGTCTGGTGGTACTGTTTTGTCTTCGTCTCCGTGGAACACCCAGAACGGAGTCCCAATCATTTTGTCTGCGTCTTTGGGAAACCATCCACCAGCTACGGGAATTGCTGCCGCGAAAGTATCAGGCCGAGCTGAAACGGCACCGAAGGTCCCAACACCTCCCATCGACTGCCCAGTCACGTATATGCGTGAAAGGTCGATGGGATGATGTTTGACTAGGGCATCCATTGCAGCAATTGTGGCGGGAAGCATCGCCTTGGTCTCTTTTAGTTTCCCTGCTTCGCTTTCCAGGCCCTCAGGAAAAGCCCAGTGTCCTTGGTCGGTGGAAGCGGGCGCCATGACAAAACATGGAAAGCGTTCTCTTGCTGCATCGGAGCTCAATTTAGTCGCGGCCGCCGTGTGTCCGCCACGACCGTGTAGCGTCAACACGAGAGGATACTTCTTGTCCTTCAGAATTGTGGCAGGAGACATCAACCAATAACTGATCTTCGTCCCGTCTTCAGCCTCGAAAACTGCCTTTGCGAAATGTTTGTTCGTCGTCGGTGGCTTGTCGTTCACAGGTTGAGCACTGGACTCACCCGGTAGGCACATGACGGTCAGAAACAGAACCGTAGAGATGGCGTTTCGCATGCTTCCTCTTCATTGTTCGGTAAAAGATGGTGATTGTGGCAATTCCCTGCCCAAGGCAAGACGAGATTTCTCAATCTTGCGCTTACGGATCGAACGAGATTCGACTGGCTCGATGATACCAAGGAAATGGCGTTTTCGCTGCGTTACTTGATCGGTCTCCAAAAACGCCGTGCCATGCCAGGCCGATAGTGAAACCAGTTGGAAATCGGTTCGGCAGGACCGCAACTGAAACCAACGCTGGAGCGATTGTGAATTTTCGCAGCGTTTTTCATTAAGCATCCCAGCGACCTCCGTTCTTTGGCATGTGACTCGGGATGAACGAGCTGATGATCATCGCCCATGCATTTGTCAAATGCCGCATTCGACTACTGGCTAGGTCGGCTGTCTTTCCAACAGCAGGAGGGAGATCGAAACTCCCATGCGGTACTCGCTTCCAACGAAGCAAATTCATGGCGTGGTAGATTCTGATGGCAGAATCGCTTGGTTCTCAGCCAGGAGTTCGCGGGTTCGATTCCCGCTCACGTCGCTGCGAGCAATCGCAACACTCGGAAGTCACCCGGCCGGATGAGGACACTGTCTTGAAAACAGCTGCGGGTCAAACCGTTGTGGGTTCGAGTCCCACGGCTTCCGCCTCAACGTCAGTTTCGACTGACAACTTGGGAGCGTTTCCACACGGGAGGTTGTAACCCTTCTGCCTTTAATTGTGTGGTAGTCGGCGAGAGGTGCGATTCCTTGCGTTCCCACTTGATTCACGTCCTTGGTGTAACGGTAGCACTGCTGATTCCAAACCAGTAAGTCAGGGTTCAAATCCTTGGGGACGTGCTCTCTGGATCGACAGTTTAAGAAAGTCCTGTGGTCCAACGGCTACGACGCCTGTTTTACACACAGGAAACGATGGTTCGATTCCATCCAGGACTACTTGCACGCCCAGGTACGCCAATCGGCAGAGCGACTCGGCTTAAACCCGAGTGTTTGCAGGTTCGATCCCTGCTCTGGGTACTGAAAACTTATGAAAGAGGCGAACCACTAATCAAGCATCGTTCTCTTCAAACACGAAACACATGGGGCGCTCGTCCAACGGGAAGACGTCTGTTTTGCAAGCAGAAAATCGGGGTTCGATTCCCCGGTGCTCCACTTGGTTGATTCAAACGGCTCGGTAGGCAACCGGAAGACCACTTTGGCTTAGAACCAGAGATGCTGTGGGTTCGAATCCCACTCGAGCTACTGCAAACATCATACGGGTGTAGTGTCCAACGGCCAGCACGATTGGCTTCCAACCAATTAGTCTCGGTTCGAATCCGAGTGCCCGTACTTTCCAATTCAATCGTCCTCGTGGAGCAGCGGAGTGCTCGCTTGCCTGTCACGCAAGAGGTCGTCGGTTCAAATCCGATCGGGGACGCTTTTTCAATCCAAACGGCGCGGTACGCAAACCGGTAAGGCGGCGGAGCTCAAACCTCCGTGAAATGTCTGTGGGTTCGATTCCCTCCCGCGCTACTTTCAAAACAGCCAAGTGGTGGAACCGGTAGACACGCGATTCTCAGACGATCGTGCCCACGGCGGCGTGCGAGTTCGACTCTCGCCTTGGCTACTTTTCAGTAACAACAATGCAGGTGCGACAGGTGTCCAACTGACCGTCATAAGGTCGGTGTGCTCGGCTCGATACCGAGACCTGCAACTTCAGTGTGAACAACGACGCGGATGGGCCAGTGCTCAGCCAGGCCTCATAAGCCAGGACCGCCGGGTGCGACCCCCGGATCCGCTACTTAAAAAGCTTTCAGCGACTAGCGATTAGCTGTTAGCTCAGGAAGGAAGGCTTAGAGCTAGCGGCTAACAGCTAGTCGCTTCCTCCACGATCGCGTGGTCCAGCGGCGAAGACGTCTGCGTGACATGCAGAAGATCGATGGTTCGATTCCATCCGCGATCACTGATTCTCAAGGTCTGTAAGTGTTGCGGCAGCACGCGTCTGTGGTATGGACGAAGACCGGGTTCAATTCCCGGACGGACCTCTGATATGGGCTGGCATGTTCGCCGAGAAAGAAACTCAGCGGGCGACTGATCCTTGCAAGATCGGTGGGAGGGTTCGATTCCCTTCCGGTCCACTCATTAACGGAAGGGCAATCCGATCGGCGACGGTATCCGGTTGCTAGCCGGGCGAGCATCTTGATGGTGCCTTGAGGGTTCGACTCCCTCTCCTTCCGCTTGTTTGTAACGGCTCGATGGTGAAACGGACATCATCTCTGGCTTCTAACCAGAAGTTCCGGGTTCGATTCCTGGTCGGGCTACTGCCTAATATCGCGGTCACGTTGGCTGCCGGCATCCATTCGCTTGTTTGACACTTTTGAAAGGCATTGTCATGAGCATGCAGAGTATCGAGCGTCAATTCAGGCGGATTGGAGCTCGAGCAAAGGTCCACCCTCCGATCGTTCGACGCTGGGGAATGCCTCCCGAAGTATCGATCGACATCGGCAACGACGCCGCGGGCGAGTTCTTCGATCTAGCCATTCAGCCCAAGTTGGTTGCTGAAACGCAAGTGATCGACGTGCAGCCTTCAATGCGTCACCTGCTATTGATGTCGCGTCAAGACAACGGAAAGCACAAGTTCCTTTGCGGACACGATGAACGTCACTGGTTCGTTGCGGCCGTTCCGGAGCGAGCTTCGGTTTCATCGGTGAAGACAGCGTTCGACGCGCTCAAGCCAAACGCGGTGCGAGCACTCGAAAACCGTCTCGGTGTGAAGCCGCGGAAGCGCAACCGACGACGAAACGAAGCGTTCATCCGTCAAGGTGAATGGTTCTTCGTTCCCGTCGACAACCCGAGCTTTGTCGATGAGCGACTGGTGCTCCGAAACGAACCAATTGCCCGTGGCGGTGGAAAGCCGCATATGTGCGAAGAGGTCGTTCGGCAGGGAGGACAACTGGTTTACGTCAGCAACCAGCACCCGAATGGTGTGACAGAAATGCAGCGTCGACAAATGATTAGCCGTCGACCTGAACTTCGTCATCTGCATTGGGTGGCTCAACGACGAAACCCAAGTGTGTTCGTTCGCGGACGAGTGCGTCATCCGGATCACAAGACGATCATCTTGGACGGATGGCACCAAGTCTTGATGAACACAGAAAACGAATCGCTTGCAATGCGACACGTCGCATTCATCGATTGACCCGCGGCTCTCCACCACGGTGGCGAGCCGTTTTTAAAGTCGCGAGTCGTGAGCGATGAGTCCTGAGTATTCACTCATAGCTCAAGACTCAAGTCTCGCGACTCTTCCCGCCGACGTGGCTCGACTGAGAAAGGCACCGCTCTTGTAAAGCGGTTAATGCTGGTGCAAATCCAGTCGTCGGCTCTGATTCCTTTTTCGTCCTTGGAGTGTGCCGGATTCGCACGCGACTTTGCGGAGGTCGTAGACCAGGTTCGATTCCTGGCGAGGACGCTTTTTAAATATGACTCGCGGGTGTGCTGGATAGCATGACAGTCTTCGAAACTGTCGGACCAGGTTCGATTCCTGGGCGAGTTACTTGCCTCGGCGGTGTTAGGAGCGAGTAAGCAAATGGATCCTGCGTTCACCATTCGAAATGACCGCTCAGATTTTCCACATCTGATGAACTCGTACTTCATATCGGCTCCGCTCCGAGGCTCCATCCATTTTTAGTTTTCAATCATCAACCACGCAAACCGACAGGAGGTGCATCATGATGATTACAGGTGCTCAGCGAGAGTTCATCATCAAGGACACCCACCGCGGTTTGTACTACGAAGACGGTAAACTGTCGAAGATCCTGGAGGCAGGTCGCTACAAGATTCCGCCGCGAAAGCGATGGTTCAAGAAGCTGCCGACCGTCGAGTGCATGCTGGTCGATGTTCGTGAGCGAGAGCTGACGATCAAGGGGCAGGAAATCTTGACGGCCGACAAGGTCGCGATCCGAGTCAGCATTCTCGTACAGTTCCGTGTGACGGATCCGAAGGCAGCGATCCACACGGTCGACAACTTCGAGGACCGACTTTACAGCGATGTTCAGTTGGCAGCGCGACGTTCACTGGCGTCGATGAACCTCGAGGAAATTCTCACCAACCGAAACCGGCTGAGTGAGGATATCCTTTCGGACGTGACGGAATCGGCCAGCAGCTACGGTGTGACGATTCGACGAGCCGACGTGAAGGACTTGATCTTCCCGGGTAACCTGCAGGAGATCATGAACCGCGTTCTGGCAGCCGAGCGGCACAGCGAGGCTCAACTGGTCGAGGCGCGAACGCGAGCGGAAGTCGAGCAGATCGAGGCGGAGTCTCGAGCTGAAATCACGCGCCGCGACGCCGAGGCTGATGCTGAAGCACGACGACTGCGTGAACACGCCGAAGCAGAAGCGACGCGATCGAAGGCGGAAGCCGAGACGCAAGCTTACGCGGAACGCGTCAAGGCAGCCGAGGCACTGGAAAGCCACCCGGCGCTGCTGCGACTGGCCGAACTCGAAACGCTACGTGAACTCGCGCATAACGGTAACGCCCGACTGTATCTCGGTCTCGACCGAGTCAGTCTAAATGGAACTGATTCAGGAAAGCACGATTCGTGACGGAGGCGAATCGGCATCCCGATTCAATTCAAGTGGGATCGGTGACACGATCATCGGTCCCGCGTTTTTTCGTCCTTGGAGTGTGCCGGACAGCACGCGACGTCGATCCTGAGGATCGCTCCGCGATGACGCGAAGGTCGTAGCTCAGGTTCGATTCCTGGCGAGGGCGCTTAACACTTATAATTGACGCCAATGCAAATGGAGAACACGACGCAAACCCAAACGATTGCATGTATCGATGTAGGCTACACGGATAGTGCCGCGCGAGCTGCGTGCGTTGTCATTGACGACTGGCACGCTTCGAGCGCAGTCGCCGAGCATGTGGCGATGATCCATGAGGTAAAGGAATATCAACCCGGCGAATTCTATCGTCGAGAGTTGCCGTGCATTCAAGCGGTGCTGGCGAAACTGGACCAACCACCGACTTGCATCGTAGTCGACGGCTACGTTTGGCGGGATGGAAATGACCGTCCGGGATTGGGTGCTCACCTCTACGAGACGCTTGATCGCAAGATTCCAATCATCGGCGTGGCGAAGAATCCGTTCAAAGAAACGGACCACGCCACCGAGCTCCGCAGAGGCACAAGCGATCGGCCGCTCTACGTTACGGCCGTGGGCATCCCAATCGCTCAAGCAGTGTTGAATATAGGTGCCATGCATGGCCCACATCGAATTCCAACAATATTGAAGCGAGTCGATCAGTTGAGCCGTAGTGGAAATTAGCGAACCCAATCGCTCCTCATGAGTCTTAATCGTCAACTTGTTTACATCCGAAGCCAACCGCAGATTTTGGAGTGGACCGATGCGATACGAAAACGAGCACAACGAAGACCATTGCTTTCGAGCCCATGAGTAAACGCCGACGCGGCTTCCCCTCGGAGACTCACGTCAAGTGTGGACTGCGAATCGTCCATGGCGATAATCAACTCGAAGAAAAGCTTGGACGCAATGATCCCTGCCCATGCGGCAGCGGCCTGCGATTCAAACGATGTTGCCTCAAGTCGGGCCACTTTTGATGGCTCCAATCGAGACGACTACTTTTAGGGACAAGGACTGAAACATGTCCGTCGCATCGGCGGACAACAAAACGCTGGAGCCAGATGGACAGGCAACCGGCTGCAACCCGGTCGAAGTGGGTTCGACTCCCACCAGCGTTTCTGACGAATCGACTGCAGGCTTGGATTACATATTGCTAATGTGAACCATCTGAGCTGTTACCTCGTCGATCCGTCGCAAGCCAACAATGCTTGAACTGCCGTTTGGGTCTACATATGAGGAGCCTAAGGTAGCGATGTCGGGCGACCGGCTAGTGAACGTCACCGGAGTCTCTCGCAGACAAAGGTGCCAGTCAACGATCGGCGAAAGCCGAAAACGGACGCTCCTAAACGACTCAACAACCACTTCGTTCAGGCGTAAAACACGGCGACTGCCGGTTCGGAATCCATGTTTGGAAGTTTGAATTGAGAAGAGTGAAGTGTGAAACACGGGACTGAATGCTCGTTTCAAACTTCGAGCTTCACTCTTCAAACTTCCGATCGCCTCGTCGCCACCCATAGACAACTGACTGCCGATTCGGAGTACATAGGGTTCTGTGGTCGAAAGACCTTGCGGGTTCGAATCCCGTCTGCGATCCACGATCGCAGTGGTGCAATTGGAAGACACGCGGAAAAAAAACTCTGATCAACACCTCGTCGGTTGCTTCAAAACACGAACATGGCGACTGCCAGTTTGGAATACATGGATTAAGACACGTGCCTGCACGAGAAACGGGTTCGAGTCCCGTCCAGCATCGCTGGTCGTCTATCTGATGCTTCTGAACGACAACCTCGTCGCCAACAATACACGACTGACTGCCGAGTTGGAGTACATCGACTGTTAATCGAAGGATGCGGGTTCGAGTCCCGTCGGTTTGGCCTAGCCGAGCCGTAGCTCAATTGGGAGAGCTTATCTCTGACACACCACTTCGTCAGCCGTTTTTCACATCGCTCGTGAGAGTAACCATGCGTGTGCAATTTCAGTTCTTCGCCATTACGAAGTCCGGCGCCGAGTAATCGGGCGTCGAGCGAAGACGATCTGCACATTCAAAACTACTTTCACCAAGCGATATGAAACCATGGAAACCACAACTGAAACCAACTACCAGACGACCGTGGCAGCACGCGTCGCTGGGGAAGACATCAAACAAGGAGACTACGTCACGGTCTTGAACGAGATCGTCGAATTGCCATCGTTCCTGTGGAGCTGCTCTGGCAGCACACTTCCAGCGGACGAGCCGGTTCGGATCCGTTACATGCCCAGCGACGCTGGTCAACCTTTCAAAGTCGTCGCCGTTTGCCTGCCGTTCGTTTACACCAAGCGACCGAAGGGCGGCACCCAAACCTTTGACACTCGCCAGAATCAACTCGTCCGGCTTGATCCCGACAGTGGTCACGCGGTGTGGAAACGGTTGCGTAAGACTTTGAAGAAGAAACGGAAATAGCAATCGCACACGATCGACTGCCGATTCGGAGTACATGCTTCAGGAGCCGGGTGTCGTGGGTTCGAGTCCCACCGGCCCAACTGTTTTCCAAGCAGGGCCGTAGCTCAGTGGTAGAGCACCGTAAATCCTCTGGTCACCACTTCGTCGATCGCGTTCTATTCCCAAACTGCATCACAACCAACAAACGAACACATTCGACTGCCGGAGTGGAGTACATGGCTACCCAGGTTCGACTCCCGGCCGGCCCCCTTCTCAATGAACTTGATACGGGGCTGGACCCTGTGACATTCGCGTGCGTCTGTCGCAGGGAAGAACTCTGCCCCAACACTTCGTCGAGTGTTTGAATCAAATCGTGGGACAGGCGTTCCGTTTTCCACAGTGGACAGCTGCCCCTTATCCCACAACGGTCATCTCGACTGTCGGAACGGAGTACATGAGAGTTCGATTCCCTCCGGTGCCTCTTTCAGTAGCCTCAAAAGGCTGAAGACAACAAGGCGCCGCGGCTCTTTGGGAGCCACCTCTGAACCAAACTTCGTCGAGATTTTTACTTCGTCGTGCACGGAAGTTCTGTTCACGACTGTTCAAGCAGGTGCGTAACCTGCGACATGTAGGAGGCTGTAATGGCAAACAAGTCTTTGTTCTCAAGTATCACTAGCGTTCTACCACGAGCGACCACAGTCAATGAAGCTGGTGGTCCAGCGTACAAGTTCCCAGCGAAGCATGCGCTCGCGCAGCTGGCGGCTACCGGCACCTTCGGTAACGTGTTCTACACGTCGGCGCAAAACCAGCTTGACCAACTGCGAAACCTGATCGATGAAGTCGACGACAACGAGTACCTGGCAAAGCTGGCGGTCTACTCACGTGAGCGTGCTTACATGAAGGACATGCCGGCGGCGCTGCTGGTCACGCTGTCGACTCGCGACACGGCGCTAATGCACAAGGTCTTTGACCGAGTCGCTGATAATGGCCGCGTTCTGCGCACGGTGTTCCAGATGGTTCGTTCAGGCCAGTTTGGTCGTAAGGGACTGTCGTCTTCGCTTCAGCGTGCGTTCCAGCGTTGGCTGAACGACGCTTCGACGGGTAAGTTGCTGTCAAGCTCGATTGGTAACGATCCGAGCCTGCGCGACGTCCTGCGAATGGCACGCCCGACGCCGAAGGATGACGCTCGCCGAGCGTTGTTCGGTTGGCTGACTGACAAGGAAGTCGACAAGTGGGCTCCGGCGACGGAAGCGGACTTGCCGGCCGAGGTTCAGTCACTGAAGGCGTTCCGTTCTGCGGAGACCGAAGAGGCTCAGGCGTTGATCGCGGGCGACCTGCAAGTTCGATGGGACTTGCTGGCCGACGCGGCCAAGGGTCCGATCGTCTGGAAGGCAATCGCCCGCCAGATGGGACCGCAGGCTCTGCGAATGAACCTGAACACGCTGTTGCGTCACGACGTTTTCAAGAACACTGAGCCTGCTAGTGGTGCTGGCAAGCCTGACGATGCAATGATCGATTACGTTGCCGGCCGCATCGCGGATCCGGAGGCGATTCGTCGTTCACGTCAGTTCCCGTACCAGTTCTTGGCGGCGTACCTGAACGCTGCGGATGAGGTTCCACACAAGATCAAGTCGGCGTTGCATGACGCGGCGGAGATCGCATGTGGCAACATCCCGCAGCTACCGGCGCCGGTCATCATCGGTCTGGACACGTCCGGATCGATGGGATGCTCGGTGACGGGATGGCAAGGCCGAGGCCGCGCGTCGAAGATGCGTTGCGTTGACGTCGCCGCGTTGTTCGCCGCAGCGATCCTGCGTCGCAACCCGGACAGCGTCGTCGTTCCGTTCGATACGCAAGCCTACACGGCGAAGATCGATCCAAGCGATTCGATTCTTAGCCTGTCGGCACGACTGTCGAAGTACGGTGGTGGCGGAACGGATGTGTCGTTGCCGTTGCGTGTTGCAAATGGCGAAGGCGGGGCCAACAAGCGATACGCAAAGCGTACGTTTGCTGGAATCGTCCTGGTCAGCGACAACGAAAGCTGGATCAACTCGGGACGTGTCTACGGATACGGCCGAGGCGGTTCGACTGGCGTCATGACCGAATGGGAGAAGTTCAAGAAGACTCAGCGCGGACACGGCATCGCCGATCCGAAGTTGGTCTGCATCGACATCGCCCCATACGGCAACACGCAAGCACCCGATCGACAGGACATCCTGAACATCGGAGGCTTCAGCGACGCAGTCTTCAACGTCGTTAGTAACTTCCTAGAGTCCGACACCAACCGTTTTGTCCGCGAGGTCGAAGCCGTTGAGCTGTAGGACGAAGGGCTAAATATCGAAACGCCCGCGACGGAAACTTCAGTCGCGGGCGTTTTGTCGTTTGCGGTACAATCTCAGTCATGAAATCTAAAGATAAACTCGTCTCCACCAGCAAGTTCCTCGGCTTGGTCCTTCGCCACCGGCCCGAAGTGATTGGTGCGAAGCTAGACCCTGAAGGTTGGCTTTGCATCGACGAATTGATTGCCCAAGCAAACGCTCATGGAAAGGTTCTCTCGCTGGGGCTATTGCACGAAGTGGTCGCTACAGATGACAAGAAGCGTTTCGCCTTGAGTGAAGACGGCATGCGAATCCGCGCTAGCCAGGGCCATTCGGTCTCAGGCGTCGAACTCAACCTCGAACAGAAGACGCCTCCCGAGATTCTCTATCACGGAACGGTCGCGGCTTTCCTTGACAGCATTCGAGCTACCGGTCTGCAAAAGCAATCACGTCACCACGTCCATCTCTCACCGGATCAAGAAACCGCAACCAAAGTCGGCTCGCGTTGAGGCAAGCCCATCATCTTGAGAGTCGCAGCCAATACCATGCATCGTGACGGCCACCAGTTCTATCTCTCCGCCAACGGAGTCTGGCTCGTCGACGCCGTGCTAGTCAATTTGGAAATTCACCACATGCTCGTTCGTCGGAACCTCGTTGATGGGTGCTAGCAAGACCCCTAATGTCTTTGGTACACTTCCGCAGAGGGAGTGAATTTTCCGCATGCTGCTGTTCTGGATTCACTCAAGACTGCGAGCCGGCTTAATAATCGAGGGGCGGGAGTGTTGCAGAAGGGGCGAACGAATCATCCCTTTGTTGAGTCATCCGAAAACGGATACGGCATCGGGAAAGTCATATCGATCGACGGCGAGACGGCAATCGACGAATACTATCGCTCGCCGGTTGATAAAGAACCAGTGCGAAGGCAGGTGGCAACGCACAGCCTATCTCGCAAACGCCAGCACCAAGAGACGCGAGCGTACTATCGAACCCCGGAGACTGGCAGCACTGAGGTCGGTCGCGTCCTGCACTATCAGGAGGGTGACGAACTATACCTCGTGCGGTTTCCGAACGACCAACCGCGAATGCTGTCGAGCGATGAATTTGAAGTTCGTTGCCGATTGCCCATCTCAGAACCGACCGATCACTTGGCCAGTCAGGTCAACGAGACTGCGTTTTGGTACGAAGCTCGATCCGGCTTTATGAAGCATCTATTGGAACAGCATTGCAAGAGCGGCTGTCTATCCGCGTTGCTGTCCTCTTCCATCGAAATTGTCGCTCATCTGGCATCGGTTGTCCGACGCGTGCTGATGGCCCCGTTTCAGCGGTACTTGCTCGCTGACGAGGTTGGACTTGGAAAAATGATCGAAGCCGGTGTGCTGTATTGTTTTTTCCCAGCTTGTGTTCACGGAGCAGATTCGAGATGACTTGTTGGAAGGCAAAAGTTCACGCCACCTCGTTAGCTCGAAGTGCAAGCGATAAATTATCAAGAACTGAGGCAATTCCCCATGTTGTCTCACAAACATTGTACATTTTTTAACACTTGGGTCTCTGATGGCGATACTCACTCAAAACAAGCCTAAGAATCCTCGCGTTGGCATGATGGCGATCGTACGGAAGCGTCGCGCCGTCATCAGTGAGGTGCGACCTTTTGATGGGGATGATGGCATCGTTCATTTGGTCCGGCTCGAATACAAGGACAATGAGTCGCCCGAGACTGAGCAATTGATTTGGGAGTGTGAACCGTACCGGGAGTTGCTGAGCCCCGCGGCTGTACCGTTGCCCTCCGATCCGCCGATGCCACCAGACGACTTCGATGCTGTTGTCAGAGCCAGTCGATGGTCCGCTTTGTCGCCGTACCTGGATCCCGATGGCGATGGTCCGTTAGATCGGATGCCGGTGTGCTCGCCGTTTCATGGAGCCGTTCAGGTCGAAGACTACCAAATGGTTCCGCTGCTCAAAGCATTGCGGATGCCACGCATCAATATGATGATCGCCGACGACGTCGGCTTGGGGAAAACAATCGAAGCCGGGCTGGTCCTCCGGGAACTACTGATCCGTCGGCGAATTCGGCGGGTGCTGGTTCTGACGCCTGCCTCACTGCGAGTCCAATGGCGAGATGAAATGTGGGACAAGTTCTCGCTGCCGATGGACGTTATCGATCGCGATGCAACACAAAAACTAAAACGAACGATTGGCATCGATGCCAACCCATGGCGATCGAGCGCCCGGGCGATCACCTCGTATCACTACCTCAAGCAACCCGATGTACTGGAGCAATTCCTCAGCGCATGCCAAGTCAGCGAAGACTCGCCGCATTTGCCGTGGGACCTTTTGATCGTCGATGAAGTCCACAACCTGATGCCGTCAGCGATGGGGGAAGACAGCGACCTTTGCAGAATGTTGCGGCTGGTCGCGCCCTACTTTGAACATCGGCTGTTCCTTACCGCCACACCCCACAATGGGCGAACACGTTCGTTTTCGGGATTGCTGGAAATGCTGGATCCAGTGCGATTCAGTCAAACCGACCAGCTGAAGCCGGCCGAACGCAGGCGGATCGAGCAGGTTGTCGTACGTCGATTGAAACGGGACATCAACGCACGAACGGATCCTCCCAAATTCTCCGAGCGGAAAGAGCCGCAAGCCATACCGTTAAGGTTCGACGCGAAAGAACGTCGGCTCATCGCAGCAGTGGATACCTTTCGCGATGAAGTGCGACGAATCGTTGGTGAGGCCCGCGGTCGCCGCAGAATCTCCGGCATCTTTGCGATCGAGATTCTCGGCAAACGACTGCTCAGCGGACCGGCAACCTTCGCAGAGAGTTGGTACCGGTGCAAGCTCGGCCTGCTAGAAGAGGAAGAGGCGGACGATCGGGAAATGGCTGCGGCGAGTCGAAGCGTTGCAGAGGACACTGCTGATGACAACGAGTCGCAACAGCGTGAAGCATCTGCCACAACAGTCATCGGTGCTTGGCTGAACCATTTTGCAGACGAACTTGCCAGCGAGATCGAAGCGATTGACGACGCAGTTCAGGAACTCGGGTTTCCCTTGCCCGCCAAGGCGGATGACCTCGACTTGACGTCAACACGATCGGCCGTCGATCCGAAAGCCGACGCCCGATTCGATGTACTGATCGAACTAATTGAAACACAACTGCATGACGAAAACGGCTGGCTAGACGATGAGCGTTTGGTTGTCTTCACCGAATACAAGACCACGCTCGACTATCTCTTACGTCGTGTCCGTGAAAAGTTTTCGAATCAAAAGGAGGGCTTTCTCGCGCTGTATGGAGGAATGGACGATCAGCAACGCGAACAGATCAAAGAGAAATTCAATGATCCCGATTCAGGTGTTCGTGTATTAATCGCCACCGACGCGGCGTCGGAGGGGTTAAACCTCCAAGACACCGCACGTCATTTGCTGCACTTCGATTGCCCTTGGAATCCCGCTCGAATTGAACAACGTAATGGCCGGTTGGACCGTCACGGACAAGCTCGCGATGTATTCACTTACCACTTTATCTCGCAAGAGAATGCTGACTTGCGGTTCATGTCCAGGTTGATCCACAAAGTCGATCAGATGCGAGAAGACCTCGGTGCGGTTGGCGAGATCTTGGATGAAGCCATGCACCGCCAGATGATAAAAGGCGAAACCGTTGACCAAAAGCAGCTCGATCTACGATTAGAGAACGCGAAGGGACAGGCTGAGTTCGAAGGTGATGCGAGTGCTTCAACCAAGGAACTCGCGGAGCACAACTCCAGCGTTGAGCGTCTTGAGGCACTTGCCGCGGAACTGGATTTCGATGGCGATGCTCAGTACGAACTCCTCGATGTCGCAATGGGCATGGGGGCATCTCGCCCGCAACTTGGCACCCCCGATGTCAAAGGACGCTGCCGTATTTTGAACCCATCGCTACCGTTGTGGAGCGACACGATCGACCAATCGATTCGGCGTGGCAGTACCGGAAACGTTGTTGGTGCACTGCCGTACCTTGCGTTCACTGCCGAGCCGTGTTTGCAAAAAGTTGGCAACCGACTTGTCTTCCGGCCTCCAGGGAACCTGCAGATGATGCACCTAGGCCATCCGCTAGTTTCCAAGGCGATCGGGGCACTTAGCCGACGCCGCTACCCCGGTCCGTCCGCCGTCAGCCGTTGGACGGTTCGCGTCGGCGAAGTCCCCTCCGGGGCCGACGCATTCGTTTTGCTTCATTTAGAAGAACTTGCCGTCAACGGCCTGCGTGAGACGTTTCATCACTGGATCCGAACCGTGACATTTACGGTCAATGACGGCGAACTCTCGCCGGCATTGCCTCATGTTCCCGCGCGTCAACTCCGCAATGCCTCACCAACCACCGATGAAGCTATGAAGGATCGTGCTGCCGATATCTTTGCCGACATTGAACTCGATTTATCTGACACGATCTCCGCAATGCGTGCCAATTTGACCAACGAGTTGACCGAGCAACTCGCCATCGATGGCAAAAACGCGATCGAACAAGAGAACAAAAACTTTGCAAGTCGACAGGGCGAAGTGTCGACGCTGATTGCCGACAATACACTTGAGAAAATTGAGAAAGAGATCAACGCGTTGAAGCGTCAGCGGCAGGAAGGACGCCTGTTCGATAACGAAGACACCCTCGACGAAATCGACCGCGACATTGCCAAGAAAAAAGAGGAGATCGAACGTCGCACACGCCACTACAAAGAGGTTCGCAACCAGTTAGCCCGCGAGCGAGAACGTGTCATCAACCGCTTGTTACCCAAACGCTACAGCATTGACGGCGAGGCATCGGTGTTCCCGTTGGCCGTCGAGATCCGTTTGCCTGGATAAGCAAACGGCCCTCACCAAACGTCCAGCCCGCCCAGAAAAATTGATATCGAAACCAAGCATCCCATGAACCCAGGCTCCCAATATTCCAACCCGCTTGACTGGTGGAACGCACTTCGCCACGGCGGCATGCTTGTCGACCCGACGCGGCTCACCAAGCTGATCGCCGATCCGCCGCCACCGCTCAGTTCATTTGAAACCGACCGACTGCGACGGCGCATTGTTTCTTTCGAGCAGGATGAGAACGCGGGCCGCGGCCAATTTGTCAGCTATGTGTTGGATGCCCTTTGCGGATTTGCAAAAGCGGGCACCTGGGATCGTGGCACCTCAGTCGATCCCGCCCGCTGGATCCGTCAAACCATCGCCGGTGACGACGTCAAGCCCAACCATCTGTGGCGTGGCCCCTTTGGCGGCATCCTTCCCGTATTCATCGACACTGAAAAGCGGGTTGGTGTGGGACGCGGCAAACGGGCCGTCACCGCCGCCATTCAGTGGCTACGCGGTGGCGATGAAAAACTCGCCATCGTCACCAATGGTCGCCAGTGGCGTCTGGTCATGGCCGGCCTGGACTACGAAGCCTTCTGTGAATGGGACATCGACCGTTGGCTCGAAAGTGGTCAGCCTTCCGATGAACTGTTTGGCCTGCGGGCGCTATTGCATCCATCGATCTGGACGCCACCATCGGACGACGAGAAGAGCCCGCTAGTCGAAGCGATCGCCGACAGCCGCAAAGGGCAAGCCGATCTTTCGGCGGTTTTGGGCGAGCGCGTCCGGCAAGCGGTCGAAGTATTGATCCAAGCCCACGGGCCGCTGCTCGATACTCTTCAACAAGAATCCAACACTCCGCCGACCAACGCCGAGATCTATCGGGCTGGCGTGCGTCTGGTGATGCGACTCGTCGTCGGCCTGTTTGCCGAATCACGTGAAGGTCTGCTGCCCAAAGACAACCCGATCTTCCACCAGTGCTATTCCCTCTCCGGGCTAAGGGATCAGCTAGAGCGAATTTCGCCGGCTCGCCGGGCGAGCAGCTACTCCGCTTATCCGCGAGTGGTTTCTCTGTTCCGACTGATTCATGACGGCAGCTCTCACGAAGCCCTCTCAGTGCCCAGTTACGGCGGCAGCCTGTTCGCCCCCGGCGACGCGGAAAGCTCCGATGGCGTCAGCCGGGCTTTGCACGTGTTTGAGCAGGGGGGCTACGAACGTGATCTCATCAGCGACGAAAAGATATTTGAGGTTTTAAATCTGCTCTCGCGGACCAAAGTGAAGATCCGCCAGGGACGTGGCTTTATACGTCCGCTGTCGCCCGTCGATTTCTCGTCGCTCGACAGCGAATACATCGGGATCCTCTACGAAGGTTTGCTGGACTTTGAATTGCACGTTGCCGGCGACGATGGTCCCGTCATCTTCCTTGCCGTCGGCAACCAACCGGCGTTGCCGTTGTCGACTCTCGAAGCGATGGATGACAAGGCGTTCAAGAACCTGCTGGAGAAAATGAAAGACACGTCATCCGGTGAAGATGACGAGGCAGAAAGCGACGAAGAACCATTGGATGAGGAAGCGGACAACACAGAAGGCGAAAGCCAAGACGAAGACGAAGACGAAGACGACGATGACGAAGGTTTCAGCGGCGAGACCGACGACGAAACCGACGACGACATTCGCCATACCGCGAGAACTGCAGCGGAGACCTGGGCTCGGCGTGCGATTGCGGTTGGCAAACTCGTCCCGAAGCCCCGCGGAAAGATGACGCCCGAAAAGCAGCTTGCCTTTGACGCGGCCGTGGATCGAAAAGCCCGGCAGATCATTACGAAAGTCGTCCTGCCCGGTGAACGTTATCTGGTCCGTTGGGGCGGCACGCGGAAGGGAAGCGGAACGTTCTACACGCGGCCGCAACTTGCGATCCCGACCGTTCACCGAACGTTGCGTCCGCTGGCGTATGAGCCGACGGAGCAAGGCGAGAGCAATGCAAACGACTCCCTCGATCAAGACACATCCACGCAAACGCCGGATACACCTCGGCGCCCCGAAGAAATCCTAGCCCTCAAGGTCTGCGACCCCGCCTGTGGCAGCGGATCGTTCCCATTGGCCGCATTGCGATTCCTCACCGATGCGCTGTATCACTCATTGGTCCATCACGACCGTTTCAAGGGCTACGACGATCGCACCGTCATCGACCTGATTCGTGACACCGACAACGAAACCACGCTAGCCGACGAAACGTTACCCTGTCGTCCCGACGACGCCGAATTCGAACCGCGGACCAAGGCTGTTCTGCGACGATACATTGTCGAACGCTGCATCTACGGCGTCGACCTTGACCCGCTGGCCGTCGAGCTTTGTCGATTGAGCCTGTGGATCGAAACACTCGACCGTCGGCTGCCGTTCACGTTTTTGGATCACAAAATCAAGTGCGGCAACTCGTTGGTCGGCACTTGGTTCGATCAATTCATGCACTATCCCGCGATGGCGTGGCTGCGCGAGGGAGGTGATAAGAACCACACCACCGGAGTTCACTTCAAGAAAGAGGCTTGGACCAAAGCTATCAGCAAGAAAGTCAAGGATGTCAAGAAGGACTTAATCGATTACATCGACGGAGCCAAGTTGATTTACAAGGTGGATCTCAGCACGATTGAGACGATTCACGCAGAAGCGGAAAAGGCCTTAGAAGACATTCACTTGTTAGGGATCCACGAAACAGAACAACGAGCACAGAAATACGTCGAACTCCGAGAAAGTGAATCTTTCAAGGAAATGCAATTTGCGTTCGATCTTTATTGTTCGCTTTGGTTCTGGCCGCCGGATCAAATCGACACCTGCCCGCTTCCATTGGATTTTTACGCGGGTGATTTTGACGCGACTGTTCGCGATACCGTCGCTAAGCTAGCCGAACGACATCGATTCTTTCATTGGGAAGTCGAGTTCCCGGACGTCTTTAATCAGGCAAACCTTGGTTTCGACGCAGTCCTCGGCAATCCTCCCTGGGAGACACTTCAACCTAATAGCAAAGAACACTTCTCTGCGATTGACCCACTCTATCGCAGCTACGGCAACCAAGAGGCGAAGTCGCACCACAAAGAGTATTTTCAAGATAAAGATGTAGAGCGAGATTGGTTGCAGTTCTGCGGTTTCTACAAAGAGATCGCAAATTGGATGAAGTACTCAGGAAGCCCATTCGGAAACAAACTGAAAACCGGCTCGGGCGATAAGCAAGAACATCAATTCCCCATCGGCGATCGCGGCCGTGGGAGCTACGAAAGCTCCGAAGCCCGCCACATTAAGTGGGCTCAGAAACGCGAAGAAACATCCGGATACGCAGATACTGAACATGCCTTTCAGTATCAGGGCGGTGGCAAACCGTACACGCACAAGATGTTCTTGGAGACATCGCATGCGCTCTTGCGCGAAGGCGGAAGACTCGGGCTTGTCGTACCTTCCGGACTCTATTCTGACCACGGCACCAGAGAGTTGCGGGAACTCTTCATCGAGCATTGTGATTGGGAATGGCTGTTCGGATTTGAAAACAGAGAAGGGATTTTTGATATTCACCGATCGTTCAAGTTCAATCCTATCGTGATTCAGAAGGGCGGTCGCACAACTTCGATTCAGACCGCTTTCATGCGTCGCAAGATCGAGGACTGGGAAAATGCAGATTCCTATGTAACAAACTACCCGCGAGACCGTGTGCTGCAGTTTTCGCCACGCAGCAAAGCAATCTTGGAGATTCAGTCGCAACGCGACTTACAGGTACTCGAAAAAATTTATTCGGGCAGCGTGCTGCTGGGTGACGATGGCCCCGATGGTTGGGGCATCAAGTATGCCCAGGGTGATTTCAACATGACCAGCGACAGCAAGTTGTTTCCGCCGCGGACGTGGTGGGAGGAGCGTGGTTACATTCCGGACGAATACAGTCGCTGGGTCAAAGGCAACTGGCAACCGCGCACCGCATCCTGCCCGGCCCCACCGGATTGCAAACGCACCGACATCCCCCCGGGCATCATCCTCTCCCGCGACGGAGAACAATTCCTCCACGAGGACGACATCGATATCGAAGAGTTCGTCCAAGCCAACGGCAAACCGATTATCTTCAAGTTTGAAGATGATGAAGGTGAGAAAGAGGACGTTCAGCCAATCGGCCCAGCAATCGCGTTACCGATTTATGAAGGCAGAATGATAGGGCACTACGAGTTCAGTAAGAAGGGCTGGATTTCGGGCAAAGGACGCGGGGCCGTTTGGCGTGACATTGAGCCAGTCGAGCGTGTGATCGAACCACAATTTTTACTAGGCGGCCGCGTGTATGAACTCGCCAAGCGGCAAACTGCTGACCATCTATTTAAAGTCGGAATGATGGACGTCACTTCCGCTACAAACTCAAGGACCATGATCAACACGGTGCTTGGCCGAGTTCCGACCATACACAAAGTTCCAACGCTCGCACCCAATGCAACCGGAGACAAGACGTTTGATGTATTGGTTTTGTCCGCAATGTGCAGCTCCTTTTCCTTCGATCACCTAATCCGTAATCGGTTAGGTGGACAATCGTTGGTTTGGGCCGCACTTGCAGAAACGGCGTTTGTCAAACCATCAAAGCCTCCTAAAGCAATCGCCGATCTCGCGATGTCTTTGGTGGGGGCGCAACCATTGGCGTCGAGACACGTGTGCGGATGGCAGTTTCGGAATGGGCGAACAGTTCGATTTGCGTTTACAGCTCACGAGCGGACTCGCGTGCGGTGCATCATTGAGGCGCTTGTTGCTTGGTCATATGGAGTCGATGAAAACGCTTTTGGCTGGCTTATGAGGGATTGTGACCATCCCATTGCATATTTGAGTCGCAATTCACGATTGCTTGACCCAAAGGGTTTTTGGCGTATCGACAAAACAAAAACACCCGAATTGCGTTTCTCGATACTTTCTCAAATCGCTTTCCGTGATTTGATGCAGTGCATCGTCGATGCCAATGATGAAATACTCGGCATAAACGAGTTCATCAATCAAAACGATGGCGAAGGCTGGCAACTCCCCGAAACCCTACGTTTAGCCGATTACGGCCTGGGGCATGACGACCGAGCGAAGGAGCATCAACCGGTTCGCGAGTGCTTCGGTCCCCGCTTCTACGATTGGCAGCTCACCCAAACTCCCGAAGAATCCTGGGCCGAATGCCACCTCCACGCCCGCAACCTCCTAGGTGAAGCCGCCTACGAAAGATTGGTGTCTGGTGATTCAGGGTTGGTGGTTGGTGAAGAACCAGCCGCATACCAATCATCACCATCGCCCAGTCACCAACCAGAACCCGACGAGCCATTCCAACTAACGGGTGAACCCAAGACAACGAAGAGACGCAAGCGATAGCCCGTAAATGGACAAGGTCTGCTGATACGCTATGAATACAAACCACGCCAAGATTGCTTTTCAGCATTTTATCAAGACGGCATTGGCAAGCGATGATGCAGCAAAGGCGTTTCTGCCTGCTACTTCGGATGATGACTCGATTTGGGTTGAACTTGCCAATGAGCTTTCCCAAATTGTCGACTGCGTGATGCTTCCGCCTGGAGAGATGTTCCTCGAAGCGTTGCTATCGGCAATCCAAAACTGCGGACCATCAACATGTATCGTGTTTCCTCCGTGGCAGTCTCGTCGGGAGTTGTCCGAGGAACTCCGCCAGCAACACCCTCAATTCGACTTCGCCAAAATCGTCGCTCAAGAGGTGGCAGCGGTCATGCCCGCCAATGGCAGACTGACGCTTTGCGTTCCCGCCGGAATGGTTACCAGCGAATCGGGTCGAAGATTTCGCGAAGCGTTTTTTGAAAAGCATCTGCCGACGAGGATTGTGACGCTCAATAATTCCGACCAGCTTATTGATCGAGTTCACCCATCATTTCAGTTTTGCCTGGTGTCGGTTAAGACGAAAGCGGCTGCTCGGGAGCCTTTGAAACTTTTCAAACCCACTGCCATCACCAATGACAAACAGCTTGACGCCGTCCTGCAAGACTTTGACCGGCTCAATGTTACCGGCGGTGGTGCTACCGAATTTGGTTACGTTATTCGAGATGGGCTGCCGGCGGCCTCGCCAATCATTCATGATTATTTCGAGCCACGGTTCCTGCAAGAGCAACGGTCGCTCGAGGCGATCGGTGAGCTAAAGCGGATTGATGAGCTGTTTGACTTTGTCCCTGTGATACACACGACCCATGCTAGGGAAGGACTGCACACCGAACGAGCCGATGGAAGATTTTGGGTCATTGATGGTCGAGCGGTCCAGAGAGATGGCACCATTGACCACGGTGAAGTCAGGCACTGGGTCGACCAAGCGGGTGAGCGAGAGTTGCGGGTTGGTGATCTTTGTTTCCGCAGCATCGGTCGGTTCTCCGACGGGGAAGTCGTCTTCGCCGAAGTTCAAGAAAAGGATCTTCCGGCGGTCGCGTCTCAGTCGACGGTGGTGCTACGTCCCAAGGAAAACCTTGACCACCTCGATTTGGAGGTCTTGGTAGCGATGATGAAGTCGCAGCAATTTGCCGATGCGGTGGCCGCCCGTTGTGGTAATTCTCTTCACCTGCTCCGTGCACCGTTCGGAGAGATGCAGGTTCCGGTGCCTGACGAGAGCCTGAAGATCGCGGTGCACGATCTCAATGAAGCGATCTCAAAATTCGACCACTTCAAAACGCAAGCGACGAGAGCAAGGAGTGTGTTGTTTAGCTTTTCTTCTCCCACGGAAATGCGAACCGAGATTTTGGCTTCAGGACGTTTGAGTCGGTTGCGAAGAGCGGCATGCGAGGCAATCGACAGCGTCAGTTATCGCATCCGTTCACTCTACCCTCACCCGGTCGCCATTCGATGGCGTAGTGCGGAGGTTAGCAGGCGAGACCTGGAGGGCTACGTCGAATTGCTTGAGACCGCAGAAGTGTTGGCCTACTACTTGGCGTCGATGGCGATGGTTCAAGCCGACGCAATCGAGGGAGCAGTTATTTCGCACGTGGGTGAAATTTCTAAGCGTCTGGGACGAGGTGGTGAAAAGTCAGTGGGGACAAGCATGGGTGATTGGCTGGCGATCATCCGCGAAGTGTCCGCATCGAAAGCATGGAGCCGCTTCTTGGCCGACGCTCCATTCCCCGAAGTGCTGACCTTCATAATGGACGATCCTGAGGTCGATAAAGCGATGCAGCGGATCTCGGAAGCACGCAACGATCAAGCTCACGGACGTGGCCCCAAAGGGGCGGCGGTCGCGGAGAAGTTTGATGAGGTGTTCGCAGACGTTGAGTATTTCTTTACAGCGACCGAGTTTCTGTCGGAGTATCCGATTCGATTCATCGAAAAGACGAACCGCGATTCGATGCGAAAGTTGACTCGATACCAATACCGCGATTTGATAGGCGACCACCCACTGACGCCTCAACAAGAGGCAGAAAGCGATGACGCCGAATTGGAGGCCGGCAGTCTGTACTTCGTCGCACGCGACGATTCGCTGCTTCGAGTGCGTCCCTACATCACTCGTCGCGAGTGTCCAGAATGTGGCTGCATGTCGCTGATGTACCTAGATCGGTTCAACGCGAAAACCGGCGAGTGCATCCTCAAAGGTCTCGATCACGCCCACACTGCGAAGGACTCAACAGTCACTGATGACTTTCGTTTCGTTGGTTTTTTGCCATCCCAGAGCTAGCGAGGATCCGGGCTAGAGAGTTAGAGCAACCAAACCTCCACCCCATATCATTGACCGTAATTTAGAGGCACCGATGCCGCTTAACCCGATTGTTTACACCGAGAAGATCGTTCGCAGTTTTCTTCGCTATCAACTTACTAGTTACGCCTTGGCGGATCCGCGTCTGTATGATCAGATGCGTGATCAATTGCGGTTGGATACCGTTCGGGTTTCACCATTGCTGCGTGGGCCTTACGTCAGTGTGTCGCGTGGATTTCGCCAAGGCGCCTCCGTCGAACAGCTCATCGAAGATGGCATTTTCCATCCGCACATGAAACGGATCGTCCCGGCTGGTTTCACGGCCGCATACGGTCACCAGGAACGGGCGTTTCGCTCCATTGCCAATGGCCGCCCGACGCTGGTCAGTACCGGGACTGGATCGGGAAAGACTGAGTGCTTTCTGTACCCAATTATCAGCCGGTGTTTGGAACTTCGTGACCAGAACGCGCCCGCTGGGGTGACGGCGGTCATCGTGTATCCGATGAACGCTCTGGCCGAGGATCAGCTTGACCGAATGCGTGGCCTACTTGCCGGAAGTGGCATCTCTTTTGGCATGTACGTGGGCAAGACGCCCGAGAACGAACGAGAGGTTCACGGGCACCGGATGGAGATCGGCGAAAGTCGCGAGGACTATGAATTTCGTATTCGAGAAACTCGCGAGGCGGGACTGAGCGACTCGGTGCATCCGGTGGAGGAGGTGTGCTCACGCGAGAAGATGCGGACAATTGGCAGCCAACCACGAATCCTGCTAACCAACATTAAACAATTGGAATTACTGCTGACTCGCCAGCGAGACGTTGAGCTTTTTGATAATGCGTTGCTGGAGTATCTGGTATTCGATGAGGCTCACACCTTTACCGGCATCCAGGGAGCGGAAACGGCTTGTTTGATTCGACGTCTGCGTGCGTTCTGCGGCAAAGACAGTTCTCACACCACTTGCATCGCAACCTCGGCCACGATTGTTGACGAAAACGAACCGGATGCGGCGAGAAAGTTCGCTTCGCGGTTCTTTGGTGTTGATGCGGCTTCGGTCGTGACCGTCAATGAGGAATATCAGAACGATGAATGGTCCACTAGCACGTATCATCCCGAGCGGCCACGCGAGCTTAGCAAGCTGCTTGAAGATACTCTGACGGCGGTCGAATCGCTTAACCCGCAGGAGCAGGTGACGTCGGTCTATCGGCGACTGACCAAGAGAGAGATTGACAGCGAACAATGGCAGGAATCTCTGTTCGACGACCTACGTCAGAACGAAGTCGCGAAGCAGATCCGAACGTCTCTCATGGGACCTCGTGAGCTTTCAACCTTGCTGTCTGAGTTAAAGACGACAGTCGGCCGCAAGGTCAGCGAAGAAGAATTGCTTTGCTATCTGACGCTGGGTGCGGCGTCGCTAAAGGATGGCCGTCCGCTGATGCGTCCCGTGGTGCATGGATTTTTGCGTGGTATTACCGGTGGTGTGGTCTCTTTTGAATCCGGCAGCGATCCGACGCTTTCGCTCAGCAGTGCAGAAGAACTAGAGAGAGGTGAATCGGCAGAGAAGTGGTGGCGCCCACGGCTGTTTTCATGCAATACCTGTGGGCAGCATTACCTAACGACCCACTTGAAGGACTTTCAATACACCGGCAACACGCCCGGCGGTGGTGAAATGGGCGAAGACGAGGACCACTTTTGGGCTCCGCAAGAAGAGAAACACGGAGGCGTTCGTGTGGTCTTGCTCGACGTCATTGTTAACCAGGACGGCCAGGGGCTCGCCAATCATCCGCGGACAACGGCGCTGTATTTTTGCCGCAGGTGTGGTGCGGCCCATCCGAACCCAAAGTCGCGGTGCCAAGCCTGTGGTGAGATGGCGGAGATGGTGCGTCTGTACGCCGTTAAGAGCAAGGAATCACACCCTGGCTATTTGACGAGCTGTTTCTCATGCCGAGCTCTCGGCAGCGCCAACGGGCGCCGGTATCGTGAACCCATCCGCGAAGTCCGTGCGACTTCCGTTGCTGACGTGCATGTTCTGGCCCAGGATATGGTTCAGCATGCGGACCGCAAACGGTTGCTGTTATTTGCGGATAATCGCCAAGACGCCGCGTTTCAGGCGGGTTGGATGAAAGACCATGCTCGGCGATTCCGCTTGCGTGGTTTGATGGCCGAGGCAATTGCCGGCGGTGCGGTGTCGATTGGGGATGTGGCACTGAAAATGAGCGACTCACTCGACCGCGATGACTCCTATTCCCGAGCGTTGATCCCTGAAGTTTGGCGAGTTGCCCCAAAGGAAGGTAGCGGTGGATCGCATGCTGACGAACGAGCGTACTTTCTGCGAATTCAAATGCTGCGTGAAATCACGATGGCGTCGAATCAGCGGAAGGGACTGGAACCGTGGGGACGGATCACCGTCTCGTACGAGGGTTTGAATACCTCGGACTCTTTTATCCAGTCGTGGGCTAACCGCCTCGGGTTGCCCGCCGATGAATTGAAGATCGGAATCGAAACGTTGCTTGATGCGCTCCGTCGACGGCGTTTGCTGCGAGATTCGCACAACGAGATCTTTTCTCGATATTGGCACGACGGCGATCGCGAAATCCAACGAGGGTATCTCCCCATTCTTCCCGGCCCCAAGGGAATGAAGCTGGAACTGGCCGGCAGTGACGAGCGAGAACGGGTGACAGCATGGATGTCAGAACGGAACAACCTTATTCGTTCGATTGTGCGAAAATGGGGTGTTCCGCCGGACGATGTTGCTGAGTTCATTGAAGAGCTTTGGGGCTATTGCACAGACCCGACGAAAGCGTTGCTGGTCCCAGTAACGCTCAAGAGTAATAAGGGGCGTGCTCTGCCGCGGTGCAGCGGTGTTTACCAGATCGACTCGGACAAGATTCGCATCGCCGAAAACCATGGGTACTACAGTTGCAATCGATGTCGCCGTCGAGTCACGCGACGTACACCGGGAAACCTCTGCCTGGCATGGCAGTGCGACGGAACTTTGGAGTTTGTGGGTGAGGATCCTGACAATTACGATTTGCAGGTTCTCGATGAACGCTACGCGATGCTTCGCCCGGAAGAACACACAGCGATGGTGCCCCAGGCCACCCGCGAGAAAATCGAAAACTGGTTCAAGGGAAGCGGTGACCGAGTGAACACGTTGGTTTGCACACCAACGCTGGAACTTGGTGTCGACATTGGGGCACTTGATTCGGTCTTGCTTCGGAACGTGCCGCCGTTGCCAGCGAACTACTGGCAACGTGCGGGACGCGCGGGGCGTCGCCACCGGATGGCCGTCAATATCACCTATTGCCGGCCGGCTTCGCACGATCGCGCGTATTTCAATGATCCGATGCGAATGCTTGGTGGACGAGTCGACCCGCCGGCGTTCAACTTGCGAAACAACGTTTTGGTTTCCAAGCACGTCGCTGCCACCGTGATCACGCGGCTGAATCAACTCGGCCGACCAGCGTCAGGCTTGCCCGAATCAGAAAGGGAGCTGATTCACGATACGTTGAAGGAAACACTGCCCTCTCGCATCACGCACTATCTGTTTACGCCCTCCGGTCAGTTGCGCAGTGAGCCATTCAACGTCCAACCGCTAGCGGACTTAATCGCAAAGCATCGAAATGATTTGTTGACATACGTCGGTCGAGCATTTCGTGATGGCTGGCCGGATGACGATGCTGATGTGACGACGGAAGAGGAAATTGCACGACACATCGACGAGGTCGCGAGCAACCTGGGCCGCGTCATCGGCAGACTTCGGAAGCGTCTGCAATGGGCAATTCGTGAAATACGCCGGCTGAACCGGGTGCGCGACGAGGAGGGCACACTCAGTTATGACGATGAGGCGCACTTCAAACGCTGCGACCGTCTTGTCAAGCAACTGAAGGGAATGGGCCGCCGTCGTCGAGGCGATGCGGATGGTGTCGACGACACAGTCACATTCAGTGTTCTCTCACAGGAAGGTTTCTTGCCGGGCTACGGTCTGGACGGCGGTGCGATTGTTGGGATGGCGGAAGTTCCACGCTGGCAAATCGGGGCCATGGATTTTAATTTGCCAAGGGCGGCATCGATGGCGCTGCGAGAATATGTGCCTGGAAATCTGATTTACGCCAATGGCCACCGGTTTGTAGCTAGGCGTTTTCATCGCGAAGCGGAAATGGACGAAGTCGATACGCCGGTCTTCGCGGTGAACATTGACCGAGAAGCGATCATTGAAAGTGATCGCAGCAGTGCCTCGGGAAGTTTGAGCGATATTGAATTGACCGCCATTCCAGTGTGTGATGTCGATCTGGTGCACATGTCGCAGATTTCGGATGAGGAGGAAAACCGCTTTCAGCTTTCGGTGGCGACTTATGGTCGGGAGCAGGGACGACACAATGGTGGCCAAGCATTTGGCTGGGGTGGCAGTCCGCTGCACTTCCGTCGAGGCGTGCACTTCCGCATGGTGAATGTAGGCGCTTCGTCGCTGGTCGATCGAACGCCGCCTGAAATGGGCTATCCGGTTTGCCAAATCTGTGGACAAAGCGTGTCGCCGCTGGCATCGGTTCGTCAGATCCAGAACTTCCGCGACAAGCACACCGAGTGGTGCGGCCAAGAACCGGTCAACGTCGGCTTTTACGCGGACGTGGTTGCCGATGCCGTCACCATGGTGAACATGCAAGACAAAACGACTGCTTACACGATCCTCGAATCCATTCGCCAGGCGGCCGCGTCGGTATTGGACATGCACATCGATGACCTGCAGGTTTTGGTCGTTGGGCATGTTGATCGGGACGAGGTAGATGGCAACCTATGGGATCCTATGCCTGGTGGGTCGGGCCTGCTTTCGCAACTGCTCGAGAACTTCCCACGAATCGTTTCGACTGCAGCGGAGATGTTGTCGGGTTGTCCGATGAATTGCGGTAGCTCGTGCAATCATTGTCTGCAGACGTTCCGCAATGCCTACTACCACCGATATCTCGATCGACATGTTGGTCTTGAGTTCTTTGAGCGTGCGGGGAACCGACTTGCTGAGGAGCACGTCATTCCATCGCTGCAGCCATCGCCTGATAATAACCCGAACACGCAAGCAGGCGAGGTGAACGACGCGGAGGCCAAACTAAAGCATCTGTTGGCGATAGCAGGTTTTCAGGGCGGGAGTTTCCAGCAGCAAATTCGCTTCAAGTACGAGTTTCGACCGAGCCCAAACCTGAGCAGCACAACCCCCGACGTGTTTTTTGATCCCGACCCGGATGATCCCGATGACATGGGGATTTGCATCTATCTGGACGGTATGAGCGATCACATTCACGGGAGCGCCAACACTGCAGCAAAGGACAGCGAAATTCGTTCCTGGCTACGCAACAAAGGATACAACGTTTTGGAAATCACTCGTGTTGATTTGGATGACAGCGGTGCCATGCGACGTCATCTGAAAAAACTCGGGCGATTGTTGGTCGGGAAGGAGTTTGCGCGATCGCTGGACGAAAACAGTGAGCTGAACTCTGCCTTAGGCAAGCCGAGCCCCACAACATCCCAACCGGTGCAAGCTAACGTCGACAAGCAAACTCCGAAAGCCAAGTTGTCGAAGGAGTATGAAGAGGTTCTCGACCTTGTTAGCGGCGACATCCGCAAATTGGTTGCGCAGCTTGCTGCGGATAACATTCCCGTTCCCGAACCCGGCTATCCCTTGGACGACGAAGACGGAGTGACCATCGCAGAATGCGAACTTGCCTGGCCTGATTTGTCCGTGGCTTACTTTCGCGGCGGCGATCACGAATCGGCTGAACAATTCAAGACGCGTCAGTGGCTGGTGATTGTCGGTCAAGGGTTGAGTACCGATGTTGCAGCGATTCGGTCAGCACTTATGGGCAGTAGGGCCGAGCAAGGGAGAAGTCTCTCATGAGTACTCCGCAATTGGCGATCAGCAATGAGTTCATGGACGCGGTCGCGAAGCTTCCGAAATCGCAACGAAAGAAGGTCCAGGAATTCGCCAAAAAGTTCAGGGCAGATCCTAAGTCGTCGGCGATCAACTACGAAAAGATCCACAACATGGCTGACGACCGTGTTCGAACGGTTCGGATTGATCAAAAGTATCGAGCCGTCGTATTGCATCCCGATACCGGCAACACCTACGTACTGGTCTGGGTTGACAACCACGATGAGGCGATGGATTGGGCCAGAAATCGAACATTCGAAGTTCATCCAGAGACTCAGTCTCTGCAAATTTTGAACGTAGAACGGGTGCAGAAGGCAGTAGCCGATGCGGAGGCTTCGCAAGCCACTCAAGACGCACTGCTTCCTCAAGATAACAAGACGCTACTTTCATTTGGCATTCCCCCGGTCTTGCTACCTGCGGTTCGGCAACTACAGACGAAGGAAGAGCTATCGCAACTTCAAAACGTGCTGCCCGCCGAAGCTTTTGAAGCACTGGTATGGCTCGCCGAGGGAGAGTCCGTTGAGGACGTGAAGCAATATGTGGGTCTGTTGCTTGAAGAGGAGAGTCAGCAGTCATCGTCAAGTGAAAATGCCGACGAAGATTTGGCGATCTTGAAGAGCCAGTCGACTCGACGGTTTAGTCGAGTCGACAGCGATGACGAGCTCGATCGTGTTTTGTCAGCGCCGTTGGAGCAGTGGAGGGTTTTTCTGCACCCACTTCAGCAGCAAATGACGCAACAGTCGTTTGCAGGCCCGACGTTGGTTTTGGGCGGTGCTGGCACTGGCAAGACCATTGTAGCGATGCATCGGGCGCGTAGGCTTGCACTGAACCTTAAGTCGGATCAACGCGTTCTATTCACTACCTTCACCAAAAACTTAGCAGAAAATGTGAGGTCCGTGCTTGGAACGCTATGCGGTGATGAGATAAATCGCATTGACGTGCAACACATTCACGAACATGCCATGTCCTGGCTTCGCAACGCCGGCCCCACACAGGTTGCAAGCGATGAAGAGATTGCATTGGCATGGGATCAAGTGGCTGTCGACAATCCCACGAAACTTGAGACAGACGTGTTGCGTGATGAGTGGTTTTACGCAAATGCTGTTCGAGGAATCACTGATCGTGACGAATACCTACAACTGTCGAGAGTCGGTCGCACACCATCGCTTTCCAGACGAGAGAAAGCGGCGGTCTGGAAAGCGTTTGAGCTTTTTGAGCATGCGTTACAAGCAAGCGGTAAGTTGAGTTGGGTTGGCGTTGCTCGTAAGGCAGCGGAGCTGTCTACAAACTCTTCATCTGCTATTTATCAACACGTGATCGTCGACGAAGGACAAGACTTTTCGGCGACTGATTGGCGGTTTGTCAGATCCTTGGTCCGGGCGGCGGCTGACGACATATTCATTGTCGCGGATCCCCGTCAACGGATCTACCATGAACCGACTCAGCTTTCGGACGGAGATGTCATGATTTCTGATCGAATTCACCGTTTGCAGATCAACTACCGCACCACCGAACAAATCCGTCGTTGGGCAACAGGTCGCAGCAGCGATTTGGTCACGACCGACCTTTGCAACTCTCCATGGTCCGATATCGCGACACACTCACTCTTTAGCGGCCCTGAACCGGTACTGCTGGAGCATGATAACCAAGATGAAGAATCACAGGCAATTTCCGACTTGGTGAAGAGGCTCAAGGAAACAGTACCACTGGATGAGATCGCAATTGTTGTGAGAGCCAAGTGGTTACTCAAGAAGCTCAAGTCGACATTGAAAACGAATGATGTTGCATTTACAGAGTTAGACGGTGACACAGTCGACGGGGACGGAGTTCAACTAGCAACAATGCATCGAGTAAAGGGCCTGGAG